>CATKZW010000015.1 GCA_949841465.1 uncultured Oscillospiraceae bacterium
AAAAGGCCGCCGCACCCAAGAAGACGACGGCAAAGAAGGCCGCGGCGAAGAAAACAGCGGAGTAAATCAGCGGAACAGCTCTAAGGCCACATGGAATCCGGCCCGGAACAGGGCTTGTTCATGGATAAAGTCAAGCTGGTCTTGTTCAGCCTGTAATTTTTCAAAAAGCTTTGTCGTTTCTTCGTTGAGCAGGGCGCGAAAGCTTTCCTCCTGCTTTTCGACGCAGAAACGGGTGCGGGAATATTCAGGGTCTTGGGTCATGAAGGGGCGTACCATGTGCTCTTCGGCATATTGGCGCAGGACATCCATTGCATTGGTCATAATTATTGCTCCTTTATATTGACCATACGGTCATACTGGTGCTATTGTAGCATGACCATATGGTCATGTCAAGGGAGGTAACTAAAAAAACATGCAGATTTTAGCAGAAAGGCTGGTCAATTTGCGGGCGAGAAAAAGGGTAAGCCGCAAAGAGGTTGCGGTCACTGTCGGCATCGTGGAGCGGACATATATACGTTACGAAAATGGGGAGCGAGACCCGGACGCGCCGATTTTAAAGAGGCTGGCCGATTACTATGGCGTTTCTGCGGACTACCTCCTGGGCCGCAAAGACACCCCCGATTAAAGGACGATGAGCATGAACGTAGCCGTCATCGGTGCGGGCCTGGCCGGGTGCGAGGCCGCGTACCAGCTGGCCCAGCGGGGCGTTTCCGTGACTCTGATGGAGATGAAGCCCCAAAAAATGACCCCCGCCCACCACAGCCCCGGCTTTGCCGAGCTGGTGTGCTCCAACTCCCTGCGCTCCGACCAGCTGGAGAACGCCGTGGGACTGCTGAAGGAGGAGCTGCGCCGGTGCGGCTCGCTGATTCTGCGCTGCGCCGACCAGACCCGCGTGGAGGCGGGCGGTGCGCTGGCCGTGGACCGGGAGGGCTTCTCCGCCGCCGTCACCGCCGCCATCCGGTCCCACCCCAACATCACCGTGGTGGAGGGGGAGGTAACCGCCATCCCGGAAGGGGAGGTCATCGTGGCCTCCGGGCCGCTGACCTCGGATGCGCTGTCCCAGGCCATCGCGGGGCTGTTCCCGGAGAACAGCTATCTGAACTTTTTCGACGCGGCGGCGCCCATCGTCACCTTTGACAGCATCGACATGGACCACGCCTGGTTTGCCTCCCGCTACGACAAGGGAACGGCGGATTACATCAACTGCGCCCTGTCCGAGGAGGAGTACCTGGCTTTCTGGAAGGAGCTGTGCGCCGCTGAGGAGGCGGAGGTCCATGGCTTTGAGGACAAGCGGGTGTTTGAGGGCTGTATGCCCGTGGAGGTCATGGCCCGCCGGGGGGTGCAGACGCTGTCCTTCGGCCCGCTGAAGCCCAAGGGCCTGCCCGACCCAAAGACCGGGCGGGAGCCCTACGCCGTGGTGCAGCTTCGTCGGGACAACGCCCAGGGGACGCTGTACAATTTGGTGGGCTTCCAAACCCATTTGAAGTGGGGGGAGCAGAAACGGGTGTTCTCCATGATCCCGGCGCTGAAGCACGCGGAGTACGTGCGCTACGGGGTGATGCACCGCAATACGTATCTGGACTCGCCCCGCCTGCTGGACCGGTACTACCGGGTGCGGGGAAACGAGCGCGTTTCCTTTGCTGGGCAGATCACCGGGGTGGAGGGGTACGTGGAATCCACCGCCTCCGGCTTTCTGGCGGGGGTGGAGCTGGCCCGGCGGCTGCTGGGTCAAGGGCCGCTGGACTTCCCCCGTGAGACGGCCATCGGCGCGCTGGCGCAGTATGTCAGCAACGAGAGCGTGGCTGATTTCCAGCCCATGAACATCAACTTCGGCATTATGCCCCCATTAGACCACAAGGTAAGGGGCAAGCGGAACAAAAACGCGGAGCTGTCCCAGCGTTCGCTGGCGCTGGTGGACGCACTGAAAGAGAGATTATAAGGAGGCCGGGATATGCGCATCATTGTGGATGCCATGGGCGGCGACAACGCGCCCCAGGCGCCGGTGCAGGGCGCTTTGCAGGCAATCAAGGAGTACGGAGTGGAAGTGGTCCTGGTGGGCCGGGGGGATGAGGTTTTAGAGACCCTCAAGCAGGAGGGTGTGGGTGAGCTGCCCAAGGGCCTGTCCATCACCCACGCCGACCAGGTGGTGGAGATGTCCGACAACCCGGCCACCGCCTTCAAGGAGAAGAAGGACTCCTCCCTGACCGTGGGGCTGAACATGCTCAAGAGTGGGGAGGGGGACGCGTTTGTGTCCGCTGGGTCCACGGGGGCGCTGCTGTCGGGGGCAACGCTGTTGGTGAAGCGCATCAAGGGTATCCGCCGGGCGGCCATGGCCCCTGTGGTGCCCACCGGGGGCGGCGGGGCCGTGCTGGTGGACTGCGGGGCCACCGCCGAGGGCACGCCGGAATTCCTGCTCCAGTTCGCCTTTATGGGCAGCTACTACGCGGAGAGAGTGCTGGGCCGTCCCGAGCCCAAGGTGGGGCTGCTGAACATCGGCACGGAGCCCTCCAAGGGCACCGACCTCCAGCGGGAGACCTATCAGCTGCTGCAAAAGGCCAAGGAGGAGGGCCGCATCAACTTCGTGGGCAACGTGGAGGCACGGGAGGCGGTGGAAGGGGCCGTGGACGTGATCGTGGCGGATGGCTACTCCGGCAACATCTTCCTCAAGGCGGTGGAGGGCGCAGGGCTGTTCCTCAGCCGCGAGATGAAGAAGATGTTTATGAAGAGCTTGAAGACCAAAATCGCCGCCCTGCTGATGAAGGGCGGGCTGCGGGACTTCAAAAAGCTGCTGGACCCCAACGAGGTGGGGGGCACCGCGCTGGTAGGCATCTCCAAGCCGGTCATCAAAGCCCATGGCTCGTCCAACGGCTACGCGATGAAGAACGCCATCCGTCAGGCGGTGGAATTCAAGCGCTCCGGCATCATTGAGGACATCACGGAGAACGTGGAGCATATGCGTCTTTCGTCCCGTTCCGCCGCTGCCGAAGACCGCGAGGGCTGACTGAACAAAAATTGTTAAAAATACTATTGACAGTCGGCGGCAAAGCACCTATTATGTTGTTGATTAAAGCAACATAAAGGAGCTGCTGTAAGATGTTTGAAAAACTGTGTAAACTGATTGCCGAGCAATTCGGTGTAGAGCCCGAGACCGTAACCGCCGACACCGCCTTTGTGGATGACCTGGGCGCGGATTCCGTGGATCTGATGGACCTGTCCATGGCTTTGGAGGACGAGTTCGGCATGGAGGAGATGGACAGCGAGGACATCGAGTCCATCGTCACGGTTGGGGATCTGCACAAGTACATGCAGGAGCACTTGGATCTCTAAGTTCACGTGTTAAGGCTGAAAAAGTCCCGCCAAGGCGGGGCTTTTTCCGTGGTGGAGGATGCCTATGAATGAGTTGGAAGAAAAGCTGGGCTACCGCTTCCGGGACCGGGGGCTTCTGGAGCACGCCATGACCCACAGCTCCTACGCCAACGAGCACCGGGGCGCGGGGCTGACCAGCAACGAGCGGCTGGAGTTTCTGGGCGACTCGGTGCTGGGGGTGGTGGTGGCGGATTACCTGTTCACCGCCCATCCGGACATGCCTGAGGGGGAGCTGACCCGCACCCGGGCGGCGCTGGTGTGCGAGAGCAGCCTGCACGAGGTGGCCAAGAGCCTGGGGCTGGGCCGTTACCTCCGGCTGGGCAAGGGGGAGGACGCTGGCGGGGGCCGGAAGCGGCCCTCCATCCTGGCGGACGCCACCGAGGCCATGCTGGCTGCCGTCTATCTGGACGGGGGTATGGAGGCGGTGCGACCCATCATCCGGGCGCTGATCCTGGATAAGGAGCGGGAGAAGGCCGCTGATCGGGATTACAAGACCGCGCTTCAGGAGCTGGTTCAGCGTACGCCGGGGAAGTCGGTGAGCTATCGTCTGGTGCGGGAGAGCGGCCCGGACCACTGCCGCAGCTTCGAGATGGAGGCGTCGGTGGACGGGAAGGTCATCGGCACAGGCGCGGGCCGCACAAAAAAGGAAGCGGAGCAGATGTCGGCAAAGGCAGCGCTGGAGAAGCTGAACGGGTGAGGTAAATGGAGCAGAGTATTTTGAAATTCTCATGCAAGGGGATCGCGGATGGTGGAAAATTCCCAGTTGAGCACACGGGACGGGGAAAAAATATTTCACCGGAATTCTCTATTCAAAACCTCGCTCCTGATGCAAAATTCCTCGCTGTCATATTGGAGGATTTGAGCCATCCTATTAGAGGCTTTACCCACTGGTTGATTTGGAATCTGCCGGCAGCGGAAACGATTAGGGGTGCCATTCCTCCTGGTAAAATTGTAGCGTCATTGGGAAATGCCAAGCAAGGAATCGGGTATGGGCTGCACCGTTATTCGGGACCAAAGCCGCCAAAAGGAAAACGGCACACCTACCGTTTCACTCTGTATTCCTTGGACTGTGAAATTGAACTAAGTGCAAATATAGGCAAAAAAGCCTTTTTACGAGAAGCGCAAAATCATATCCTGCAAAAAGGTTCTATCACGGCGGAATATGAATAATGTGAAATGTTGTAACAGGCGGGAGCGGAAAGTAAAGTGACCTGCCCTTGTATTTTCCGAAAAAATTTGCTATAATACCCCTACTATGGAAGGGAGGGGAGCCATGGAAGCCCCCATCTACCACCTGGATAAGGTGGTAAAAGCCAAGCAGGAGGACATGGAGGACTTTGACGGCCCCCTGGACCTGATCCTTCACCTGCTGAGCAAGAACAAGATTGAGATACGCGACATTCAGATCTCCGAGTTGCTGGACCAGTACCTGGCGTGGATGGCCCAGCGGGAGGAGCTGAACCTGGAGGTGGCCAGCGAGTTTGTCACCATGGCTGCCCACCTGGTGTATATCAAGACCCGGATGCTGCTGTCCATCGACGACGAGGTGGCCATGAGCGAGATGGAAGAGCTGATGGCCGCCCTGGAGGAGCATAAAAGCCAGGAAACCTACGTGAAGATCAAGGACGTTACGGAGCAGCTGAACGGGCGCTACGAGTTCGGCCGGGACTATCTGCCCAAGCAGCCCGAGCCGGTAAAGACGGAGACGGCCTACAGCTATGTCCACGACAAGGCGGATATTTTCTCCGCCATCCGTTCCGTTCTGACCCGGACCGACAACAATCTGCCCCCGCTTAAGGAGGCGTTTGAGGGTATCGTGGGCCGGGAACCCTACCCAGTGGCGGACAAGGCCCGGTCTATTTTGGACAGGCTGATTCAGTTCGGCGTAGCCCGGTTCAAAGCGCTGTTTAAGTCCAGCCGCAGCCGCTCCGAGGTGGTGGCCACGTTCCTGGCCATTCTGGAGCTGTGCAAGGCCAACCGCATCCATCTGGCAGGGACAGCGGAGGACTGCACCGTTACCAGTACGGTGGATGCCGCACCGGAAGATGTGGACGTGACGGTGGAGAGCTATTGAGAAGCGCGGAGCCATTGTGTGCAGTGCAAAAATTAGAGAGGGGAGGGGTGTCCAAAATGGAATTGAAGGAGTTGGAAAGCGCCATTGAGGGCATCCTCTTCGCCGCCGGGGACCCAATGAGCGTGGAGCGCCTGTGCCTCACGCTGTGTCAGGATCGGGAGACGGTGGAAAACGTGTGCCAGCGCATGGCGGATGCCTACAGCTATGAGCGGCGGGGAATCCGGCTGGTGCATCTGGAGAACAGCTGGCAGATGTGCTCCGCTCCCGAGCAGGCAGCGCATATCCGCAAAGCGCTGGAGAGCCGCAAACCTGCCAAGCTGTCCCAGCCCGCGCTGGAGGTGCTGGCCATCATCGCCTATTTTCAGCCGGTGACCAGGGCCTATATCGAGCAGATCCGCGGGGTGGACAGCTCCTATACCGTGGGCCTCCTGCTGGAGCGGGAGCTCATCCGGGAGGCGGGCCGCCTGGCGGTGCCGGGACGTCCCATGCAGTTTCGCACCACGAAAAATTTCCTGCGTTCCTTTGGGCTGGCCTCTTTGGACGACCTGCCTGATCTGACCTCTGCCAGCCAGGAGGATCTTCAGCTCACCATGGAGATGGAGTCCGCCCTGCGCCGCCTGAGGGGGGCAGAAACGGAGCCGGAAGAGGGGGAGGCGGAAGCGGAGGAAACGCCTGAGGCCGAGCCGGGTGGGGAGGCGGACCAATGACTTTTTTGAAAGTCCTTTTGGCTATCCTGCTTGTCCTGTGGCTTATCTCCCTCATTCGGGTCGGAGGCAGGGTGCGCTACGGAAAGGCCGGGCTGTTCATTACGGCTCTGGCGGGACCGGTAAAGATCCAGCTCTTCCCATTTAAGCCAAAAAAAGAAGAAAAGCCCAAAAAGAAATCCAAGAAAAAGCAAAAAAAGAAATTAAAAAGAAAGTCTAAAAATGTGCCTAAAAAGGAAAAAACGCCCAAGAAGAAAAAGCCCGCCCCCGAGGGTCAGTCCGGTACGCTGCCCCGGCTGATGAAGCTGCTGCCGGTGGCCGCCCAGTTTTGTGGATCGCTGAAACGGAAGATCCGCATTGACGATCTGGAGCTGGAGCTGATCTGGGGCGGCAGCGACCCGGCCGCCATCGCCCTGGGCTATGGACAAGCCAATGCGGTCTTGGGTATGCTTTGGCCGATTTTTGACCATAATTTCAAGGTAAAGCGTCATTCATTCCAAATCGGCATGGACTACGGCGCGGCGCAGCCCACGGTGGAGCTTCAGGCGGCGGTCACCCTGACCGTGGGGCAGGGCGTGGCACTGACTGTGCGCTACGGCGTGAAGGCACTGGTTACGTGGATCAAGAGCGGGAGACCCGCGGTCAAAAGACAGGAGGCATTGAGTCATGAGTGAAAACAACCATCCCATCAACGAAGTGCTCCAGACCACCATGAACAAGATCAGAGAGATGGTGGATGCCAACACGGTGGTGGGCCAGCCCATCACCACCCAGGACGGGGTGACGCTGATCCCGGTGTCCCGGCTGTCCTTTGGCTTTGCCACCGGCGGCTCCGACTTCGGCAAAACCCAGAATGTGCCCAAGAATTTCGGCGGCGGCGCGGGAGCCGGTGTCAGCGTATTTCCCGTGGCTTTCCTGGTGGTGAAGGACGGTTCCGTCCGCCTTCTGCCCGTGGCGCCCCCGCCGGGGGACACCGTCAGCCGGGTGGTGGACCTGGTGCCCGAGATGTTTGAACGGGTCACCGGATATATTGACAAAAAGTCCGCTGAGGATAATCCGGTTCAATAAGGTCATACTACTCCCATCTGAGCATTCGGATGGGAGTGACCTTTTGTGAGAAAATTGACCGCCGCGTTGGCCGTTTTGGCCGCGCTGACCATGGTGTGTCCGCCTGCCCGGGCCATAGGCACCAACGCCTCCTGCGCCATCCTTATGGACGCGGAGAGCGGCCGGGTGCTCTATGAGCAGAACATCCACCAGCCCCGTCTCATTGCCAGCATCACCAAGCTGATGACCGCCCTGGTGGCGGTGGAGCAGGCAGAGGATCTGGATGAGGTGGTGACAATCAAAGGGGAGTGGCTGGGCAGCGAGGGCTCGTCCATTTACCTCAAGGCCGGGGAGGAGATCACCCTGCGGGGACTGCTGTACGGCCTGCTGCTCCAGTCGGGCAACGACGCCGCCATGGCAATTGCCTGCCACACATCGGGCAGCGTGGAGGAATTTGCGGCCTTGATGAATCAGAGGGCGGAAGAGCTGGGGATGAAGGACAGCTCCTTTGCCAACCCCAGCGGACTGAACGACGAGAAGCACTATTCCTCTGCTTATGATATGGCCCTGGCAGCCCAGGCATGCCTGAAAAATGAGGCTGTGGCGGAAATCTGCGCCACCAGATCCATCACCATCGGCACCCGGACCTTTGTCAACCATAACAAGCTGCTCTACCGCTATGAGGGCTGTGTGGGGATGAAGACCGGGTTCACGGAGAAGGCGGGGCGCACTCTGGTGTCCGCCGCCGCCCGGGACGGCCAGACCCTGATCTGCGTCACCCTCAACGACGGGGACGACTGGAACGACCATATGAAGCTGCTGGACTACGGCTTCAAAACCTATCCCCGGCAGGTGCTGTGTGGGGCGGGAGAGGTGCTGGGCTCGGTGTCTGTGGAGGGCAGCTTAATTCCAACCGCGGCGGCGGTGACGGCTGAGGAAGCGGGCTATCCCCTGAGAGAAGGCGAAGGGCTGACCATGGATGTGGAGCTTGCCGGTTCCGTGCGTGCCCCCTTTGCGGCGGGAAAACCTATAGGCGAGGCGGTTTGGAGGAAAAACGGCGAGGTTGTGGCCCGAGTCCCGCTTGTGACCCAAAGCGGAGCTGGGATGGACCTGCGGGAGGCTATGACATTTTGGGAACAGCTCAAGGCCCTGCTGAGCGGAGCGGCGTAACCATAGAAGAGAGGAGCGGCGGCAGTGGAGGAACGGCTGCAAAAGCTGCTGTCGGCGGCGGGGGTGTGCTCCCGCCGCCGGGCGGAGGAATATATCCTGGCCGGACGGGTGACCATCAACGGTTGTCAGGTCAAGCTGGGGGACAAAGCGGACCCGGAGCGGGATCGGATAGAGGTGGATGGCGTTCTGCTGGCCGCCCCGGAGGGACATACGTACATCATGCTTAATAAGCCCCGAGGCTATGTCACCACCCTGTCTGACGAGAAGGGGCGCAAGACGGTGGCCCAGTTGGTGGCGGACTGCCCCGCCCGGGTGTGGCCGGTGGGCCGGCTGGACATGGACTCGGAAGGGTTGCTCCTGCTTACCGACGACGGCGGGCTCACACATCGGCTGACCCACCCTGCTCATGAGGTGGAGAAGGAGTACCGGGTGTGGGTGAGCGGCAATGTGGAGCGGGCTATGCCTGTGCTGACGAACCCCGTGTGGTCAGAAGGGGAACTGCTCACTGCCGACCGGGTGGAACGAACAGGGGAGAACAGCCTCACCGTGGTTATTCACCAGGGAAAAAACCGGCAGGTGCGCCGCATGTGTGCCGCCGCTGGATTAGAGGTAAAGCGCCTCCGGCGGGTGCGGGAGGGAAAGGTTCATCTGGGCGGGCTGAGGCCCGGTCAGTGGCGGCCGCTCACGGCGGCGGAGCTCTTCGCTTTGCAGGAGTAAGCGGAAAACTTTTAAAACCTCTTGCAATTCCTCCAGCAAAACGGTATGATATTGTCCGTTGGGCGCATCTATGCACCCCAGGAGGATAGAAAGAGAGTAGGGTTGTTTTGCCATGAGCCGAGATATTTTGACGATAATTCAGAGCAGTATGGACACTTTTTCCAAGGGGCAGAAGCTGATCGGTCGCTATATCCTGGACAACTACGACAAGGCCGCTTTTATGACGGCAGCTCGGCTGGGCCAGGCGGTGAAGATCAGCGAATCCACGGTGGTCCGTTTTGCCGCCGAGCTGGGCTTCGACGGCTATCCCGCTATGCAGAAGGCTATGCAGGAGATGATCCGGGGAAAGCTCACCACCGTGCAGCGCATTGAGGTGTCCTACGACCGGCTGGGTTCCCAGGATGTGCTGGACAAGGTGGTGCAGTCGGATATTGAGAAGCTGCGCATGACCTTGAATGAGCTGAACCGGGAGGACTTTGATGGTGCGGTGAACGCCATCGTCGGCGCCAAACGCATCTATATCCTGGGGGTGCGCTCATCGGCGGCGCTGTCCGATTTCCTTACTTTTTACTTCAAGCTGATCTTCGACGACGTGTGTCAGGTGCAGACCAGCTTGGCCAGCGAGATGTTTGAGCAGATGCTCCGGGTGGGAGAGGACGATGTGGTCATCGGCATCAGCTTCCCGCGCTATTCCACCCGCTCCGTACGGGCCATGGAGTTCGCCCGGGATCAGGGGGCCACGGTAATTGCCGTTACTGACAGCGAGATGTCCCCGCTGTACGACATCTCAAACTACTGCCTGCTCGCCAAGAGCGACATGGTCTCCTTTGCCGACTCTCTGGTGGCCCCCCTGTCCATCATCAATGCGTTGATCGTGGCGGTGGGGCGTAAGAAATCCGCTGAGGTGACCACCACCTTTGAGCGGCTGGAGAGCATCTGGGACGAATATCAGGTATACGAAAAGGTGGAGTATGGGGACAAGTAAGGTCGTGGTCGCCGGGGGCGGCGCGGCGGGCATGATGGCCGCTATCACCGCCGCTCGGGGCGGGGCGGATGTATTGCTTCTAGAGCCCAATGAGAAGGTGGGGCGCAAGCTGTATATTACGGGAAAGGGCCGGTGCAATGTCACCAACAACTGCGGGCAGCAGGAATTGACAGCGGCTGTTTTACGTAATGGAAAATTCCTTTACAGCTCTTTTGACCGCTATGGTCCGGCAGATACGATGTCGTTTTTTGAGGACTTGGGCGTGAAACTGAAAACAGAGCGGGGGAACCGGGTTTTTCCAGTTTCAGATAGAGCCGCCGATATTGTGGACGCGCTGTTCTTTGAGCTGCGCCGCCAGGGGGTGGAGGTCCGCCGGGACCGGGTCGTCAGGCTCAGTACCCGAGACGGTCGGCTTGCCAGTGTGGGGACTGAAAGCAGCGGGGAGCTGAATAGCTGTAAGGCGCTAATCCTTGCCACCGGAGGAGCGTCCTATCCCCGCACGGGTTCCACCGGGGATGGGTATGAACTGGCCCGGTCCGTGGGGCATACCATCAAGCCCATACGCGGTTCCCTAGTGCCGCTGGAGTCAGACGACCCCTGCTGTGCCGCGCTCCAGGGGCTGTCCCTGCGGAATGTGGATTTGCGGGTGAAGGATGAGAAGGGCAAAACAATTTATCAGGAGCAGGGGGAGCTGCTGTTTACCCATTTTGGGCTGTCTGGGCCGTTGGTGCTGTCCGCTTCCGCCCACATGAATTTTTCCAGGCACAGCTATACCGCCCACATCGACCTGAAGCCTGCCCTGGACGAGCAGAAGCTGGATGCCCGGCTGCTCCGCGACTTTGAGGAGCGGGCTAACCAGGACTATGCCAACGCGCTGGGCGGGTTGGTTCCACGGAGTATGGTTTCTGTGCTTGTGGAGCGCACCAACATCCCTGGAGACGCAAAAATCCACGACGTCCGGAGGGAACAGCGGCGCAGACTGCTGGAGGTTCTGAAAAACTTTACAGTTCCATTATCCGGAACACGCCCGGTGGAGGAGGCGGTGGTCACTTCGGGCGGCGTGGCTGTGAACGAAGTGGATCCCAAAACCATGGAGTCCAAAAAGGCGAGGGGGCTGTATTTTGCGGGGGAGCTTCTGGATGTGGACGCTTATACCGGCGGCTTCAACCTCCAGATCGCCTGGTCTACCGGCCATGCCGCCGGTCAGGCCGCGGCAGAACGAGCCAATGATGATATATAAAGGAAGGGTGCATTGCCATGAAAAACCGCAGCATTGCCATTGACGGTCCCTCCGGGGCGGGAAAATCCACGCTGGCCAAACGGCTGGCGCAGGAACTGGGGTTCCTCTATGTGGACACCGGGGCTATTTACCGTACGGTGGGGCTTGCGGCCTGCCGCCGTGGGATCGACCCGTCGGACGCGGACAAAGTGGTGCCGATGCTGCCGGAGCTGACCATTACCATGGGCTATGGGAAGGACGGCCTTCAGCACATGTTTCTGGACGGAGAGGATGTGACCCGTGCTATCCGGGAGAATGAGATCTCCATATGTGCCTCAAAGGTGGCTGCCATTCCAGCGGTGCGGGCGTTTCTGCTGGAGATGCAGCGCAGGACTGCTCAGGAACACGACGTCATCATGGATGGCCGGGATATCGGCACTGTGGTGCTGCCCCAGGCGGATGTGAAGCTCTTTCTGACCGCTTCCCCACAGGCGCGGGCAGAGCGGCGCTATCAGGAGCTTTTGGAGCGCGGACAGCAGGCCGACTTCGACCAGGTGCTCCGGGAAGTGGTCGAACGGGACCGCCGGGACACAGATCGGGAGACCGCACCACTGCGCCAGGCGGACGATGCGGTGCTGGCCGACACCACCGGGCTGGATTTGGAGGGAAGCTTTCAGCTGCTGCTGGGCCTCATCCGTGAGCGGGTCGACGTGTAAGGAGGGCAGGGATGCGGAACAAGTTCTATTCTGTGATCTATCCCATTATCTGGATTTTCATGAAAATTCTTCATCCGTGGAATGCCGTAGGAGTGGACAATATCCCAGAGGGGGCTGCGCTGATTTGTGGAAATCACTCCACCCTGGGCGATCCGCTGTATGTGGTGTGCTGTATGGGAAGCAAGCGCCAGACCCATGTGATGGCCAAGGCGGAGATCATGAAGTGGCCGGTGGTGGGCTTCCTGCTGAAAAAAGCGGGGATCATCGGCATCAACCGGGGCAAATCCGACATGGCCGCGGTGAAGGAGTGCCTGCGGGTGCTGAAAAATGGGGAAAAGCTGCTGATGTTCCCGGAAGGCACTCGTGTGAAGGACGGCGAGAACTCCGAGGCCCACACCGGCGCGGCTATGTTCGCCACCCGTACCGGCACGCCTCTGATCCCGGTGTACATCTCGCCCAAAAAGAGGCGCTTCCGTAAGACCACGGTGGTGTTCGGCCAGCCCTATCATCCCGAGTTTGAGGGCCGCAAGCCCTCCGCCGACGATTATCAGCGCATTGCGGACGACCTGCTGGCCCGCATCAACGCTTTGGGGGAGCAGGCGGGATGATCGTCCGGCTGGCAAAGACGGCGGGGTTCTGCTACGGCGTGCGCCGGGCGGTGGAGATGGCGGAGCGGGCGGCGGCAGAGGGGCCGGTGTTCCTGCTGGGCCACATCACCCACAACGACCACGTGATCGGGCGGCTGGAGGAGATGGGGGCCGTCACCATTGCCGCCCCGGAGGAAGCGCCGGAGGGCTCCACAGTGCTTATACGTGCCCACGGGGAGCCGGACGAGGTCTATGAGGCGCTGGCGGCCCGGGGATGCAGGGTGCTGGACGCCACCTGCCCCAACGTCACCCGCATCCACAGCATTGTCCGGGAGGCGGAAGCTCAGGGACGGGTCCCCGTCATTGTGGGGGAGGCGGATCACCCGGAAATTTTGGGAATTCTGGGCTGCACCCGGCGGGGAATTGTGGTTTCCGGCTGGGAAGAGCTGGAACAAATATTCAAAAAAACGTCGGATTTTTCCGCTCTGTGCCTGACATTTGTGTCCCAAACCACGGCGATATTGTCAAATTGGGAAAAAATCGTGGAAAACGCAAAAAAAGTGTGTACAAACGCGGAATTTTTTGATACAATATGTAATGCTACGTCCAGGCGCCAATCGGAAGCGCTTGAACTGGCCGGTCAGTGCGACGCCATGATCGTCATCGGCGATCAAAAAAGCTCCAACACCAGGAAGCTTACCCAGCTGTGCTCCAGCCGCTGCTCCATGGTGGTGCAGGCGGAGCGGGGGAGTGAGCTTGACCGGGGACAGTTCGGCCGGATCGGTACGCTTGGGATCACTGCCGGCGCATCTACGCCGGAGTGGATAATAAAGGAGGTCAGCAACAAAATGAGCGATGAAATTATGGAGATTGAACAGTCCTTCGCGGAGATGCTGGAGGAGTCGTTCAAAATTTTGAATACGGGGGATAGGGTCACTGGCACGGTTGCGGCAATCACGCCCACCGAGATCCAGGTTGAATTAGGCGTCAAGTATCCCGGTACCATCCCCCTGTCCGAGCTGAGCGACGACCCCGATGTGAAGGTAGAGGACATCGCCAAGGTGGGCGAGGAGATCGAAGCCATCGTCATGCTGGTCAGCGACCGTGACTGCGTGGTCAAGCTGTCCAAAAAGCGTCTCGACGCGGACAAGAACTGGGAGATCGTGGAGAACGCCGTGGAGAACAAGGACGTGCTGGAGGGCATCATCACCGAGGAGAACAAGGGCGGCCTGGTGGCCAACGTCAAGGGCATCCGGGTGTTCATCCCTGCCTCCCAGTCCGGCAAGCCCCGGGGGGCCGACCTGTCTGAGATGGTCAAGACCCGCGTCCAGCTGCGCATCACTGAGGTGAACCGCGCCCGCCGCCGCGTGGTGGGCTCTATCCGCGCCGTGGCCGCCGAGGCCCGCGCCGCCGCCGCCGCCGCCATTTGGGACAACATTGAGGTGGGCAAGCGGTACAGTGGCACCGTCAAGAGCCTGACCTCTTACGGCGCTTTTGTGGACATTGGCGGCGTTGACGGTATGGTCCACATTTCCGAACTGTCCTGGTCCCGCATCAAGACCCCCGCCGAGGTGGTGTCTGTGGGCGACCCGCTGGAGGTGTACGTCATCTCCTTTGACCCGGAGAAGAAGAAGATCTCTCTTGGCGTAAAGGATCACAACCAGGAGCCTTGGGCCGTGTTTACCAGCAAGTATTCTGTGGGCGATGTGGCCCCTGTCCGCATTGTCAAGCTGATGACCTTCGGTGCCTTTGCCGAGATCGTCCCCGGTGTGGACGGCCTGATTCATATCTCTCAGCTGGCCGATCACCGGGTGGAGAAGCCCGGCGACGTGGTGAGCGAGGGTGATACGGTGGATGCCAAGATCACCAACATCGACGAGGAGAACAAGAAGGTCTCTTTGTCCATCCGCGCCCTGCTGGAGTCCGCCCCTGTGGAGGACGACGTAGACGAGACTTCCGAGGAGGAGTAAGCTCTGCTTCAATCCCCAAAAGGCTGCCGCGTCTGCGGCAGCCTTTTTATTAGGGTTGGTGAGAACATGGCAAAACCTGATGTGGTGATTGTACCCTGCTCGGACTATGCCCTTGAAACGGCCCGGAGCGCCCTGGAACAGGTGCTGGCCCCTCTGGGCGGGTTGGACTGGGTGAACTCCGGAATGAAGATTGCAGTCAAAGTGAACCTGGTGACCGCCGCCGCACCGGAGGAGGCGGCTACCGTCCATCCCGGTCTGCTTTGCGCACTGGTGGAGCTGCTGGTGAAGCGCGGCGCGGATGTGGTGGTGGGGGACAGCCCCGGCGGGCTGTACAGCGCCGCCCATGTGAACCGGGTGTATGCCGCCGCCGGAATGAAGGCGGTGGAGCAGTACGGCGGTCGGCTGAACCAGAATTTTGAGGAGCGGGAGGCCAGGTTCCCGGAGGGGAAGGTGTGCCGTCAGTTCCGGTATACCGCCTATCTGGACGAGGCGGACGCTATTATCGACCTGTGCAAGCTGAAGACCCACGGCATGATGGCCATGACCTGTGGGGCAAAAAATATGTTCGGGACTATCCCGGGCACTGTGAAGCCGGAGTATCACTTCCGCTATCCGGACCCCCGGGATTTTGCCCGGATGATCGTGGACCTGGACGAGTATTTTAAACCACGGCTCACCATTGTGGACGCCGTGGACTGTATGGAGGGCAACGGCCCTACCGGCGGCACACCCCGGCACATGGGGGCGCTGCTGGCGGGGGAGAGCCCCCACAAGGTGGACTTGGTGTGCGCCGGGCTCATCGGGCTGAAGCGGGAGGAGGTGCCCACCCTGGAGGCGGCGCTGGAACGGGGGCTGATTCCCGCCTCGGGGTCAGAGCTGACGGTGGAGGGGGACCCTGCGGCCTTTGCCATCCCGGATTTCCAACGCATCGCCACCGGCAATAGCCACCTATTCCAGGGGGATGGGACCAGCGTGCTGAAAAAGGTCAAGGGGACGCTGATGCGGTGGGCGTTGAGCCAGCGGCCCCAGGTCAAACCCGCTGAGTGCGTGGGGTGCGGGGTGTGCCGGAACGTATGCCCGGCAGACGCCATCACAATTGTGAAGAAAAAGCCCCGCATCGACCGCCAAAAGTGCATCCGCTGTTTCTGCTGCCAGGAGTTTTGCCCGGAAAGCGCCATGCAGGTGCACCGTACAACCATTGCAAAGCTGTTGGACAATTAAAGGAGGAGCTATGGACACAATAGTCCTTTACCGCCCCGAACTAGGGGAGCTGGGATTCCGTCAAAACCTGCTGAGCGACCCGAAGACCATGGCCTATAACCACGCTTACGGCGGAACAATCGACTTTCCACAGGAGCGCTGGGCGGACTGGTACGCCAGATGGGTTGAGACTGAAACGGGGGAGCGGTTTTACCGTTACCTGTATCATAAGGCCGGCGGGGTGTTTGTAGGCGAGGCGGCCTACTACTATGACAGCGAGTTCAGCGGGTATGTCTGCGATGTACTGGTGTCTGCCCAATACCGGGGCAGGGGATTCGGCCGGGCAGGGCTGGAGCTGCTGTGCACGGCCGCAAAGGCCAACGGCGTGAAGCGGCTGGTGGACAACATTGCCGCGGACAACCCCTCGGTGGGGCTGTTCCTGAGCACCGGGTTCTGTGAGCGGTTTCGTAATGAGGAATATATCCTGGTGGAAAAAGAGCTGTAAAATGTGCGGGCCCTTAAATCGAGGGTCCGCACATTTTTGGCTTTAAAGGAGGAAGAGCTTCAGCAGCCAGGGGACGAACCCCGGCGCACCCTGACAGGCGGCGTCAATGGCGGCCCGGGCGGCATTCAGGTCTGCGCCTTTCAGGCCCTCCAAGGGGATGAGGATGGTTTGGGTGCCCTCAGCGTCCATGCCGATGGCCAGAGGGGCTGCCGCCGCGCCGCCCACAGCCACCTGGGAACCGACGGCTGCGCCCCCGGCGGCATACACGCCCAGGGACACGCCGCCCACGGACAGCCAGCCCATCACAATGCCGCCCCAGGCCAGCAGCCCCAGCGAGACTCCGCCAATGGAGACCGCGCCGACAGACAGTGCGCCCAGGGCCAGCAGCAGCCCGATGCTCACCCCGCCCAGCGTGAGCAGGCCAAAGGCCACGCCCCCCAGCGCGACAAATCCGGTGGCGACATTGCCGATGGCGACAATCCCCCGGGCCCAGCGGCTGTCGTGGCCGAAGTTGACATGGACCAGGGGCAGGCCAAACAGGGTGCGCTTGCTCTTATACTCATAGTGCCAGTGCTCCGGGCTGTCATTGTAGTAGTTGTTGACAACGGTGGAAGCGGGCGGGGGAGTGGGCTCTTTACCCGTTACAAGGAAGTCCAGCGACACCTTGAAGTAGTCCGCCAAGGACACCAGGTTGTCCATATCCGGGCGGGATGTGCCCGCCTCCCACTTCTGCACGGCCTGACGGGTGACTCCCACCAGATTGGCAAGCTCCTCCTGGGACAGCCCGGCCTGACGGCGCAGGTCGAACAAGCGCTCTCGAAAATCCATACTGTATACCTCCAAAGAAAAACTGTCCGGCGCCTTTGGACAGCACCATCTTAGCAAAAATCAGCGGACATGGCAACCAAAAATAGTGTCCAATTTGACAACCAGCCGTTGCGGAAACCAATTTTGCATCAAAAAGGTGGGGAGGCTTGCTTTTTCTGCCTGTCCATAGTACAATGAAGCCATACTATTATAATGAGGTGATTCCAATGGACAACAAGGCCATTTTAGCGGCGGTGGACCATACCCTGCTCACCCAGACCGCCACCTGGGAGGAGATTCGCCAAATCTGTGACGACGGCGTGGCCTACGGCTGTGCCAGTGTGTGCATTCCCGCAAGTTACGTGAAGCGGGCGGCGGACTATCTGGGGGACAAACTCCCTGTGTGCACCGTCATCGGCTTTCCCAACGGCTACTCCACCACCGCTGTGAAGGTGTTTGAGGCCAAGGACGCCATCGCAAACGGGGCGAAGGAGATCGACATGGTTATCAACATCGGCTGGGCCAAGGACGGCCGGTGGGACGACCTGCTCTCCGAGATCAAGGCGGTCAAGGCTGCCTGCGGCAGTCTGGTGCTGAAGGTCATTGTGGAGACCTGCCTGCTCACCGACGAGGAAAAGGTGCGCATGTGCCATATCGTGTCGGACAGCGGCGCGGACTATATCAAGACCTCCACCGGCTTCTCCGCCGCCGGGGCCACCCGGGAGGACGTGGCGCTGTTCAAGGCCAGCGTAGCCCCTCATGTGAAGATCAAGGCGGCCGGAGGCATCTCCAGCCTTCAGGATGCGGCGGACTTCCTGAGCCTGGGCGCGGACCGGTTGGGCACCAGCCGTATCGTCAAGCTGGTGAAAGGACAGCAGGCCCAGGGGTATTAAACCGTGCATTTTGTCAAGATATGTGAAAAATCTGTGTATATTTCAAAAGTTTCTTGTTTTTTGCGGTTAGACGCGATATAATGGGCAGGTCCGGGGACAGGAGCGCAGCAATTGAGTTCCTGCTTTTTACGGATGAGGAAGAGAGGACGGTTTTGCCGTCCGAGAAAGATGATGAAGAAAGGAATGTATGCAATGAAAAAGCTCTTTGCAATGCTGCTGACTATGGCTATGGTGTTCAGCCTGGCAGCCTGCAGCGGCGGCAGCCCTGATCCCACCCAGGGTGGTACCAGTGAGCCTCCCGCCAGCCAGGGAACAGAGGAAAGCACCGCTCCCAGCCAGGCCGGCGAGGAGAACCCCGGCGCCGCCGAGACCGACCCTGACAAGATCAACGACAACTGCAATTCCGCCGATAGCACCTACGAGATCGCCATGATTACCGATGTGGGCCAGCTGAAGGACAAGTCCTTCAACGAGTGCACCTGGAACGGCGTGAAGCTGTACGCCGCCAACAACAACAAGACCTACAAGTATTATCAGCCCGCCAACGGCAACGAGGCCACCGACGAGGACCGTTACAATGCCTACAAGGCCGCTGTTCAGGGCGGCGCCAAGGTCATCGTAGCCCCCGGCTATATGCAGGAGAACGCCATGAAGCGCTCTGCCAGCGAGAACCCTGATGTGAGCTATGTCTTTATTGACGGCTACTCCCTCAATGACGACAGCGGCAACCTGCTGACCAATGTGGCCGGCATCGCGTTCCAGGAGGAGCAGTGCGGCTATCTGGCCGGCTACGCCGTGGTCAAGGAGGGCTTCACCAAGCTGGGCTTCTCCGGCGGCGGCGGCGGTACCGTCCCCTCCTGCTGCCGTTACGGCTACGGCTACGTCCAGGGCGCCAACGCGGCTGCCGCTGAGATGGGCGTCAACGTGGAGATGCGCTACAGCTGGGAGTACGGCTCCAACTTCTCCGCCTCCCCCGAGCTGCAAGCCATGATCCAGGGCTGGTACACCACCGGCACTGAGATTGTGTTCGCCTGCGGCGGCACCATGTTCGACTCTATTTCTGCCGCTGCCGCCGCCACGGACCGTTATGTGGTGGGCGTGGACGTGGATCAGTCCAGCCAGTCCGACACCGTGGTGACCTCCGCCATGAAGGATCTGATCCAGTCTGTCAACATTGCCTTGGACAACTTCTACAATGGCAGCTTTGACAGCATTGGCGGCAAGAGCTCTTCCTTTGGCGCCAAGGACGACGCCGTGGGTCTGCCCACCGCCTCCTGGTCCATGGAGAACTACTCCGTTGCGGAGTATGAGACCCTGATGGCCGGCATCAAGGACGGTTCCGTGGTCGTGGACGCCGACTATGAGAGCGGCCTGAATCAGGACTGGTCCAACCTGACCCTGACCATCGAAGCATAATTTCTCGGTTTCCCAAAGAGGGGGGCGCGCAAGCGCCCTCCTCTTTTTACTGCATTGTGTGGAAAATTTCTTGTATTTTCAGGCAGTGTGCTTTATAATGAAAAAAAGGACCGAATTTTCGGCCTTTCAGACGATTAGAAGGAGGCGGGAGAAGAGGTATGGCAGCGGAAAATGTGATTGAGATGCTCCACATCACAAAGGAGTTTCCAGGCATTGTCGCCAACGACGACATCACGCTCCAGCTCCGGCGGGGGGAAGTCCACGCGCTGCTGGGTGAGAACGGCGCGGGCAAGTCCACGCTGATGAGCGTGCTGTTTGGCCTGTACCAGCCGGAGGCGGGGATCATCAAAAAGAATGGCCAGGAGGTCAGGATCAACAACCCAAACGATGCCACGGCCCTGGGCATCGGCATGGTCCATCAGCATTTCAAGCTCATCGACGTGTTTACGGTGCTGGACAACATTATCCTGGGGGCGGAGACCACCAAGGCTGGCTTTTTGCAGAAAAAGGAGGCCCGTGCCAAGGTACAGGCGCTGTCTGAGCGGTACGGCCTGAAGGTGGATCTGGACGCGAAGGTGGAGGACATCACCGTCGGGATGCAGCAGCGGGTGGAGATTTTGAAAATGCTCTACCGGGACAATGAGATCCTCATTTTCGACGAACCCACCGCTGTCCTCACGCCCCAGGAAATCGATGAGCTGATGGCCACCATGAAAGAGTTTGCCAAGGAGGGCAAGTCCATCCTGTTTATCTCCCACAAGCTTAACGAGATCATGGCGGTGTCAGACCGGGTCACTGTGCTGCGCAAGGGCAGGTACATCGGCACCGTGGACACCAAGGATACGGACAGGCAGTCCCTATCCAACATGATGGTGGGCCGTTCGGTGCAGCTTGAGGTCCAGAAGGCCCCGGCCAAGCCCGGTGAGGCGGTGCTGTCCCTGCGGGATTTCTGCGTCCCCTCTAAGGCCCACAAGCGCAATGCGGTCAATGGCGTCAGCTTTGATGTGCGGGCGGGGGAGATTTTGTGCATCGCAGGCATTGACGGCAACGGCCAGTCCGAGCTGGTCTACGGCCTGACGGGGATGGAGAAGAGCTCCGGCGGCACAGTGACCCTGTGCGGAGAGGACATTTCCCACGCCTCCATCCGCCACCGGGGCAGGAATATGAGCCATATCCCCGAGGACCGGCACAAGCACGGCTTGGTGCTGGACTTTGCGCTGGAGCAGAACATGGTGCTCCAGCGGTACAGGGAAAAGCAGTTCCAGACCAACGGCATCATCAACCGGGGCGCTATCCGGGAGTATGCCCAGCGGCTGATCCGGCAGTATGACGTGCGGTCCGGCCAGGGGCCGGTGACGGTGGCCCGGTCCATGTCCGGCGGCAACCAGCAGAAGGCCATCATTGCCCGGGAGCTGGACCGGGAAAAGCCGCTGGTGGTGGCCGTCCAGCCCACCCGCGGCCTGGACGTAGGCGCGATCGAGTACATCCACAGCCAGCTGGTGGCGGAGCGGGACAAGGGCCGCGCGGTGCTGTTGGTCAGCCTGGAGCTGGACGAGGTGATGAACCTGTCCGACCGCATTCTGGTGATGTATGAGGGCGAGATCGTGGGCGAGTTCGACCCGAAAAAGACGGACATTCAGGAGCTGGGCCTGTACATGGCCGGCGCCAAGCGCATGGAGAAGGGGGGACAGAGCGCATGAAGGAAAAATGGTCTGCCCTGATGGAAAAGGAGGGGGCCAAGACTGTGGTGGCCTCGCTGCTGTCCATCCTCATCGGCCTGCTGATGGGCTGTATCATTGTGCTCATCGTGGGCCTGACCAACCCCGCCCTGGGGGCCGGCTCTGTTTGGGACGGCATCCGGCTGGTGCTGGGCGGCATCCTCAGCACCGGGCGGGACGCCGTGGGCAAGCTCACCTTTGGCTTCAACCCAACCAATGTGGGCAACATGCTCTTCCGTGCCACTCCGCTGATCCTGACGGGCCTTTCGGTGGCGGTGGCGTTCAAAACCGGCCTTTTCAACATTGGCGCGCCGGGGCAGTATCTGATGGGCACCGCCGCCACGCTGATCGTGGCGCTGAGCATCCCCACCGCTTCCGTACCCGCGCCCATCGTATGGCTGCTGGCGTTCCTGGCGGGCATACTGGCCGGGGCGGCGTGGGGAGCCATCCCGGGGATGGTCAAGGCGCTGCTCAACATCAACGAGGTGCTGGCCTGCATCATGACCAACTGGATCGCGGCCAACCTGGTGACATGGGTCTTTGCCGACAGTATCTGGTGTAACATGGAGGAGAACGGCAAGACCGGGTACATTTATAAAACCGCCCACAACGGCGTGGAGACGGCGAAATGGGGCTTGGACGCCGTCTTCCCAGGCTCCCAGGTGAACTGGGGCATTATCATTGCCATTGTGCTGGCGGTGGTGGTCTATGTCTTCATCACCAAGACCACCATAGGCTACGAGCTGGTGTCCTGCGGCAGCAACCGCCACGCGGCCCGCTACGCCGGCATCAACGACAAGCGCAATATCGTGCTGTCCATGGCCATCGCCGGAGGACTGTCCGGTGCGGCGGCGTCCCTCTACTACCTGTCCGGCAACACGGAATTCTTCTGGTCCACCTACCAGTCCCTGCCCGCCGTGGGCTTTAACGGCATCCCGGTGGCCCTGCTGGCGGCCAGCAACCCGGTGGCTATCATCTTCACCGGCTGCTTTATGTCCATGCTGAATATCTCCGGCCAGCAGCTTACCAACCTCACGGGCTACAATGAGTACATCACCGATGTAATCATCGCCGCCATCGTCTATCTGAGCGCGTTTTCGCTGGTCATCAAGATGCTGCTCACCGGACGGAAAAAACGAAAGACGGCCGCCTCTGGGCTGGACAGCCGTCCGGCTCAGGACGGCAGGACTGAGAAGGGAGGCGAGGGCGCATGACATTTCTGATCCGGCAGACGTTGATCTACGCAGTCCCGCTGATGATCGTGGCTCTGGCCGGCGTATTTGCCGAGCGCAGTGGTATCATCAATCTGGCTCTGGAGGGCATCATGATTTTTGGCGCTTTCATCGGCGTCGTGTTTGTGAACATGATTCAGGAAGCCGGCGTGTTTGACGGAGCCAAAGCGGACAGCAACTGGGCTGCCCTCCAGGGCTTCGCCATGCTGGCCATGCTGGCGGCGGCGGCGTCAGGGGCGCTGTTCTCGTTGCTGCTGTCCTTTGCCTCTGTGAATCTTAGGGCGGATCAGACCATCGGCGGTACGGCGCTGAACCTGATGGCCCCGGCGCTGGTGCTGTTCTTCATCCGCATTATCGCAAATCAGAATGTTCTGAATATGGCCGGGGGAGACGCCCCGTCCTGGTTTATGCTCCGCAAGTCCTATTTTGGCTACGGTCGGACGGACAGCATGGGATTTTTCGGGGAGGCGTTCATTAACCAGACCTATCCGGCCACCTACGTGTGTATTCTGCTGTTTATCGTGCTGTCCGTCATACTATATCAGACCCGATTCGGGCTTCGGCTGCGGTCCTGCGGCGAGAATCCCCAGGCGGCGGACTCCCTGGGCATCAATGTGTACAAGATGCGCTACGCAGGCACCACGATCTCCGGTGCCCTGGCGGGTATGGGCGGCTTTGTGTATGCCCTGACCACCGCTAATTGCTCCGCCAACGGCGACGTGGCAGGTTTCGGCTTCCTGGCCTTGGCCGTCATGATTTTCGGCAACTGGAAGCCGCTGAACATCGCCGGCGCGGCGCTGCTGTTCGGCCTGTTCAAGTGCATCGCCGCCTCCTACACCAGCATTGACATTAATGGCGACGGCATCTTTATGCTGAAGGAGCTCGGCATCAGCTCCCATCTCTACCGCATGCTGCCTTATGTCATCACGCTGGTGGTGCTGGCCTTTACCTCTAAGAAGTCCCACGCGCCCAAGGCGGAGGGTATCCCCTACGACAAGGGCCAGCGCTGACCGACCAAATGCAAGACAAGCCCGCCGGGTCTTCCGGCGGGCTCGTTGCTTGGTCAGGCAGGTCACTGCTTGGCACGGGGGGATTTCAGCGCATTTTTCCGGCGGAGCAGCTTCTCCTTGGCCAGCGCGGCGGCGGCCAGGATATCCTCGTGACTCACCGTGTAGCGGCGGTTGGCCCTCATGGTGCTGTAGGCGTTGCGGAAACGTCGGCTGACCTTCTCCAGCTGGGCAACCTGATCGCGGTAGCGCTCCCGCAGGGCGGCGGCGCTGTCCTCCAGCTTGTCGCTGATCTCCGCCTTGCCCAGAGCCGCCTGGAGCTGGAGCTCCTGCGCCAGCTGGGTAACGCTTGCCACATGCATGGCAACCAAAACGAGGTTCCGAATGGTAAGGGTGGCGTCCACAGCCAGAAGCGCCAGAAACGCGCCGCACAGCATGAATTCCAGCCACACGGGGAGGTCCTCTACCAGGGATTGGATGGGCGGGTGGATAAAGAAGATGACGATGTAGGAAAGGATGCCCCAGGTCAGGGCAACCCACAGGCATACCCGGCCCTTTAGGTTGAACCGGTACTGGGAGTAGTCCCAGTATTTTACATGGGTGGTGACCTCCAGCAGCCAGCCCACGAAATACTCCCAAGAGGTCATGACTACCACAGCCACCGCGTAAAAGAGCACCAGATTCTTCTTCAACGGGGTGAAGAATAGGATCATCAGCGTCACCCCGCCGCCGTAGATGGGGCAGATGGGGCCGTAGAGAAAGCCCCTGGGCACCAGGCGGCGCTCCATGATGGAGCAGTAGCAGGTCTCCATCACCCATCCCAGAAAAGAGTAGAGGATGAAATAGAGAAACAGGTTGGAGATTGGAAAGCCCATAAAATTCACTGGCGTTCACTCCTATCATCATTGGTGAGCAACACACCCAGCAGTCCGTTATATACTCGATCCGGGTGCTCCAGAAAACGATCAGCGATGCGCTGGGCGTCCTCCCGGGTGGGGGCGAGCAGGGTGAGGGAGAGCAGGCTGCCCTTATCGTCGTCCATGGACAGGCACACGTCGAAGCCCTGGGGCTGCTCCGCCACCTGGGCCCGCACCTGAGCCTTGCGCTTCAGCGCCTGGTTCAGAGGGGCCAGCCGGCGGTCGCACCGCTGGCGGATGACAGGGGAGAGGCTGGTCTCCCCGGCGGCGCAGGCCCGACGGCCCTTGTCGGTGACGGCGTAGGTCTCGCCCCGCTGGTCCAGGTGGCCGCTGTCCGTCAGCTCGGACACCGCCTCGGCAAACTGGAAATAGTCCACACCGGGGTCGCACATGGCAAGGTCGGCGAAGGTGTCAAAGTCGATGGGGGCGGCCGCCCGGTCCATGATATAGAGCGCCAGCAGCTTGGTGTCCAGCTTGTCGTGGATGAATCCGGCCATGGATGTGCCCTCCCTGTTTGTATCTGCCTGTCGCTTTCTATATTATAGCCAATTGTCCGAGAAATGGCAAGGGGGGATTTGGCAGCTCAACCCCGGGTAACCAGGGCCTGATAGAGCTGGACCATGTAAGACCAGGTGGCCCGGTCCAGCACGCCGGTGATAGGCAGCCCGGCGAGGCGCTGCACCTCCCGGATGTTGCTGTGGGTCTCGCCGTCGTTGCAGCTGTTCATCTGGCAGAGGCTGAAGTTGGTCATCACTTTCGTCAGGGAGACGAACATAGCCTGGACGATGAGCATGGGCTCGCTCTCCGCACCTTCGGCGGTGGTGTAGGAGCCGCTGGGCAGCACATTCAGCGGGGGAGGGCTGCCATAGAGCAGCTCCACCTGGAAATAGGCCACCCGGATGGCGTCCCAGGTGTTCAGGTTCACCACGCCGTTGACGGGGATATTGTACTCCCTCTGGAAGACCATGACGGCCTCCAGGGTGCGCTCGCCGAACACGCCGTCCACCGCCAGACGGACCAGACGGCTGTTGTGGATGGCCAGCTGGTTAAGCATGTATTGAAGGGAGCGAACGGGTTGGCCGCTGTGCTGGGCCTCGTTCAGTTCAGGTGTGCTGAGATCATTCATAAATATGTCCCTTCCTTTCAGGCGTTCGAGCTTCCATAGGTCAGGTTGTAGCCCGGGAATTGGCCCGCCTGCACCGACTGCCGGATCTGCTGAGTCCCAGTGGGCAGGTTGGCTCCAGCCAGAGCGGTGCGGGCGATGCCGAGATATTCGTCGTAGATATGCTGCCAGGTGGTCTGGTCCACTATGCCGGTGACGGGCAGGCCGAACCGGCCCTGGACAGTATTGACGGCGGCGGCGGTTTTGGGGCCGAAGATGCCGTCGATGGCCAGGACGGGCACGTTGGAGCTAAACTGGCCGATGATGGAGATGAAGTATTGCAGGGCGGAGACGGAGATGCCGGTGCTGCCCTCCCGAAGGGTGACGCCGGCGGAGGGGCCCTGGATCTGGGTGTAGGGCTGTCCCTCGCTCACCAGCTCCGATAGATTGGTGACCCCTACGTAGAGGAATACCATCTTATACCAGGTGGCTTGCCCCACGATACCGTCCGGGGTCAGGTTGAATATGCGCTGGAACTGCTTTACTGCCTCCTCGGTCTGTGCGCCGAACACACCGTCCACCGGGCTGATGCGGGGGATGGCGGGATAGTTGCGGGAGATGCGGTTGAGCATCACCTGAATCACCGTGATATAGTTGCCGGAGGAGCCATTTTGCAGAGGATAGCCGGGGTAGGAGTAGGCGATGTTCC
Source organism: uncultured Oscillospiraceae bacterium (assembly GCA_949841465.1). Classification (GTDB taxonomy): domain Bacteria; phylum Bacillota; class Clostridia; order Oscillospirales; family Oscillospiraceae; genus Enterenecus. The sequence continues at coordinate 26,062 of CATKZW010000015.1, forward strand.
GGATAGGGGCGTTGGACACCAGCTCGATATTGTCGCCATAGTAATGACGGAGGATTTCGAGGTAAGAGCTGCCTTGGCGGGCCAGTGCTTCGCTGCCCCATTGGGAAAGCCCATCGCAGGTGACGGTAGTTCCGTTGCAGAACCGGGCGGACAGGGGCTCCACGAAGCCCTTGCGGCGGATGTAGGTCGTGAACAGTTCATCCACCAGATTTGCCACATTGTCGAATATGCTGCGGCCCTTGATGAACTTCTGGTCGTTCATGGTGGAGCCTGTGATGTCAAAGTCGTATCCCCGGCTGGGGTAATATTCTGTGTACACCCGGTTGAGGGCGAAGGAAATCTGGGCCAGGATATTGGCCCGGAGGGCGGCCTCCGGCCAGGTGGGGTAGACCTCACTGGAGGCTACGTTCTTGATGTAGTCAGGGAAAGAGACGGTAACGTTCTCCGCCCATTGATCGGCCGGGCCGGTGTGGACCGTGATCGTCTGGGGTATGTAGGGTGTGACAGTGACAGGCATAGAGACCTCCTTATTTGACACTTACAGCGCGTCACAGCGGCTGAGGGGTGACCACCACCGGCTCAGCGGCATTGTCTCCGCCGGCAGGCTGGGGCAGGGGGACCAAGGGGACATTCTGCACCGTCTCCACGCCCGGAAACACCTGGAGCTGCTCGAAGGTGGCCAGAAAGTATTCCGGGTGCTCCACCACCAGGGAGTAGTTGGAGAAGGGCGTGGCCTGACCTGGGCTCATGCCCAGAGATTCGTCGGGAGCCTCCAGCTCAAATGGCTTGGTGCCGCCGCTCTCATCGGTGGTCTGGATGGAAAAAACTTTGTGGCGGCCGTCCTCGGTGCGGCTGGAGATGATGACGGTGGCGCCGGACACAGGCAGCTGGGCCTGGGAGGTAAAGGTGCGGACAACGAGGGAACCGGTTTGAGGCATGGATGCTTCCTCCTTGATGCGATATGGTATAGCTTATGCGGGCAGGCGGATCATTGTGATTCGTGCGGGAATCAATTTGACAAATAAGTTGAGATGGAGTAGAATAAACTGATGAATTTTGAAGCAAGGAACGATTGCGTGATGAAAAAAGACAAAATATCCTCTGCGGTTATCCGCCGTCTGCCCCGGTATTACCGGCATCTGGACGAGCTGCTCCGGGCCGGGACAGTGCGCATTTCCTCTAGCTCACTGGCCAAATCCATGGGGCTCACCGCCTCTCAGATTCGGCAGGACCTGTCCTGCTTCGGCGGTTTTGGTCAGCAGGGCTACGGCTATAATGTGGAACGGCTGTGCTCTGAGGTGGCGGATATCCTGGGCATGAACCGGGACCACACCGTAGCCATTCTGGGGGCAGGGAATCTAGGCCGGGCGCTGATGGAGAACTTCCCATTTACATACAATGGATTCCGCCTGGTGGCCGCCTTCGATGTGGACCCGTCCCTGGTGGGGACCCAACTCAGCGGCACTCCGGTGTACCATGTGGACGGTCTGGAGAACTATCTGCGGGACAATCCGGTGAGCGTGTGTGTGCTCACCGTCCCGGCGGGGGTGGCGGAGGTCACAGCCCGACGGGCGGCAGCCTGCGGCGTGGCAGGCATCTGGAATTTTACCAACGTGGAGCTGCCCCAGCAGGACATGCCCGATGTTCAGATTGAGGACGTTCATTTTGCTGACAGCCTGCTCACCCTGAGCTATATGATTTCTGAGGAGACGCCATGAAAAAAAAGCTACTGGCCGGTGCGCTGGCGCTGGCAATCCTGACGGGCGGTACGGTGCTGGCTTCCGCCGGAAGCCAGTCCCAGGCGCTGGTCTCCCTCAGCTACCTCACCGGAACCTTCTGGAATGATTTGAAGGCCATTGTCAAACAGGATGTGGACCGGAACACTGCGGGTCTGCTCAACGAGGCTGCGGCCCAGGCGGGGCAGACCGGGAGTGCATCCGGTTCCGGATTCGTTTCCTACACCAGCGTCAACGGGGACGTGGTCACAGGGACCCTGGGCTCCGGGCTCATCTGGACCTCCGGGAGCGGCATGGTGCGCGGTGGAACGCTGGTGGATGCTACCGCAGGGGCGGAGATAGGCATCGGCAGCGGGCTGACCCCGGGCCACCGCTACCTGGCAGGGACGGAGGTAACGCTGGTGGTGTCCTCCCAAACCGCTCAGTGGATGGGGGAGGGACAGTGGACGGTGTCCGCCGGAGATCCGGTGGTCGATCCGCCGGTGGCCATGTCCTTCACCGATGTGGCCCAGAGCGCGTGGTACTATAACGATGTGGCCTATGTATATGAGCACAAGCTGTTTGACGGCGTTACGAGCGCCAGCTTCAGCCCGTCTGGTAAGATGCAGCGGTGTATGATGACCACGGTGCTCCACCGCCTGGCAGGGAAGCCGCCGGTGGGCTATATCCTCCTGTTCAGCGACATTCCGGACGGCCAGTGGTACACGGAAGGCACCATTTGGGCGGGTCAGCGGAATGTGGTGACCGGCGTGGGGGACGGCAGGTTCAGCCCCTTTGCCAACATCACCCGTCAGGAAATCGCCGTGATCCTCTACCGTTATGCCGGGCAGATGGGGTACAATGTGAGCCAGTCCGCCGACCTGTCCGGATTTGGGGACAGCCAGTCGGTGGCCGCCTGGGGACGGGAGGCCGTCTCCTGGGCGGTGGGTGTAGGCATCCTCAACGGAAGCAATGGCCTGTTGCTGCCCTATGGGGACGCTACCCGGGCGGAGGTGTCCGCCATGCTCCACCGTTTTGCGGTTTGGAGCGGAGCATAAGAGCATTGATCGCCGCCGGATGCCCAGCCTCCGGCGGCGATATGCTTTGCAGAAAAAATTTTGAAAAAAACGAAAAAACTACTTGCATTTTTTGGAGTACTGTGGTATTATAAACAAGATCTAAGGAGCATATGCGGCTGTAGCTCAGCTGGATAGAGTGTTTGGCTACGAACCAAAAGGTCGGGGGTTCGAATCCCTTCAGCCGTACCAATGAAGTCTGCAGATTTCTCATCGAAATCTGCAGACTTTCGTCCTTTATCCGACGCATCTTTTTTGCTAATGTTACAAAGAAGAGAGGTCATTTCAACGTGAAATGACCTCTCTTCTTTACGATTGTGCCGCTTTTGAGTTTCGCTGAGTTGTGATTGCATCCTTATTTTAATACGTTACGATGGCAAAAAAACAAAAAATACCTGCTTTGAATCTCTTTGTGCGGCACATAATGAGTCACGGGGAACATGAAGAAAAAGCAGGAGGCATATATGATGAAACTGAAATATTTTGCTCTTTCCGCTGCCCTTGTCATGGCGCTGGCCCTGACGGGATGCTCGGCGAACCGGGACAACCACAGCGACGCGCCTGACACACCCTCGAATAGCGTGACGCCCAGCAGCGGCGTTCAGAACAGCAGCCGTGTGGACGACGACATCCGGAACAGCGCCGACGTCGACCACAACGACAACGATCGCAACAGCCCTGGTGTGGGAGCAGGCAACGATGCCATGCAGGGCGGCGGTGCGGGCGGCACCAACGATCTGAACAATGACGGTCTCCCTGACGGCAGCGGCACCGGAAACAACGGCACCACCGGCTCCGTTGGCCAAGCAGCGGACGACATCGGCCGTGCGGCGGGCGATCTGGCCCAGGGTGCCGGCAATGTGGTACGGGACGCTGGTGACGCGATCGGCAACGCCGCCAACGATGTTGGGAACGCCATGCGCTAAATGAAGCAGGGCGGCTGGGTTATCTCCCGGCCGCCCTGTGGCTTTTATTAGAGCAAGATGCTGAATTTTCCGTTGAAACGCTGCATCCTCAGCGCGACGGAGCAACACTTGAAGCGGCTCACGTCCATCAGAACGGAAACGTCCCGGCTATAGGTGCCGGAGGCAGGGAAGAGGGTGGAGCCGTCCGAACCTTTGACATCAAAATCAATTGTGCCGGAGTTCGTCTCAATTTCAATAAGGAGCTTGGAATACTTTTAAGAATTACAAAATTTCGATGCTAAAGGCCGGATGTACATGGAACATACCTCCCCGCTTAGAGCGCCAATCCGATATATTTTTCCATTATGTCCAAATGGCCTATACCGCCTGGCTCTTCGCCCACCTTGCAGAATCCGTGGGAGTGATAGAATTTCTTTGCCCGTTCGTTCTCCGGTGCACAGCGCAGCCGCAGCAGCTGCCGTCCCATGGCCCGGTAAGTGCACACCGCCTGCCCCAACAGCTGGACACCCAGGCCCTTGGAGCGAAACTCCGGCGCCACATAAAAGAAGGGGACCCGGCCAATCTGCTGTTCCGCCTCCTGCCGCCAGTCCATCTGAAGCATGCCCACTGGGGTGTCACCCAGAAGGGCCAGAAGGACGCAGTTTTCATTTTGCGCACTATTTTGCTCTGCTACGGCCAGGAATTTCTCCCCATCAAAACCGTCCATCATGCCATGGCTGGCCTGCCAGCCATCCCGGCGAGCCGCTATGTACTGCTCTTTTTCCTGGGGCAGGAGCAGCGGACGAAACCGCAGGGCGTTACGTTCCATGCCCGCAATGCCATAGGAGATGCTGGCCTTGGGGATATCGGAGTTGGGAAGGTGGCTTTCATCGTTATAGTAGTACACCCGGATCTGTCCGTTTTCCGCTTCCAGACGGGCCACACTGGTGTTGTTGCCCAGCGGGATCTGGCACATCTGCTCCGGCTCAAGACCCAAAAAGGCAGACAGCCCCGCCCGGATGGCACACCCGTGGGACACCACCGCCACCGTCTGGTCCGGATGGGCGGCGGCAATGCGGGTCAGAGAGGCAACCATTCGTTGGCGTACATGGGAAAAAGTCTCGCTGCCCTCCACCTGCCAGCTGGGATCGCAATTGAGGAAGGCGGTGAGGCTCTCCCGGTGGTCGTAAAGCAGCTGCCCCCAGGGCACATCCTCCCACACGCCCGCGTCGATCTCCCGCAGGCCCGGGTCCACCCGCAGGGTAAGTCCCCGGGGACGGTAGATGGCCCCGGCAGTGGACATGGCCCGATAGAGGTCGCTGGAATAGACCGCGTCAAAGTGGACGCCGTCAAACCGTTTTTCCAGCGCCTTGACCTGTTCCCGGCCCTTGAGGGTGAGCAGGCCGTTGTGCCAGCTATGGCATCGGCGGTAGAGATTGCCCTCCGCCTGACCGTGGCGTATGAGATAAATGGTAGACATTATGATGCTCCTTCTTTCTGTGTTACCAGGGTTTTACGCCGCCCGTGAGCTGGCTGACCGCAGCCAAACCCTGCTTTGCCGCGATGGACGCCAAACCGTCCCGAACCTTCAAGGGGGCGTAGGGGTCGGCGAACAGGGCAGTGCCCACCGCTGCGGCAGAGGCGCCAGCCAGCATAAGCTGGGCGGCGTCTTCGCCGGAGGACACGCCGCCCATGCCCAGAATGGGGAGCTTAACAGCGGAGGCAACCTCCCACACCATGCGCACGGCCACGGGGAGGACAGCAGGGCCGGACAGGCCGCCGGTGTTCATCTTCAAAATGGGCCGGCAGGTATTCACGTCGATCCGCATCCCCCGCAGGGTGTTGATAAGAGACAGCGCATCCGCGCCGGCATCCGCCACAGCTCTGGCGATTTCCGTGATATCGGTGACATTGGGGGAGAGCTTCACCATCACCGGGACCTTGGAATGGTATTTGGCCACTTGTGTGACCTCTGCCGCCAGCTCAGGGCGGGTACCGTAGGCCAGACCGCCCGCTTTCACATTGGGGCAGGAGATGTTGACCTCAATCATATCCACCCCGGCCTCAGACAGCTTTTCGCACATCACACCATACTCCTCCGGGGTGTTTCCCGAGATATTGGCAATGATTTTCACGTCGTATTGGCGCAGGAAGGGAAGTTCGTGTTTAATGAATGCGTCTACTCCCGGGTTTTGCAGGCCCACGGAGTTGAGAATGCCCATGGGAGTTTCGGCGATGCGAGGTGAGGGATTGCCCTCTCTTCGGTGAAGTGTTAGGCCTTTACAGCAAATGCCCCCCAACTGGGACAGATCAAAAAACTGACCATATTCCCGGCCGAAGCCGAAGGTGCCGGAGGCCACCACCACCGGATTCTTGAATGTAATGCCTGCCAAATCCACCGCCATATTAATATGGGAGGTGTCCGATGCTTCGGAGTCAGAGAGAATTCTTTCCAGCTTTTGCCCGTTTCCAGCCCGCCCTATGGACAGTTCAGGCGCAAAATGAAACTTTTCCCGCTCAGACATCCCAGTCCACCTCCTCGGCATTGAACACCGGGCCGTCTTTGCATACATGCTTCATGGTGCCGTCCCGCATAAGGGTCGCACATACCAGGCAGGCCCCCACGCCGCAGCCCATGCGCTCTTCCATGGAGACTTGACAGGAAATGCCGAACTCTGCCGCCACTTTTGCGACGCTCTTCAACATAGGCTTAGGGCCACAGGCTAAAACAGCTGTAAAGTCTTTATCCTTTTCGAGGATTTCCCGTACCTGGCTGTCCACAAAGCCATGACGGCCCAGGCTGCCGTCATCAGTGCAGATGTAGGTCTGTTCGCAATGCTCCTGGAAGCGGCTGGTGATGGAGGGGAATGCCTTGTCTTTGGTACGGAATCCCAGCACCGCCACCCTGGGCCATTGCAGAAGCTCGCCGTACTCCATGAGCGGAGGAATGCCGATGCCACCGCCCACCAGCAAATAGCGGCCTTCTTTTGACACATCGAAGCCGTTGCCCAGGGGCCCCAGCACATCCAGCTTGTCACCAACTTTGCGCTGGGACAGCCAGCGGGTGCCCTCACCCCGGACTTCAAAGATTAATGCAGCGGTGTCCTCAGGCTCGTCCCACTGGGCGCGGGCCACTGAGATAGGGCGGCGGAGAAGCTGTCCGTCCCCGCACTTGATATGCAGGAACTGCCCGCCGCGGAGCCCGTGCTTTTCCACCAGCTTGCCGGCTTCGAGCACCATCCACCAGGTGCAGTCGTCAAGCTGTTCCATTGAGACAACCGTACAAATCTGCTGAACAGGCATAATTTACCTCCAATCATCTAACATATTCTTTTCTTTTTGCTTTTTTCTTTCAAGAAAGGAAAAAAGCCTCACAGAATTGTGATGTACTGCCGAATCTCGTCCCGCATCTGCTCCGCGGCGGCACGGGCCGCCTCCTGGTAGTCCACGCCGTCTTTCCCGGTCTTCTGCCACGCGCACATGATGGAGCGGGAAGCGTTGACGATGGCCCCCCGGCCCAGCTCGTCGAAGGCATAGCGCACATCCGCGGCAGTGCCGCCCTGGGCCCCGTAGCCGGGAACCAGAAAGAACACCCGGTCCAGACGGCGGCGCAGTTCTTTCAAAACGGAGGGGTGAGTGGCGCCCACCACCGCGCCAAGGGCCTGATAGCCGTATTTACTCTGGGTATCCTTGCCCCAGCGCTGGATGAGATCGCCCATGACGGTGTACACCAGACGATCCCCGGCTACGATGTCCTGGAGCTCCACAGAAGAGGGATTGGAGGTTTTGGCCAGCACAAAGGCACATTTGTTACGCTGGGTGCAGTCTTTCAGAAACGGTTTAATGGCATCCGAGCCCATGTAGCCGTTGAGGGTGACGCAGTCTGCGTCGAACACCGGGAGGGCGGAGCTTCCCACCTGAGCGGAGCCTAGCCACGCTTCGCTGTAGGCGGCGGCGGTGGTGCCGATGTCGCCGCGCTTCACGTCGGCAATGACGAACAGGTCTTTACTCTTTGCGTAAGCGATAACCTCCTCCAGGGCTTTCATGCCCCGCCAACCCAGCATTTCAAAATAGGCGGACTGGGGCTTGACGGCGGGTACCACGTCCGCCAGCGCGTCAATAAGGCCTTTGTCAAATTCCAGCACCGCGTCGGCGGCAGCCTCCAGAGTTTCGCCCAAGCGGTCCGTGTGCTTTTTCAGGATCAACGGGGGAACATACTCCACCCGTGCGTCCAAACCGGCTGCGGTTGGGTTTTTCTTTGCTTTGATTTTGTCCTGCAATACATCGAATGACATGTCTCAGCCCTCCTGGTAGATGATCGTTCCCTGAGCAATGGTATATTGGACTTTTCCCCGCACGGTCCGTCCGTGGAAGGGAGTGTTGCGGCCTTTAGACGAAAACTTTGTTTTGTCGATGATCCACTCCTTATCCGGGCGGAAAAGGACCAGATCTGCGCTGCGGCCAATGGTGAGCGTCCCCTTGTCCAGCCCCAGCAGGGAAGCGGGGGAGGCGGACATAAGCGCCAATACCCGCTTCAGGGACAGCAGCCCGCTGTGGTACAGCTCGGTGAGGGCCAGAGCCAGGGAGGTCTCCAGCCCCACCATCCCGCTGGGAGCTTCGGAAAGGGGCCTGGCCTTTTCCTCCTCCGTATGCGGGGCGTGGTCGGTGACGATGGCGTCGATGGTGCCGTCAGCCAGCCCAGCCCGGATTGCTTTCACATCCGCCTGGGTGCGCAGAGGCGGGTTGACCCGCGCCATTGTGCCCTGACGGAGTACCTCGTCTTCCGTGAGCGTAAAGTATTGCGGGCAGGTTTCACAGGTGACACGTACGCCCCGAGCCTTGGCCTGACGGACAATGTCCACCCCATTTCCGGTGGAGATGTGGCAGATGTGGATGTGGGCCCCGGTCTCCTCGGCCAGCATCACATCCCGCATGATTTGGAGCTCCTCCGCAATGGCAGGGCGGCCGGGAAGACCCAGCTTTTTAGATATCTCGCCCTCATTGACGGCATAATTTTGAACCATGTCCCTGTCCTCGCAGTGGTCCAGCAGGGGAATGCCCAGTTCTTTGGCACGGATCAAGGCCTGACGGAGCAGGGCCAGATTCTGGATCGGCACGCCGTCGTCGGTGAGGGCGGGGACGCCCGCCGCTTTCAGTGCGGCAAAGTCGGTGAGCTGCTCGCCCTTTTGTCCCAGGGTGACTGCTCCGGCGGGGAGGACGCTGACCCCGGTGGAAGCGGCTTTCTCCCGAACCAGCCGCACAATGTCCACGCAGTCCGTGACGGGCCGGGTGTTGGGCATAGCCACCAGAGTGGTCACACCGCCGCGGGCGGCGGCGGCACAGCCGGTGGCCACTGTCTCCTTGGCCTCAAATCCCGGCTCCCGCAGGTGTACGTGCATGTCCACCAGTCCGGGGGCCGCCACCAGTCCGGACGCATTGATGGTTTGCACTCCCTCTGCGGTCAGATTTCTGCCAAGCTTTTTGAATATTCCGTCCTCAATGAGGATGTCTGAAACCTCGTCCAAACCGCTGGCCGGATCAATCACCCGGCTGCCTTTGATGAGCAGATCCAAAGGAATCCCTCCAAACCGTCATATTTTGAGGCTTTCTTATTATATAGTATCTTTCAGGGGAGCGCAACGGCTGATTTAAAAAGATTCAAAAGGAAAAGGCATTTGAAATTGTGGAAAACGCGGCACCCCAGTCCGCATATCTTATTTGGCGCATAAAAAACGAGGGTCCCTTTCAGAGACCCTCGTCTGGTGCAAGTAAGCCTGTAAGCCGGGTTCTGTCATTTAAGACAGCCATCTATCTAGGCGCACCGTTGCCGGTGCGCTCCAGCCGCCTCCTGAACACGGCCGGGCCAGCCTTGTGTGTTCCCACGGCGTTGCTCCGGATAGAGTTTACAGCAATGGGCGCTTGACACGCCATTGGGTGAGCTCTTGCCTCGCCTTTCCACCTTTTCCTCGTCAGCACAAGCTCCATATTGCTCACTCCGCCGCAAGCGGCAGAGCTCACTTATTTCGCTGCGCCTCCTCTCCCCACAAAACCAAAGGACGGCTTTGCGGGGGCCCCAATTGGGAACGAGGTAGTCTATTTCTGTTGCACTTTTCCTAGGGTCGCCCCCGGCGGGTGTTACCCGTTATCCTTGCCCTGCGGAGCCCGGACTTTCCTCACGGACGGCCTTTCGGTCCGGCCGCGCGGCTGTCCAGCTTACTTGCAAATTTGATTGTACTTCATCTTTAGGTGATTGTCAAATGAATTTGAATGAGGTATAATAGTCCGGAATGCGATATTTGCCAATGAGGTACAAAAGTGCTAAACCGATGATTTGGAGGTTCGGATGTCAATGGAGTCGGCGTTGAAGGGATATTTTGATTTCCTGAAGGGGAAAAAGGTGGCGGTCATCGGCCTGGGCGTGTCCAACCAGCCGCTGGTGGAGGGGCTGCTGGACGCGGGTGTGCCGGTGACTGTGTGCGACAAACGTCAAAGAGAGGAGTTCAACGGCCTGATCGAGGTGCTGGAGCACCGGGGAATGAAGGCCGCTTTAGGCCCGGATTACCTGGATCGGCTGGAGGGGGCGGACGTGATCTTCCGCACGCCGGGGCTGCGGCCGGATGTGCCTCAGATTGAGAGAGCCGTGGCGGCAGGGGCGGAGTTGACATCGGAAATGGAGGCATTTCTCGACCTATGCCCCTGCCGGATCATTGCGGTGACCGGCTCCGACGGCAAGACTACCACCACCACTATCATTGCCGGGCTTTTGAAGGCGGCGGGCTACCGCACCTTCGTGGGCGGCAACATCGGCCACCCGCTTTTGTGCCAGGTGGATGACATCCGGCCGGATGATATGGTGGTGCTGGAGCTGTCCTCCTTCCAGCTGATGACGGTGCGCCAGAGCCCCAGCATCGCGGTGGTCACCAACCTGGCCCCCAATCACCTGGATGTACACAAGGACATGGACGAATACGTCAACGCCAAGCGAAACATTTTCGCCTATCAGGACGGGAGCGACCGGCTGGTGCTCAACGCGGACAACGAAATCACCGCCGGATTTGCCAGAGAGGCAAGGGGAGCGGTCACGCTGTTCAGCCGGAGAAAAGCGGTGGAGGGCGGCGTGTACCTGAGGGACAAGACGGTGATGTGCGCCGGGCGTCCGGTGCTCACCACGGGAGACATCCTCCTGCCCGGCCTTCACAACCTGGAGAATTACATGGCCGCCATTGCGGCGGTGGACGGCCTGGTGCCGGACGAGGTGATCCGGGAATTTGCCCGCACCTTCGGCGGAGTGGCCCACCGCATTGAGCTGGTGCGGGAGCTGGACGGGGTGCGCTATTATAACGACTCCATTGCCTCCAGCCCCAGCCGGACCATCGCGGGGCTTCGATCCTTCGACCAGAAGGTGATCCTCATCGCCGGTGGGTATGATAAGCACATCCCCTATGATGTGCTTGGCCCGGAGATCGTGGAACACGTCAAGGCCCTACTTCTGACCGGGGACACCGCCGAAAAGATCAAGGCGGCCGCCAGGGCGGCCCTTGGCTGCCGGGAGGGACAGCCCGCCATCTATGACTGCGCTGATTTAAAAGATGCGGTGGAGCAGGCCCGTTCTCTGGCAAATCCCGGAGACGTGGTCATTATGTCTCCCGCCAGTGCGTCCTTTGACCGCTTCAAGAACTTTGAGGAGCGGGGCAATGTGTTCAAGGAACTGGTGAATACCTTGAAATAATGTAAAAAAGGAGCAGTATTGAAGTGGAAACGGAACAGATATTGGAGCGGCTGTGCGCCGAGGGTGCACCCTCCGGCTTTGAGGGTCCCGCGGTCCGGGCGGCAAAGGAGCTGCTGGAGCCGCTGATGGACGAGGTGTGGACCGACCGGCTGGGCAATCTCATCGGTGTGCGCCGCTGTGGGAAGCCGGAAGCCAAAAAGCTGCTGTTGGACGCCCATCTGGACGAGGTAGGTCTGATCGTCACCGGGATCAAGGACGGCTTTTTGCGGTTTACGGCCAACGGTGTGGACAGCAGGATGCTTCCCGACCGGGAGGTCATGGTGCTTACCGACCCGCCTCTGCTGGGGGTGGTGGCCTGCCTGCCGCCCCACGTGCTGTCGGCAGAGGAGCGGGAGAAGGCCCCAGAGCTGAAGGACCTGTTTGTGGATGTGGGCCTGAGCCAGGAGGAGGCGGAGCGCCGCATCCCCGTGGGCACCCCCATGACCTACCGGGCGGCTTTCACCCGGCTGGGGGAGCGTCAGGTGTGCGCCAAGGCCCTGGACGACCGGGCCTGTTATGCCGCGCTGCTGCGGGCGGCGGAGCTGCTTCAGGGCAGGGAGCTGGACGTGGACCTCTACGTGCTGGGCAGCGTGTGCGAGGAGGTCAGCGGCGTTGGCGCGAAAGTGGCCGCCCAGGCCGTCGCGCCGGACTTCTGCGTGGCGGTGGACGTCACCTTCGGCAGGACGCCGGACAGCCCCAAGGACGAGTCCCTTGTCATGGGCGGGGGCCCGGTGGTGGGCATCGGTCCCAACATAACCCGCTGGATGAGCCGTCAGCTGCTGGAAAAGGCGGAGGCGGAGAGCATCCCCGTGCAGAAGGAAGTGATGGAGCACAGCAGCGGCACCAACGCCTGGCCTATGCAGATTGCTAACGAGGGCATAGCAACCGCTGTGCTGTCCATCCCGCTGAAATATATGCACACCCCGGTGGAGGTGGTGGAGCTGAGCGACATTGAGGAAACAGCCCGGCTGCTGGCCGCGTTTGTTGTGGATCTGGGAAAGGAGGGCGCACAATGATTGAGACGCTGAAAATGCTGTGCGCCCTCTCCGGGGTGTCCTCCCATGAGGATCAGGTGCGGGACTATATCCGGCAGCGGGTAGAGCCCCACGCCGACTCGGTGCGGGTGGACGCGCTTGGGAACCTCATCGTATTCAAGCGGGGGACGAAGGCAGCAGGGAACCGGCTGATGCTGTGCGCTCACATGGACGAGGTGGGGCTCATCGTCAAGTCGGTCACCGACGAGGGTTATTTGAAATTTGGCTGTGTGGGCGGCATCGACCGCCGCATCCTGCTGGGCAAGCGGGTGACGGTGGGGGAGAAGGCCATCCCTGGCGTCATTGGGCTGAAAGCCATCCATCTGACCACCGCTGAAGAGCGCAAAAATGTGCCCAAGCTCACCGACCTCTATATTGACATCGGCGCGAAGAATCAGGACGAGGCCCTGACCCAGGTGGAGCTGGGGGACGTGTGCACCTTTGTCAGCGATGCGGTGGAGTTCGGCGGCGGTATGCTCAAGGCCAAGGCCATCGACGACCGGGTGGGCTGCGCCGTGATGGTGAAGCTGCTGGAAGAGGATTTGCCCATGGACTGCACCTTTGTCTTTTCCGTTATGGAGGAGGTGGGGGCCCGGGGAGCCTTTGGAGCGGCCTTTGGTCTGACGCCGGAAACGGCCCTGGTGCTGGAGGGCACCACCTCCGCCGACACCCCGGCGCTGAAACCGGAGCGGCAGGTGTGCTGGCCGGGGCAGGGGCCCGTGCTGTCCTGGATGGATGGGGGTGCCATCTACGACCGGGAGCTGTTTGAGCTTTTGAGGGACTTGGCGGAGAAAAACGGCCTGCCCTGGCAGATGAAGCACTACCTGTCTGGAGGCACCGACGGTCAGGCCATCCAGAGGACCAAGGCCGGCGTGCGGGTAAGCGGCATCTCGGCAGCGGTGCGCTATCTCCACGCCCCCAACAGTGTGTGCAGTATTTCCGACGCGGAACAGATGCTTGTGCTGGCCCGGCTGTTTATACAGGCCATGGCGGAGCGCTGACAGGAGGTTTTTGATATGGATCTGATGAATGTTTTGACCCGACTGGTTTCCGCCTTTGGCCCCTCCGGGGCGGAGAAGGAGATTTCCCAGGTAATTGAGGAGCTTGCCCGACCCTATGTGGATGAGATTTCACGGGACACCCTGGGCAGCCTGATCTGCCGCAGGAAGGGGAACGGCCCCAAGGTGATGTTCTCCGCCCACATGGACTCCATCGGATTGGTGGCCACCCACATTGACGAGAAGGGTTTTGTCCACGTGGGTGCTCTGGGCGGCGTGGGGGCCCAAGCGGTGCTGTATACCCCGGTGCGGTTCCAGAACGACACAAGGGGCCTGATCTGCCGGGATAACAGGGCAGAACTGGACAAGCTGAAAGTCACCGACCTGCGCGTTGACATCGGCGCGGCCGGCGGAGAAGCGGCGAAAAAGCTGGTCCAGGTGGGAGATCCGGCAGTATACGACGCTTCCACCTATCTGGCGGGAGACCGGGTGGTCTCCCCCTATCTGGATGACCGCATTGCCTGTCTGGTACTGCTCATGGCGATGGAACAGCTGGAGGAAACAGACAACGACCTGTATTTTGTCTTTTCCGTCCAGGAAGAGGTGGGTACCCGGGGCGCGAAAACCGCCGCCTGGGCCATCGACCCGGACTACGGCATCGCAGTGGATGTCACCGGTGTGGACGATGAACCTGGAAGCAGGCACACGGCCAGCGCCTTGTGCGGCAAGGGCGCGGCGGTGAAGGTGATGGACCGTTCCCTTATCAGTTCCCCTGCGCTGGTGGAGCAGCTGATGGCACTGGCGGCGGAGAAGGGCATCCCCGCCCAGCGGGATGTGCTCCAGCTTGGCGGGACGGACGCTGGCCCCATGCAGGCCACCCGGGGCGGTGTGACTGCCGGGGGCATCTCCATCCCATGCCGCTATATCCACACGCCCACTGAGATGGCGGATTTGGACGATGTGCGGGCCTGCGCGGATTTGATGCGGGCATTTGCCGCCTCCAAGCTGAAAAAATAAGCAGAAATGCAAGATAGGACGGTATTGGTCAATGAATTCTCCTTTACAGATATCCGAACAGGTCAGGGCGCTGGCGGTCCGGGCGGAACAGGGGCTGGAAGAGCAGTTTGCCCGCATCGACGCCATAGCCCAGGCCAATACTCGGCGGGTGCTGGCGGCGTTCCAGGAGCACCGGGTGGCGGAGAGCTATTTCGCCGGCACCACTGGCTACGGCTACGACGATCTGGGACGGGACAAACTAGATGAAATTTACGCCGGACTGTTTGGGACGGAGGATGCTCTGGTGCGCATCCAGTTCGTCAACGGCACCCACGCCATCTCCTGTGCCCTGTTTGGGGCCCTAAAAGCAGGGGACGTGCTGGTGTCCGCCGTAGGCGCACCCTACGACACTCTGCTGGGTGTGGTGGGCGCGGTGGACAAGGGTCACGGTTCCCTGCGAGACTATGGCGTGGAATACCGCCAGGTGGAGCTGGTGAACGACGCCCCCGACCCTAAGGGGCTGGCCCAGACCGTGCGGGACCCGAGGGTGAAGGCAGTACTGATCCAGCGCTCCAAGGGGTACGCCACCCGGGCGTCCCTGTCGGTGGACGAGATCGGCGAACTGTGCGCGGTTGTGCGGAAAAACAACCCCAATGCCGCTATTTTGGTGGATAACTGCTACGGCGAGTTTGTAGAGGAGAAAGAGCCCACCCATGTGGGGGCCGACCTGGTGGTGGGTTCCCTCATCAAGAATCCCGGTGGTGGATTGGCCCCCACTGGGGCATATATTGCCGGGCGGCATGATCTGGTGGAGGGGGCTGCCCAGCGGCTGACCTGTCCGGGGATCGGTCGGGAGTGCGGATCCACCCTGGGGAACAACCGCCTGCTGTACCAGGGGCTGTTTCTGGCCCCTCACACGGTGGCCCAGGCACTGAAAACCGCCGTGTTTGCCGCCCGGCTGATGGAGCTGCTGGGCTATGAGACGGAGCCGAACTCTGACGCCGTCCGCCACGACATCATCCAGATGATCCATCTGGGCGGGCCTGAGGCGGTGAAGCGGTTCTGCAAGGGTATTCAGTCTGGGGCCCCGGTGGATTCCTATGTCACCCCCGAGCCCTGGGACATGCCGGGGTACGACTGCCCGGTTATCATGGCAGCGGGGGCATTTATCCAGGGGGCTTCCATCGAGCTGTCCGCCGACGCGCCCATGCGGGAGCCCTACACGGTATACCTGCAGGGTGGGCTCACCTATGAATCGGGCAAAACCGGCATTCTGCTGGCGGCGGAGGAACTGCTACGGGAGTAAGGGCCCAACGATTTGAATCTGAAAAGGGGAGCGGCTGATATGGACGTCAAGACCCAGGCGGAACAGCTTCGCCAGATGCTGAACGAGCACAATTATCACTATTATGTATTGGACGCGCCCACCATCTCCGACTTTGAGTATGATAAACTTCTCCGAGAACTGGAAGATCTGGAGGCCGCCCACCCGGAGCTGGTCACCCCGGATTCGCCCACCCAGCGGGTGGGGGGGAAAGCGCTGGACAGCTTTCAGCAGGTGACCCACCGGGTGCCTCTGCAAAGCCTCCAGGACGTATTTTCCCCCGATGAATTGTTGGACTTCGACCGCCGGGTGCGGGATAGCGGGGCCCGGCCGGAATATCTGCTGGAGCCCAAGGTGGACGGGCTGTCGGTGGCATTGGAGTATGAGGACGGCGTGTTTGTCCGGGGGGCCACCCGGGGCGACGGCCAGGTAGGGGAGGATGTGACGGAGAATATCCGTACCATCCGTTCCATTCCGATGAAGCTGGAAAACGCCCCGGCTTCCCTTATCGTCCGCGGAGAGGTCTACATGCCCCGCAGGACCTTTGAACGGCTCAACGAGGAGCGGGAGCTGCGGGGGGAGAGCCTGTTTGCCAACCCACGCAACGCCGCCGCCGGGTCCATGCGGCAGCTTGACCCCAAGATCGCCGCCGCCCGGGGGCTGGACATGGTGGTGTTCAACATCCAGTACACTGATCATGAGCCCTTTGAATCGGACAGCGCTGGGCTGGATTGGCTTCGTTCCCTGCGATTCAAGGTTATTGACTATCAGCTGTCCGACGATATGGACAAAATCCAATCTGCCATCTTTGAATTGGGAGATCAGCGGGAGAAATATCCCTTTGACATCGACGGAGCGGTTGTGAAGGTAAATTCCTTGACGCAACGCGAAACACTGGGAGAAACGGCAAAATTTCCCCGCTGGGCGGCGGCCTATAAATACCCGCCGGAGCAGAAGGAGAGCGTGGTGGAGGACATTGTGGTCCAGGTGGGCCGCACCGGGGTGCTGACGCCTAAGGCGGTGGTCTCGGCTGTCCGGCTTGCGGGCACCACGGTCACAAATGCCACCCTCCACAATCAGGATTTCATTACGGAAAAAGATATCCGCATCGGGGACACGGTGGTTGTGCAAAAGGCAGGGGAGATCATCCCGGAAATTGTCTCTGTGGTGAAAGAGAAGCGGCCTGAGGGGACGGCGCCTTACCTGCTGCCCACCGTCTGTCCGGTGTGCGGCGCAGCGGTGGCCAGGGACGAGGACGGCGCTCATGTCCGCTGCACCGGGGCGGAGTGCCCTGCCCAGCTGCTGCGCAACCTGACCCACTTTGCCAGCCGGGACGCGATGGACATCGAGGGTTTGGGCCCGGCTGTGGTAAAGGGGTTGGTGAATGCCGGAATGGTCAAGACCCCCGCCGACCTTTACCATCTGGACCGGGATGAGGTGGCCAAGCTGGAACGGATGGGTAAAAAGTCGGCGGACAACCTGCTGTCCGCCATCGAGAAATCCAAACAGAACGACCTGTCCAAGCTGCTGTATGCCTTTGGCATCCGGCAGGTGGGACAGAAGGCGGGGAAAATCCTGGCCGTACGATTTGGTTCACTGGACGCCTTAGCCCAAGCTGAGGAGGAGGAGCTGACCGCCATCGACGACATTGGCGGCATCACAGCCCAATATTTGACCGAGTGGTTTGCCGCTCCTCAGAGCCAGCACTTGATCGCCTCCTTAAAAGAGGCGGGGGTGAATATGGAGAGCCAGGCCGCCCCGGTGGGGGACAAGCTGTCAGGCATCACATTTGTGCTCACCGGTGAATTGTCCACCTGCTCTCGCAAGGAGGCGGGGGAAAAGCTGGAAGCCTTAGGGGCAAAGGTGTCTGGTTCTGTGTCCAAAAAGACTGGGTGTGTGGTGGCCGGCGAAGCCGCTGGGTCTAAGCTGCGCAAGGCTCAGGAGCTGGGTGTGCCCATACTGGACGAGGAGCAGTTCCTCATTCTGGTAGGTGAGAGGGACGGAGATGGCGAAGCTCTGCTGGACCAGTTGAAGAAATAGAAAAGAGAAGGAATAACCCTATGGAGATCAAATTTGCGGGCCGGATGGACGGTTTTCAGCCCGGCATTTTTAATGTGCTGGATGACCGTAAGAACGAACGGCTGGCCCAGGGAAAGCCGGTGTATAATCTGTCCATCGGTACGCCGGACTTTTTGCCCGAGCCCCACATTGTAGAAGCGCTGGCCCGGGCCGCCTCCGATCCCAGCAACTACCGCTATTCGCTGGGGGAAACCGCGGAACTAACCCAGGCAGTACAGCAGTGGTATCAGCGGCGGTACGGCGTGGCGCTGGCTGCGGACGAGCTGATGGCGGTGTACGGGTCTCAAGAGGGGCTGACCCACATCGGCTGGGCCCTGTGCGACCCTGGGGATGTGGTGCTGGTCCCCGACCCCGGCTACCCCATTTTTGAGCTGGGGCCATACCTATGCGGGGCGGAGTGCGCTCACTATCCATTGCTGCCGGAATATAATTATCTGCCTGATTTAGATCATTTTGACCCAGTTCTGGCGGAAAAAGCCCGATTTATGGTGGTGTCTTATCCTGCTAATCCTTTGGGTGTAGCTGCACCCGACGAGTTCTATCCCCGGCTTATTGCCTTTGCAAAGAAGCATCACATTATTATCGTCCATGACAATGCCTATTCCGATATCATCTTCGACGGTCGGGAGGGAAAATCTTTCCTGGCCTTTGACGGGGCAAAAGAGATTGGCGTGGAGTTCAATTCTTTATCCAAGACCTACAATCTCACCGGGGCCCGGGTATCCTTTGTTCTGGGCAATCGCGAGGTGGTGGGAGCGTTCAAGCGCCTGCGCTCCCAGATCGACTACGGGATGTTTCTGCCCATCCAGCAGGCCGCTGCTGCGGCGCTCAACGGCCCTCAAGACAGCGTCGCCCGGAACCGGACAGAGTATCAGGCCCGACGGGACGCCCTGTGCGGCGGGCTGAGGTCTGTTGGATGGGATGTGCCGGACAGCCAGGGCAGTATGTTTGTCTGGGCTCCGCTGCCGGTGGGATATGCAGATTCGGTGGAGTTCTGCTTTGAACTGCTGGACCGCACGGGGCTGTTATGTACGCCTGGTTCCGCCTTCGGCCCGTTGGGCGAGGGGCATGTGCGGTTTGCGTTGGTGCAGCCTGTCTCAGTGATGAATGAGATTGTGCAGTCGGTTTACGCCAGTGGTATTTTGGGAGGCAGACAGTGACACAGAGACAGAAAAAGGGGCAGATTGGGCTGACAACCCTTATCCTGCTGGCGGTCATGGGTTTGACAGCATTGGGCCTATACATGAATGGGGATTTGACCCTAGATCGCTTCCTGGAACAGTTGGGGCTCAAGCCACCTGGGTCAGTGACGATAGCGGAAATTCCGGAATATGCTGGTGAGCCCTATGTGGTGCTTCAAGACAACTGGCCGGATTTTAACACGGAAGACCTGACTACGGAGGCATTTGAGACCTATAGTGAGCTGGATGAGCTGGGGCGGTGCGGTGTTGCCTATGCCAACATCTGCCTGGAAATCATGCCCACCGAGCCTCGGGGGGAAATCGGCCAGGTAAAGCCTACGGGCTGGCACACGGTGAAGTATGACTGCGTTGACGGAAAGTACCTCTACAATCGCTGTCACCTGATTGGTTACCAGCTGGCAGGAGAGAACGCCAACCGGCAGAATCTAATTACTGGCACCAGGTACTTAAATGTAACAGGAATGCTCCCCTTTGAAAATATGGTAGACGATTATGTTGAGGAAACGGAAAATCATGTGCTCTATCGGGTAACACCTGTTTTTAATGGCAGTAACCTGGTTGCCAGCGGTGTTCAAATGGAGGCATTTTCTGTAGAGGATGAAGGGGAAGGTGTGTGTTTCAACGTCTTCGTTTACAATGTCCAGCCAGGTGTGGTTATTGATTACGCCACAGGTGAGAGCTGGGAAGAATAGGTGGAGGTCCCTCTAATTGAGTGATAAGGTACAATAAGGGACCTGATGGAAAAAGCAGGAGAAAGCACCTCAATATGATGACCTTTTTAAGAAAAGTGCTGTCGGCTAAAAACCCCGGCAATTTTACGAAAGGCCATTGATTGGTACTGGACTCTATGATAAATGAAAATAATAAACTGGAAGCTGTAGGGGTAGATCAATGGATGTGCAAGCATTCTTAGAATGTGATTGGTCATTACAATGAGCAGACATGGTTTATTCAAATCATTTTATTGATATTTATGATTTCAGCGATTGCCCTATCTTATATGCAGAAGGTACAGTGGAGTGCAAAGTTTTTATTAGGGATTACAAATATATTTATAGGTATTGGATTTTTTGCGTGGTATGGAACAGAACCGATCCAAACATGCGTTGCTTTACCGCTATATCTATTTGTCGGAACTTTATTTGAAAGTTGGCATAGTAAAAATGATGTACTGAAAAAGCCCGATATTCTACAAGCTATATTATTGCTGTTGTATTTGTCTTATCCTGTTGTTTCTGTGCTTTTTGGGAACTCCTTTCCACAAATGGTAACGTATATCATGCCTTGCCCTGTCATAAGCTTAAGCATAGCTGTTTATGCCGGGTATAGCAAGAAAAATAAGCTGCTTTTGGTTTTGCTGACCCTTTGGGGATTGACCGGGATAAAATCAATCATTTTTCAAGCCTATGAGGATGTCATTCTTTTAATTTGCGGGTTGTATGGTATCATACTATTAATAAGCGAGATAAAGTGCCCCAAAGAAAAACGGCAAACTTCCAGTTTATGGGGGACTTTCTGGTGAGCGCAGTCCCAGGGGTCAGTATTTTGACGAATAATTCTGCAAAACAGTGTTGAGCAACACCAGTCTGAAAAGGGAGAAATAGAATATTGGGTCATTTCTTTTTCCATATTTTATAGTCATAATAATGCCCCTGATGTAGTTACACGTTCCTACATCAGGGGCATTGTTATGACTGTTGTATTAGTTCTGAGGTATTAAAAGTTATTTGTCAAAAGCAGGATTGGTAAAGTACACATTTTTCTGATCCATGCGCTCCTTGGTCAACGCAATCGCCTCGCCGAAACGCTGGAAGTGAACAATTTCTCTTTCTCTCAAGAAACGGATAACATTGTTCACATCAGGATCATCAGACAGGCGGAGAATATTATCATAGGTGAGGCGGGCTTTTTGCTCTGGTGCAATCGCAAAAGTACAACGTTTGGGCCGAAAATGGCGAAAAAAGGCGTCAAATTGTGTCCGCAATGCGGTCAATCTTGGCTTGAAGGCGTTCCAGCGTCTTTTGCAGCGCGGCCCGGTCTACATTCAAGTCGCTGGCGGAAAATTGGGCCAGCGCCAGCATCTGCTCCAGGGTGCGCTCGATTTCACCTAACGCCTGGTCAACGGATTGGATGGACTGCTCAAATTCTTCTGTGGGCTGCATGGGTCTATGCTCCTTAAAAATTCCAGTGGATTTCAATGGGAACGTCTTTGGTTCCAGGGATGCGCTTCCCAACAGTGATGTGGTCAATGAGGATTTCCACGATTTCCCGTGTCAAGTGTTCCAGGTTTACATACCGCTCCACCAGGGCTTTTCGGTTATCTCCGACGGCTATCCGATCTTCCAGCTCTGCAAGCTGCTGATGACCGTCCAGGAGGACACGCTCCAGCCGGGATTTTTCGCCGGAAAACTCTTTGGAGAGGGCAGAGAAGTCACTCTCATTGAGCAGGCCCTTGACCTTATCCAGGTATAAGTCCCGCAGTCCCTTAGTATACTCGGCGATTCGTTTCTCATAGGCGGTAAGGGTGTCCAGGAGCTGCTTTTTCTGGCCCTGGAGGGTTTCGCAAAATTCAATGTTCCGCTCCAACTCGTCCTTGTCCAGATACTCCGCCGCCAGCCGGTTCAGCTCGTCGATCACCATCCGCTCCAGCTTTTCTACGGAAATGAAAGAGCCGATGCAGGCATCCTTTGCCACATGGCGGTTGGAGCATTGAAGATAGTGCCGCCCACGATTTTTGGTGGAGCGCATGGTGTAGCCGCAGTTGACGCACTTGGCTTTCCGGGCAAATAGCCCTACCGTACCGCAGTCGAAAGGCTTGGCACGCTCCGCAATCATGGACTGTACCCGGTTCCAGAGGGAACGGTCGATAATCGGCTCGTGGGTTCCCTCTACACGATACCACTCGCTTTGGGGGCGGGGCTTGTTCTGCTTGGTCTTATAAGATACGCTGCCATATTTGCCCTGCACCATGTTCCCGATGTAGATTTCATTGGTGAGCATATCAGAGATGGCGAAATACTTCCAAAGAGTGCTGTTTTTCCGCTTGGGCTGCTGGTAGCGCAGGCCGTGGAGCCGTTTGTACTCGGTGGGATTGGGGATACCCCGGTCGTTGAGCATCCGGGCGATGGCCGTCTTGCCGTAGCCCTGGGAAAAGAGGGTAAACACTTCACGAACAACGGCGGCGGCCTCCTCGTCGATCAGCAAGTGGCCTTTCTGGTCGGGGTCTTTCTTGTAGCCATAGAGGGCAAAGGCCCCGATGTGGAAACCGTTCTGCCTCCGGTTGGTGAGGACGCTGCGGATGTTCTCCGACATATCCTCCAGATACCACTCGTTGACCAGCCCGTTGATCTGCCGGGACTTCTTGTTGCCCTTGTTGGCGGTGTCGGCGTTGTCCACGATGCTGACAAAGCGGATGCCCCAGATAGGAAAGAGGCCGTGAATGTACTTTTCTACCAGCTCCAGCTCACGGGTAAAGCGGGATTGGGTCTTGCAAAGGACGATGTCAAAGCGGCGGGCCTTGGCGTCCTCCAGCAAGCGGTTAAATTCGGGCCGTCTGCGGTCTGAACCTGTGTAATCATCATCACTGTAAAGGTTATAAACTTCCCACCCCTGTTCCATCGCATATTGCAGCAGCATAGCCTTTTGGTTTTGAATGCTGTTGCTGTCGTCAGTTTCAAATTGCTTGTTTCTATCTTCCTCGGATAAACGGCAGTAGATCGCTGCTTTCATGTTCATATCTCCTTAGAGATAGGACAAGCTGCTTCCTGCTCACAGTATACCATACAGGAAACAGCTTGTCACATTATTTTTGCTTGATGGTCTGTTTTCCCTTTTCCAACTGATTGATCAACTCGGTCAGCTTGTGCGTAAAATTTTCTCTTGTCGTTTCAGTGGATCCATCCTTGAAAATGCTTTTGCATAGCTCCTGTGTCTGCAAATAACATCACCCAGCCTTTCACAACAGCCTATGCGAAATTGCCTGTCCATTAGTCATCTGCGGCAGGGGAGAGGTCGGGCGGCTCCATCAGATTTTTCAAACGTGCCAACTTGTCCTGCGCCATAGCCTTGCGGAAGTTCTCTCCCAAAAAACGAATAGGGGCGCACATCTCCAACAGCCGGTCATAGATACGGGCGCGGGCGGTGTCCTGGGGATGCTGCAAGTCCTGGAGGGACAGGTTCGTGGTGACGATCAGCGGCCTGCGGTTGCGATAGCGGCTGTCAATCACGTTGTAGACCTGCTCCAAACCGTACTCTGTCCCTCGTTCCATCCCGAAGTCGTCCAGGATAAGCAGCGGGGCGCGGCACAGGCGGGTTATGTACTCGTTCCGGCCCTCAAAGCTGGCGGTCAGGTCGTTCAGTATCAGGGCAAAGTTCGTCATGCGGACAGCCACCTCCTGCTCCATCAGGGCATTGGCAATACAGCCCGCAAAATAGCTCTTGCCGGTACCCACACCGCCCCACAACAGATAGCCGATATTTTCCTCCTGCATGGCGTCCCAATGCTCAACATAGAAACGGGCGTGTTTCATCTGCGGGCATTTGCCGTTGTCGTTGGCAAACGTCCACTCCCGCATAGCCGGGTCGGTAAAGCCCCGGCGTTTCAGATCGGCCACAGCCTGACGGTGACGGCGGGCCTCCTGCTCCGCCGCCTCCCGGTCAAGGCGCTCCTGCTCACAGCGGCAGGGGTGGGGGAGCAAGCGGCCCTCCAGTGGCGGGGCCTCCATGCGAAACTGTTTTGGGGTGCGGCACTTACCGCAGTACAAAAGCCCGTCCTCGCCGGTGTAGTCCCCCGGCGCTATATGGGTCACGGTGATGCGCTTGATGATGCTGTCAAAATCATTCATAGGCTCTCGCCCTCCTTGCACGAATAGTCGGATATGCCGCCCTTGCCCTTACGCCTGTCCTCTTTCGCCCAGCGGCGAATGGTGGCGGCGTGGCTCTTGTAGGTCTTGCCGGTGGAGGCCATGTACTCGGATAAACGCTCAATGTACTCCTGCCAAACGGTGGGGAAGTCGGCTTGCAGTTCGACAACCTCGACCTCCGTCAAAAAGACATTCCCATACCGGCCTCGTGTGCGGGCGCACGCGCCCTCTCTCACATCAGGTAATTCACTCAGGTTACTCGTAAGGTTATTAGTGGACAATTTTCTGTCCATCAAAGGGATAGTTTTCTGTCCATCAGGAGGACAATTTTCTGTCCGTCTGGGGGATAATTTTTTGTCCATTAAGCGGACAATATCTTGTCCATCAGGTATCTTCACAAATATGCGGTTCGGCTGGGACTGGCCCCGCCGCTGGCGTTCAATCAGGCCAGCAGTTTCCAGCTCGTTCAGAGCGTTCTTGACAGTCATGGGGCTGCGGTCAATAGCGTTGGCAATCTCGACAATAGGAAAAACAATGTAAATCTGGCCGCTGGCATCGGCCCAGCCGTTGGTCTGGGAGAGCTGCGCCCTGTCCAGCAGGACAGCATAGACCAGCTTAGTAGCCAGTGCCAAATCCGCCTCCATCAGAAAGCGAGGGAAGGGCAGATAGGGCGGTAATTTTGTTTCCGCTGTCATGTAGTCAGCAATCGTGTTCACCTCCCGATTTGTGGGCCGTTAGAGGGCCGTTTTAGGGGTTCGGAATGATAACATACAGCCCCCTTATCGACCACGCCCGGAAAGCCTTGAAAAATCAGGGCTGTTTGGGGCTTAAAGCGTTACATACCAGCCCTATGACGGCGCACCCGTTCACGGGTTTTTCGCCGCCGTTCCTGTTCGGCGCAATCAGGGCAGTATTTGGCCCGGTTCGACTTGGGGATGTACCAGCCGCCGCATAGGACGCATTTTTTCATATTCTCCCGGTGGAGCAGGGCGGCGCACAGACTTTCATCCAACGGCAGCACAGCGGCCCGGAACCAGCGGCAGATCAGCGAATAAGAAATACTTTGTGGGCAAACACATTCCTCTCCATCGTCCAGCAGGAGGCAGTTGCCGCCCTGGTAGTTGCAGCAGCTATGTACCAGCCACCGGACGGCCCGATATTGCTGGTAGGTCATCGCTCCTGTTCCTCCCTGCGCTGGGTCTGGCCCTCCCTGTCAAGACGCTCGGCGGTCTTTTTCAAAGTCTCAACCGTCTTAATGTCCTCCCGCATATCCCGCATTTTCAGATAACCGGCGTCCTTTTCTGCGGTCAGCCTTGCGACCTCGGCCCTCCACGCCTTGGGGGTGATGGCCTCGCCGGAGGCTTTCAGCGTGTCCAGGTAGCGGACGGCAGCATCGAACAGAGCAAGGTCGGCGCTGTGCCGCTGCTCAAACTGTTCTCTCTTTCCCGGCGAAACCTTGTCCAGCTTTTGGCGGACGGGCTTGTATTTCTGATATTGCGCCCACATTTCCAGCCGTTCGGTCAAGGCAGAAATGCGCCGCTCCTTGCTCACAATTTTGCCGCGCAAGTCATAATAATCACCGTTCATGGCAGCAACCTTGTCAAACAATTCCGGCATGGAGGAAATACCGTTTTCTTGCAAGAAATTGAAAAGCGCAACATTTTCTTTGAGCGCCTTGACCTTGCTGTAGCAGGAAGTCGGGGCGGTGTCCTGCCTTGCCCGGAAAAGAAAATCTGTGATACTCTCCCGGCCCTGGGGCTGGGCAGACTGCTCCTTGCTCCAGTTGTAAAGCCGGGTAATGCGGGCCTTGATTTCTTTCAGCAGCTTATTGTCGGCGGCGATCTCCCGGTTGATGTTCCCTTTCTCGGTGACGATGCCTCGCCGCTCCATCTGACTGGCGGCAGGCCCCATGTGAACGCTGGGGATTTTATCAATGCCCTGGCGCTTGTAGCTGCGGTGGTCGATGCGCTCTGGCCTGCCAGCAGCCTCCAAAGCCCAGTTGGTATAGGTAGCCCACGCCGCCCGCCACTTCTCGGCGTTGCCCCGCTGGTTCCAGTCGGTGGTGTCCTCCCGGTGGCTTTTCCAGCCACCTTTGCCGTCCGGGATGCGCTGACCCTGGCCGTCCAGATCATAAACCTTGCGGCACTTTGCGCCCCATTCTCCATTTTCTTTCAACGGACGGATGGTGAGCATGATATGAGCGTGGGGGTTGCCGGTTCCCTTGTCATGGATGGCGAAGTCGGCGCACATTCCAGCGTCCACAAAATTATCTTTCACGAAAGAGCGGACAAGTGCCAACTGCTCCGCCCTGGACAATTCCACCGGCAAGGCCACTTCAATTTCCCTGGCAAGCTGGGCGGTGCTGGACTTCTCGATTTCCTCCACGCTGTTCCAGAGGGTGGAGCGGTCTGTGAACACTGACGGAGCATGGGCAGGCAGCATGATTTCCGTATGGACAACGCCGCCCTTGCAGGTGTAGTCGTGGGTCATGCCGTCCCACTCGTTTACCAGTTTTTCACCGCTCCGATAAGCGGCAGCGGCCACAGCGGACTTGCCCTGGCTCCGCTGGATGATTTGGATTGGACAGTGAAAAATTGCCGTAAAAACGTACCTCCTTCCGATGGTGGATATTGGCCCCGCCGGAAAGTGACAGACGCGCAGCGGGTGTCACTTTCTGGCGGGGGTGCAGGGGTTTGGGGGCGCAGCCCCCATCGCGTCCGAAGGACGCAACAGCCCCCGGCAGGGCGCACGACACCGGAACGGTGTATAAGTGCGCCCTTGGACTTGGGGTTACTTCTCCCCCTTGTTTTTCCAGGCCGCTTCCATCGCCTCCACCGACCCCGGCAAACGGGAAAGGGCAATCAAAAACGCCTTGACTTCCTCGCCCTCCATGCCAACGACAGCGGGGAAAACGGCCTCTAAAATCGCGCCTCGGCCAATGAGCCGGTGTGTTCTGGCCCGGTGTTCTTCGCTGCGCTTTCGGTTCAGCAAAATCTTCTGATGGTTCTGCAACTGACCGATTTTCTTTTCCACTTTCTGTTCCTCTGGCGATTTGTCCATAGCTGTCAATTCTCCTTGTTTAGCCATCCATTTTGGGTAAAGATTTTTCGCAATTTTCTGATAGCACTGGTGACGCTTTCGGTGGCACAGCTCCCACTTACACCTTCGTCCGCCGCGATCTCCCGAAACTTTTTCTTCAAGGCATACCGGGCATAGAGCCGCCTCGCCTGGGTGGGGGATAGCTGGGTAATGGCCTCCGCCAGACGTATCAGTGACAGTTCTTCAGCGGCCTCGTCAATCTCCTGTATCATCAAATCTTCTGGGGATTGCGCCAGGAACATAGCGTGATTTTCAATGCCAGGGCTGCAATCCATAGAGTAAACATGATAGTAACTTTTCCTGCCCTCCTGCCGGTTCTCATAGAGCCGACATTCCTCCATAACGGCGGCGACCTCGTCCGGCACTTCTACAAAGGTGTCTTTTGTGTAGAGCGGGTAATAGTGCTTGCGTAAATTAACGATTGCCATACCGCCCTCACTTCCCCAGGGGGTGGCCTGCATAGTAGCGGCGAAGATTGCACAGGCCACGGTGGATGGAGAGGCACACGTTGCTGTTGTGGACACACTCACGATCAGCGATTTCCTGCTGGGTCAGCCCGTCCAGGTAGTAGGCACAAATGCGCCGGGCCTGGGTGGGGGTGGCGTAGGCCAGAGCCTCCCGCAAAGCAGCGGCCAGCTGGTCACGCTCGGCCCGTTCCTCCGCCAGCATGACAAGCTGCTCCGGGGACGGGTTGTGTTCCAGGGCGTAGTTCTCCGTCCAGTCGAAAGCGTCCAGGGAGTAGAACGCCCGGTGATACCGCTTGCGGCGCTCGTAGTTCCGCATTTCCCGGACAGACTGGCACAGCACGTCAAAGACTTCCTCGCTGACCTCCACCAGCTTGTCCTGCTGGTAATGGGGATAGTAGAGCCGCAGATTGATGATTTTCATATAGCCTCCTGAATGACAGGAGGGACAAGCAGCCGAAACTGCCTGTCCCTCCCGGTGATGGAGCAAATGCCCCTCACCTGGTAGCCACTTAGGGGGTCAATCGTTAAGTGGTTTTCTGAAAAATCTCAAATACTTTTTGCGGACGGCCTCAATGCTGTAATGGACAGCGGGCTTGGTACACCCCTCCATCTCGGCAATCTCTGCATAGCTGAAATCATACAGGGCATAGAGCAAGAACCGCTCCTGCTGGGTGGGAGTACAAAGCGCCAGCACCGCCAGAATTTCATCCAGCGTTTCACGCTGGCAGACCAATTCCTCCGGGGTGGCGCAGTAGGGCAAGCGGCCCTCCGTGGCAATTATGTACTCGTCATATTCGCGCCCGTCCCAATGCCGCCGCTGTTCATGGGCAAGGTTCTCCGCCTTGTGGTCGGCCTGGGTGAGATACTCATAGACCTCCACCGAAACGGACACAGCTTGTCCATAGTAGTTGATGGTAATTTCCATCGTTCTTTCCTCCGTTCAGATTTTTGGGGTCTGAACGGAGGGGGCGGGGAGCGGCAACGGGGTCGGTATCGCTGGCCTGGGAATACAAAAGCCCCCGGACGGCACGAGGCCATTCGGGGGCTGGCAGCAACATTGTGAGCCGTCAAAAAACGACTATTTTCGCAAGCCTGAGTAGAGGATGCCGCTACGGGGATTAGGCTTTTTTTGATGGCAATTCAAGTTGGAAAACAATAAAAAAGGACATGACGATACCTCCCGGATACCGCCGTGTCCTCAAAAATGGGCGACTTTAACACACCCTCCGTTTTCCATTTTTCAAAAGAAAGCGGCGGCTTGAAATTTGTTATTTCAAAACCGCCGCAAGGCTGCTTGTGCTTTGTTCGGGCGCATAGATACCAGCCGCCAAAACAACGGTTTTTTTATTATCCCGTTGGGCGGATGACATTCCTCATATCAATTTCAATCTCGTTTGTTACTTTCAAGTTTACTGGGAAATAGGGGTTCAGCCGAAACATTTTCCCTTAAAGGGGTTTGGATTGCCTAAAGGCTTCGCTGTAATCCGAAACATAACGCATCCATCAGGGCAGACAACTACCTTGCTGTATTTTCCATCCCCGCCAATGTTCTCTAAATCTCCGCCGCTCCTGATGACCTCCATAATCGGGTAAAGTATCATCATCACTTTGGAGCAGATACCATATCCCTCTGCATTGACAGGGCATCCATAGGTGCAGGTATATTTATCTCCGATTTCTTCACCATTCCGACAATAATGCTCTGTATGATCGCCACGCAAAAAACCAATCACTTCAACTTCAAATTCATATTCTTCATCAAGCCATTTTTTCATGTTCAACCTCCATTGTTTTTGGATTTTACTGTACTTGAAAAAGAGGGAATATTTCCTGATCACCTCTGGCCACAATGACCAGAAGCAATCAGGGATAGGTAACATTTCCTCCTCTCTGGTTTCCCGTTACTGAGCATATCATGGGCTTTGAATACTATCAAGGGTATGTTATAAACGATAAAACGAAATGCAGTCACATTATTCCCACTTAAAGCATTTCACCGCAATTCCAGAACAGACCAGAGTGATGCATAGCATCACAAGAATGGGTAATGTGAAATGTTCAACTGACAGGCCCAGAAACGCATATTTCATAAGCTGGATGCCCTGGGTCAAGGGGAACACACTGATAACCTTTTGCATGATCTCCGGCATTACTTCAAAAGGCAGGGTGGCCCCGGAAAAAATCAGCATGGGAAAATACAGCACACAGGCAATAATGCTTGCGCTTTTGGCATTCTTGGCGATACCGCCCACCATCATGCCAATGCTCAACGTAGAAAGTACGGTCAGGAGCCAACTGCCAGCAAATCCGCCCCAGGAGCCTCGCAGATGAACGCCCCAGGCCAGCCTGGAAACAAGAATCAGAGTAATCAGGGACACCAGCGCATAAAGCACATAGATCAGAAATTCCACAGCAAGCAGCATACTGGGGCTGATGGGTGTGACCTGAAAGCGTTTCAGAATTTTTCGCTCCCGATACTCCGCCACCACCAGCGGCAAGCCCATCAGACCGCCAGCGCAAACGGAGATGGCGCATAGTGCGCCGATAGACTGTTCCAAAAATGTGTAGTTCGCGCCGTCCGCCGCTGGGTTCGTCCCGTACAAAAAGCCGAGGATCACAAGAACCACCAGGGGCAGGATGATGGCGAAAATCACCATATTCATATTGCGGATATTCAATTTCAGTTCATTTTTCAGCAGAGTACAAAAGGTTTTCATTCAATTCCCTCCCCGGAAAGTTTCAGATAGGCGTCCTCAAAGTTTTCACAGCTACTTTTTTCTTTCGCCTGTGCTACTGTTCCGTAAAACACAGCCCGGCCTTTTTGGAGAATACAAATCTCATCACAGAGGGCCTCTACCTCGTCCATAAAGTGGGAGGTCAGAAAAATTGTCAATCCGCCGTCTTTCAGTTCTTTCAGGATTTTCCAAACACCCCGCCGCGCCCTTGTGTCAAGCCCGGTTGTCAATTCGTCCAGAAAAACGACCTGCGGTTTTGGAATAAGGGCCAGCACGATAAAAAGCCTCTGGCGTTCCCCGCCGGATAAGCTCTTGACGGATGATCCCGTTTTATCCCCAATCCCAAACTGTTCACACAGCCCTCTCCAATCGGCAGGGGCCTTGTATAGACAGGCCGTTTCCTCGCACAATTCGGAAACCTTGATGTCCGGCTGATAGTCGCACTCTTGGAATTGAACACCTACCTGCTGGAACAAGCGGCGGCGGTCTTTCCTGGGGTCGAGGGCGAGGACAGAAACACTCCCACTGTCCGCCCGTTTCGTTCCCAAGATACACTCAATAGTCGTGCTTTTCCCGGCTCCGTTAGCCCCCAGCAGTCCAAAGGCCGTACCGCGTTTGACCGACAGGCTCACATGGTCTACCGCAGGGAGCGCCCCATACGCCTTGGTCAAACTTTCGACTTTTACAACTTCTTCCACATTGATACCTCCTACAATATAGTTACGGTGAAAGGCACGGCAGCCAGCCGTGTCTTTTGTCGTCTCAAAGCTGAAGCTGTAGAATGGGAGAGTAAATGGCCTGACACTTGATACCTTGGGCTGACACGCCC
>CATKZW010000016.1 GCA_949841465.1 uncultured Oscillospiraceae bacterium
GGCGGGAACGGGCAGGTGACGGCGGGCGGCAAACGGGTGCTGCCTGCCGGGGCCTACGGGAACGGGGCCTACGAGGTGCAGAAGATGAGTATTACCTATCAAACCCAGGCGGGCGGGAGCTTTTTCACCGTCGGGCTGAAGGTGGGGCAGGCGGAGGGCGGCATCAGCGCCGAGGCGGAATTCACCGTCCGGTGCCTGAGCGGGTCGAAGCCGGAAAACGGGGCGGAGCCCCCCGGAGAGGAGAGCGGAGGATGAAATACAACAGGCTTGGCGACCTGCTGGTGCAGAGCGGTGTCATCACCGCCCAGCAGCTGGAGCAGGCGCTGGAGCTGCAAAGCGGCAGCGGGGAGCGGCTGGGCACGGTGCTGCAAAAGCACGGCTTCATCACCCAGCGCCAGCTCATCGACACGCTGATGGACCAGCTGGGCGTGGAGTTCGTGGATTTGAACACCTGGGCTATCCCCCCGGAAATGGCCCAGCTGCTGCCCAAGAGCATCGCCAAAAAGCATATGGTGGTGCCCGTGCGGGCCACCCGGACGGACATCCACCTGGCCATGGCCGACCCGCTGAACTTTGTGGCCATCGAAGAGGTGCGGGGGGTTACCCGGCGGCGGGTCATCCCCCTCATCGCGGCCTCGGAGGCGGTGGAGCGGGCGGTGCAGAACCTCTACAGCAGCCAGGGGGCCATGCGGGCCATTGAGGACATGCGCCGGGACCTGCTGGGCGGCCAGTACGGCGCGGCCCTGCCCGCCAACGTGGCCCAGGAGCTGGCGGTGGACGAGGACGAGGCGGACACCGCCCCGGCCATCCGCCTGGTCAACTCCATCATAGACCGGGCCGTCTCCGAGCAGGCCAGCGACATCCACATGGAGCCGGGCGGCGGGGGCATGGCCATCCGGATGCGCATTGACGGGGCCCTGCGCACCATCATCTCGGTGCCCAAGGAGCTGCAGAACGCGGTGATCTCCCGGATCAAGATCATGGCCCGCATGGACATCGCCCAGAAGAACATCCCCCAAGACGGCCGGACCAACGTCACCGTCCGGCAGGAGACGCTGGACCTGCGCGTGTCCACCCTGCCCACCATCCACGGGGAAAAAGTGGTGGTGCGCCTGCTGCGCAAGGCGCCGGAGCTGGCCACCCTGGACGGCATCGGCCTGCGGGGGGAGAACCGGGAGCGGTTCTGCAAACTGGTGGACGACGTCTCCGGCGGGGTGATCCTCATGGTGGGCCCCACCGGCTCGGGCAAGACCTCCACCCTGTACACCATGATCGACCGGCTCAAGAGCGAGGAGGTCAACCTGGTGTCCCTGGAGGACCCGGTGGAATACCACATCGACGGCGTGTGCCAGGTGCAGATCAACGATAAGACGGGGCTGAGCTTCGCCAGCGTGCTGCGCTCGGTGCTCCGGCAGGACCCGGACATCATTGCCGTGGGTGAGATTCGGGACGGCGAGACGGCGGAGATCGCCATGCGCGCGGCCATGACCGGCCACCTGGTGCTGTCCACCATCCACACCAACAGCGCCGTGGCCTCCATCGACCGCCTGCTGGACATCGGCGTGGAGCCATACCTGATCGCGGGGGCGGTGAAGGGCATCGTGTCCCAGCGGCTGCTGCGCAGGGTGTGCCCCCACTGCCGGGAGGAGTACACCCCCTCCGAGGAGGAGACCGCCCTCATGGGCCTTGAGCCGGGGAACTACCGGTTCTACCGGGGGAAGGGCTGCGGGGAGTGCTTCAACACCGGCTGCCGGGGCCGTATCGGGGCCTTTGAGATTTTAAAGGTCACCCCCGCCATGCGCCGGGCCATCCACGCCAAGTCCCTCACCGAGCTGGAGCAGGCGGTGCAGGACGGAGGCTTCCAGCCTATTATGGAAAACTGCCGCCAGCTGGTGTTGGACGGCGTGACCTCCGCGCAGGAGGTCCACCGGGTGCTGGGCGGCGGATAAGGGAGAAGACTATGACGATTACACAGCTGATTGAAAAGGCCCGGAGCGTCCGGGCGTCCGACATCCATCTGGTGTGCGGGCTCACCCCCCGGTGCCGCGTGGACGGGTCCATCCGGGAGCTGGACGAGGTGCGCCTGGACGCGGAGCAGTGCGAGGCGTACGCCCGCGAAATGGCGGGGGACGGCTTCGACACCCTGGTCCGGGTGGGTGAGCTGGACCTGGCCCGGACCTTCGCGGGGGTGCGCTGCCGCCTGAATCTGTTCCGGCAGCAGGGCGCCTGGTCCGCCGCCATCCGGCTGCTGAACGAGCACATCCCCGACCTGGCCGAGTTGGGCCTGCCCAAGGCGGCGGCGGAATTCCCGGACTACAGCCAGGGGCTGGTGCTCATCACCGGGGAGACCGGCTCGGGCAAGTCCACCACCCTGGCCGCTGTGCTGGGCCAAATCAACAAGACCCAGTATAAGCACATCCTCACCCTGGAGGACCCGGTGGAGTACGTCTACACCCCGGACAAGTGCGTCATCAACCAGCGGGAGATCGGGCGGGATACCCAATCCTTCGCCGCCGGCCTGCGGGCCGCCCTCCGGGAGGACCCGGACGTGATCCTGGTGGGCGAGATGCGGGATCTGGAGACCATCGAAACCGCCCTCACCGCCGCCGAGACCGGGCACCTGGTGTTCGGCACCGTCCACACCAACTCCGCCGCCGACTCCATTGACCGCATTGTGGACGTGTTCCCCGCGGCGCGGCAGCAGCAGATCCGCCTCCAGCTGTCCATGAGCCTGCGGGCGGTGCTGTCTCAGCAGCTGCTGCCCCGGGCGTCCGGGTCGGGACGGGTGCTGGCCTGCGAGGTGATGAAGACCGACGGGGCCATCCGCAACCTGATCCGGGAGGGCAAGACCCCCCAGATCGTCAACTCCATCCAGACCACCGGGAGCATCGGCAACATCCTCATGGAGCGCGCCCTGCAAAACCTGCTGAACACCGGGACCATCTCCCGGGAGACCTACGAGCGGGCGCTGCCCGGCTCCGCCCAGAACCGGGAGCAGGGGGGCGCGAGCCGCCCCACGCCCGGCGGGGCAGGCCTCACGCCCGGCGGAGTCCGTCCCATGCCCGGCGGGGTCCGATCCGCCCCCGGCGGGGCCCGTCCGCTGCGTTAAGGAGGGAAGATCATGCCCGCGTACAAATACGAGGGGGCCTATCCCAGCGGGGAGACCGTCACCGGCGTGGTGGAGGCGGTGAGCGAACACGAGGCCGTGGCCCAGATCCGCCAGAGCTGCGAGGTGGTGCTCAGCCTGAAGGAGGTCCCCCGGGCCCCCGGCGGCCAGGCTCTGGGCCGCTTCCAGCGCATCGACGCCAAGAGCCTGGCCTTGACCTGCCAGCAGTTCGCCATCATCCTGAAGGCTGGCCTGCCCCTGGTGCAGACGGTGGACCTGGTGGCGGGACAGGTTGGGGACAAGGCCCTGGTGAGCCTGCTGCGGCAGGTGTCCGAGGACGTGTCCAACGGCTGGAGCCTGAGCTACAGCTTCGACCAGCGGGGCGGCAGGCTGCCCGTCACCTTCCGGGAGACCATCCGGGCAGGTGAGGAGTCCGGCGACCTCATCTCCGCCTTTGAGCGCATGGGGTCCTACTACGACCGCTCCGCCAAGACCCACGCCAGGGCGGTGAGCGCCCTGACCTACCCCGCCTTTGTCATCGCGGTGGCGGCGGTGGTCATCGTCATCATCATGGGCTACGCCGTGCCCGCCTTTATCAGCACCTTTGATTCCATGGGGATAGAGCTGCCCTGGGTAACGCTGGCCCTCATTGCCATGACCGGCTTTTTCTCCCAGTATGGCCTGGTGGTGCTGGCTGCGCTGGCGGGTCTGGGCCTGCTGGTGTGGATTTACGGCCGCACCGAGGGCGGCGGGCTGTGGCTGAGCCGTCTGCGGCTGGCCCTGCCGGTGGTGGGCGGAATCGGGCGCATGTCCAATGCAAGTCAGTTTGCCCACACCATGTCCGCCATGCTGGCCGCCGGGATGCCCATTTTGCAGGCCATCGAGGTGTCCGGCAAGGCCATGAGCAGCCTGTGCATGTCCCGGGAGGTGCTGGAGACCATCGCCGGGGTGGAATCCGGCCGGACCCTGGGCGAATGCCTGGGCGGGGCAAAAGAGCTGCCCCGCATGCTGGTGGAGATGACCGCCGTAGGCGAGGCGGCGGGTGCGCTGGAGTCCACGCTGGACGTGCTGGCGGAGTATTACGACCATGAGGTGGATGTGGGCACCACCCGGGCGCTGGCCCTGCTGGAGCCGACCATCATCGTCGTGCTGGCGGTGTTCGTGGTGTTCATCCTTCTGGCGGTTTATCTGCCAATGTTCAGCATGTACGGCTCCATTTGACGGGAGTTTCCCTGGACAAGGGCCATGGCCCTTGTCCGTCCCCTCCTGAGGGGACGATCACCTTTTCTATTCTGGGCTGCGCCAACCCGCGGCCTTAGATATAGAGCAAGCGCCAACCTATTACAAAATTGAGATCGGAGGAATCCAAATTGAACAAACTGAAAAATAAGATGAAGAAGCAGGGCGGCTTCACCCTGGTGGAAATGCTCATCGTGGTGGCTATCATCGCTATCCTGATTATGGTGTCCATCCCCGTAGTGTCCAGCGCCCTGGAGCGGGCCAGGATTGCCACGGATGAGGCTAATGAGCGTTCGGCCTTTGGTGTAGCGGAGATCAAGTATTTGTCCTCACTGAGCGCGAAAACCAACGATGACGATTATATTGACTGGACACAGCCGGCGGTGTTCTACTACAAGGTAGATGGAAGCCAGGGATCGATGGGGAAGCAAGGTGATAGTGCTCCTGCGGCCAATGAAGAGGGTTACACTTATGGACAATCTACGGCCAATAAAGGTAAATATATTATCGCAACAATTGCAAAGGATGGAGACGTTACTATAACCTGGGGCGGCGGTAGTGGCGAAACTCCCTAATCCGAATACTGTATAGTCCCGCCGTTCCTGGGTTGGCACACGGCGGTAACGGGCGCCCGCACATGCGGGCGCCCTCCAAAGCCCGCCGCATTCGGGGCGGGCTTTGGAGGGCGGCAAAAAGCGCCCCATATGCAAGCCGAAAAATTTACCTTGAAATCAGGAGGCAGCCTATGCGCCCGGAAACCATGTTGACAATCTACCTGTGCCTGTGGCTGGCGGTGTTCGGCGCGGTGCTGGGCAGTTTTCTGGACTGCGCCGTCTCCCGCTGGGCCAGGGGGGAGGGGTGGCTCACCGGCCGCTCCCGGTGCGATTCCTGCGGCCGCACGCTGGCCGTCCAGGACCTGGTGCCGGTGTTCAGCTTCCTGCTTTCCCGGGGACGGTGCCGCTGCTGCGGGGCCAAAATCCCGGCGGACTGCCTCTGGGCGGAGCTGGCGGGGGCGGCGGGCTTCGTCTGCGTCGGCATACGCTTCGGGCTGTCTCCGGAGTTGGGGCAGTGGCTGGTGCTGGCGGGACTGCTGCTGGCGCTGTCTCTCACGGACGCGGCCAAACGGCTCATCCCGGACAAGCTGCTCATCGCCGCCGCGGCCAACCGGGCGGTGTGGTTCTTCCTCCTGGGCCAGGAGCTGTGGCCCACGGTAAAAGGGATGCTGTTCAGCCTCATCATCCCGGCGGCCCTGCTGGCGGTGGTGCTCATTGCGGAGAAGATACTGGGCCGGGAGGCCATGGGGGGCGGCGATATCAAGCTGCTGCTGGTGCTGGCGCTGTACCTGAGCTGGGCGGAGCTGGTGCTGGCGCTGCTGGCGGGGTGCCTGCTGGGCATCCTGGGCGCGGCGGCGGGGCGGAAAAACGGCGCGATCCCCTTCGGGCCGTTCCTGGCCGCGGCGGCGGTGCTGAGCGTGTGCTTCGGCGGTCCGCTGGTGGATTGGTATCTGGGATTTTTTTAGATTAGAATAGGAGAGAGGATATGGCAAGGACAAAGCTTGGCTTTGACATCGGCAGCGGCAGTCTGAAAATCGCGGTGGTTCGGGGGAACAGCCTGCGGGTGGAGACGGTGCGCCTGCCGGAAAATCTGACGGACGAAAACGGCGTGACCATGCCCAACGCCTTTTCTCAATTCCTGAAGCAGACCAGGAAGGAGCTGCGCCTGCCCCGGGGAGCGGGGACGCTGGCGCTGCCCCCCAGCCAGGTGATCTGCCGCCTGGTGACCGTGCCCCGCATGACCACCCAGCAGCTGATGATGAACCTGCCCTATGAGTTCGCGGACTTCATCCAGGGCGTGCCGGACCAGTACTTCTGCGACTACGCCCTGTGTGAGCGGGGCGCGGAGGAGGATGAGGAGACCGTCCCCATGATGGCGGCCGTGGCGTCCAAGCGGCAGCTGGAGGAGTACATCCGCATGTTTGCCCGTGCCGGGGTGCGGCTCAAGGCGTTGCTGCCCCAGGAGATGGCGCTGATCCAGCTGGTGCAGCACTGCCGCAGGCAGGGCGGCGGGGAGGAATACTTCTTTGTGGACCTGGGCCAGCAGCACACCCGCATCACCGTGGTGTGGCGGGACCGGGTGCAGGCCACCCGTCAGATCACCCTGGCGGGGCGGCACCTGGATCAGACCATTGCCGACGAGCTGGGGGTGGATCTGTTTTTGGCCGGGTCCTACCGCGCGGCGAATCACGAAAGCGTGCTGTCCATCCCCACGGTGGAGGAGCTGTGCGGCCGGCTGGCGGTGGAGATCTTAAAGGTGGTCAAC
This sequence comes from uncultured Oscillospiraceae bacterium, assembly GCA_949841465.1. Lineage (GTDB taxonomy): Bacteria > Bacillota > Clostridia > Oscillospirales > Oscillospiraceae > Enterenecus. The sequence continues at coordinate 6,665 of CATKZW010000016.1, forward strand.
TTCTACCAGTTTACCTATCGGGCCAGCGAGCTGCCCGGCGTCTACCTCACCGGGGGCGGGGCCGCGTTCCGGCCTCTGCGGGAGGCCATTGGCGCCAATCTGGGCCTGCCCCTGCTGGACCCGGCGGAGCTGCTGCCCGGGCTGAGCGGCGAGGACGCGGCGGCGGGGATTATCGCGGCGGGCGCCGCCATGGGAGGTGCGTGAGATGAAGCTGAAACCGGCGTCTTATCCGGTCAAACGGACCATGAACCTGTACTACAAGCCGGACCGCACCACCAAACCGGCCACCATTGCGCTGTATGTGCTGTTTGTGCTGGTGATGCTGCTGGGGCTGTCCAAGGTGCTGGTATATGACTTTTTGGTGCGGGTGCAGCAGGCCCAAAGCGCCCTGACCGCGGTGGAACAGCAGCGGGACAGTGTGATGGCGTCCCTGTCGGGCTTTGCCGAGGTGCAGGAGAAGTACCTGCGCCGCACCCCCACCCAGGAGGAGGCGGAGACCGTCGTCCGCATGGACATACTGGCCCTGCTGGACAGCGCGGTGGGGTCGACAGCGGCGATGGACACCGTATCCGTCGCTGGGGACACGGTGCAGGTGCAGTTTTCCCAGGTCACCCTGGCCCAGACCGCCGAGATTGTCGCCCGGCTGGAGGCGTCCCCCATCGTGGAGCGCACCACCGTGAACACCGCCTCCACCACCGGAGAGTCTCGGGATCTGGTATCGGCCAGCATCCGCATTCAGCTGAAAAAGGGGGGTGACAAGGGATGAAACGGCGCATGACAGCCCGGGAGCTGGTGCTGCTTGGGATTTTGGCGGTGATCCTGCTGACCAGCTGCTATGTGATGCTGTTCTACCTGCCTGTTACGGCGGAGCTGGAGCGGCTGGCAAATGAAATTGAGCTATGCCGCACCCAGCTGACTGCCGCCCAGCAGCGGGCGGAGGAGAAACAGCGCATGGAACGTGAGCTGGAGGAGCTGCTTTCCCAGCCGGAGCCGCCCCTTGAGATGCCTGCCTACGACAATCTGCAGCAGGTCATGTTCGAGCTGAACGCCATCCTGGCCTCTACCGAGGAGTACGCCCTGTCCTTCGGCACAGTGGACGCGGGGGAGAGCATTGTGCACCGGCGCATTTCCCTCAGCTTCACCAGCGGCAGCTACGACCAGGCAAAGGCCGTGCTCCAGCAGCTCCACGACAGCATGTACCGCTGTATGCTGGACGATCTGCGCCTCTCCCTGCCCAGCGGGCAGAGGGACGGCGTAACGGTGAGCGGGAGCATCGTATTTTTTGAGCATGTTCCTTCGGCGCGGGAGGGATAGTGCCTGAAAAACGCGCATACTGCGGGAAATGCTGTTGACAGGCGGCATGATTAGAACCAGTTTAAATGTGATTATCGTGATACGTCAACAAAACGCTATGGATAGGAAGTTGTCACTGCTGCCAGCCCCAATATTTTGGGGCTGGTTGATTTATGTGACGGGGAACACACAAAATGTAATTAAAGAACTTGTAAATACCATTATATTCCTCAAACCCACTGTGCCAAAACCTTTTGGCAGTCTAATTCATTTTAACTGTCCATCAATTTATCCCATTTGACTAGGTGGTGTTCACATAAGGGGAAAGATATGATAATCAGGTTGTGGTCTTCCTCGGCCCGCCAGGTGTGGGTAAGACCCATCTGGCCTCAGCTCTTGGGCCTTGTGGCGCTCCTCAGTATCGCTTCTCTACTTACTACGTGAATTGCCACCAGCTCATTGAGCAACTCAAAAAGGCCCACTTTGAGAACCGCCTGCCGGACAAGCTCAGGGTACTGGCCAAGTACGGGATGCTCATCATTGACGAGATCGGTTATCGCCCCATGGACATCCAGGGCGAGTCCTATCGGCGCAAAGAGCGTAAAGAATTTATGCGCCAGAAACAGCAAATCGTGAACACTCTTTTCCAGCAAGGAAGTATCTGATTCTGTTTCCCCCGCCGAAAAATAACAAAATTTCTTCGGCGTTTTCTCACAATTTCATATCGGCATTGACAGACGGCGACGGGGGATATACCACCAGAGCCCCTATGCAAAAATTCCTTTATTCACGAATGCTCCTGCGCATGGGTTAGCAAATTCTAACTAAAAAACAAGTTTTTCTTTTTGGGGCTTGACATTTTCAGTTAGTCATAGTAAACTGGAGCTGAACTTGAGGTTAGAAGGTGCTAACCTTTTGAAAAGGGAGGCGAAGTAATGATGCCGCTGACAATGGCAAGGTCAGGAGAGACCGTCACGATTCGCAAGATTTCCGGTAAGGACGAGGTGCGCCAGCACCTGGCGGAGCTGGGCTTTGTGGTGGACAGCGATGTGACAGTGGTCAGTGAAATCGCAGGAAATCTGATTGTGCAGGTGAAGGACAGCCGGATTGCGCTGGACAAAACCATGGCAAACAGGATCATGGTCTGATAAGGATAAAGGAGGAGAGCAATGTGAAAACCCTGAAGGATGTAAAGGTGGGCGAAACGGCTACCGTGGCACGGCTCCGCGGGGATGGTCCGGTGAAGCGCCGGATCATGGATATGGGCATCACCAAAGGCGTGGAAATTTTTGTACGCAAGGTGGCGCCCCTGGGCGACCCGATGGAATTGAACGTCCGGGGCTATGAACTGTCCGTTCGCAAGGGCGACGCGGAGATGATCGAAGTAGAACCGTGAGGTGTCGACCCGCGAGAGCTGGATCGGAGTGGGCAAGACAGCAATAAATCAACGCGGCGGGAAAGCCGCTGTTATTTGCACCGAAGGTTAGTTTTAGCTAACATTTGAAAGGAGAGGATCGAAATGGACATTAAAATTGCGCTGGCGGGCAATCCCAACTGCGGCAAGACCACCTTTTTCAACGCCCTGACCGGCTCCAACCAGTACGTGGGCAACTGGCCGGGGGTCACGGTGGAGAAAAAGGAGGGGCGGCTGAAAGGCCGTAAAGATGTGGTCATCCAGGATCTGCCCGGCATCTACTCCCTGTCCCCCTATACTCTGGAGGAGGTGGTGGCCCGGAGCTACCTGGTCAAAGAAAAGCCGGATGCCATTCTCAACATCGTGGACGGTACCAATATCGAGCGCAACCTGTACCTCACCACCCAGCTCATTGAGCTGGGCCTGCCTGTGGTGGTGGCGGTGAATATGATCGACCTGGTGCGGAAGAACGGCGATACCATCGACCTTAACAAGCTGGGCAAAGCTCTGGGCTGCGAGGTGGTGGAGATGAGCGCTCTCAAAGGCGAGGGCGGCATGGCCGCCGCTGAAAAGGCCGTGGCCCTGGCACAGAAGAGGCAATTCGGGGAGCTGCCCCATGTGTTCACCGGCAGCGTGGAACACGCCATCGCCCATATCGAGGAGTCCGTCCAGGGCAGGGTGGCAGACAGCTACCTGCGCTGGTACGCCATCAAGATTTTTGAGCGGGACGAAAAGGTCATGGAGGAGCTGGACCTCTCCGCCGACTTGAAGGCCCACCTGGAGCAGCATATTGCCGACTGTGAAAAGGAGCTGGAGGACGACGCCGAGAGCATCATCACCAACCAGCGCTACTCCTACATCAGCTCTGTTGTGACCAAAGCCGTGAAAAAAAAGGCGGCAAAGCACAGCCTTACCGTTTCCGATAAAATCGACCAAGTAGTCACCAACCGCGTCGCGGCCCTGCCCATCTTTGTGGCGGTGATATTCCTGGTGTACGCCCTCGCCATGGGCAGCTTCGCCATTGAGACAGAGCATACAACCATCCCCATCTCCATCGGCACCGCCCTCACCGACTGGGCCAACGACGGCCTGTTCGGGGACGGCTGGCTGGTGCCCTTTGTCTCCGATGTGGGCGGATATGAAGACGCCCTGGGCGAGTTTGAGAATGCCGAAACCATCATCGAGGCCTACGAGGCCGGCGACGCCGAGGCGTACTTCTACGACGACGAGACCGGCGACACCGAGACTGTAGAGCTGAACGAAGAGGTCTACAACGAGGCCCTGGCGGTGGAAGAGCCCGACCCCCACGATTACGGTGTCTGGGTGCCCGGTATCCCCGCCATCATCGGCGGCGGGCTGGAGGCCCTGGGCGTGGCTGAGGACGGCTGGCTCTACAGCCTGATCCTGGACGGCATCGTGGGCGGCGTGGGCGCGGTACTGGGCTTCGTGCCCCAGATGCTGGTGCTGTTCCTGCTGCTGGCCATTCTGGAGGACGTGGGCTACATGGCCCGCATCGCCTTCATCATGGACCGGATTTTCCGCCGCTTCGGTTTGAGCGGCAAGAGCTTCATCCCCATGCTGGTGGCTACCGGCTGTGGCATCCCCGGCATCATGGCCTCCCGAACCATTGAGCAGGACCGGGATCGGAAAATGACCATCATGACCACCTGCTTCATGCCCTGCGGGGCGAAAATACCCATCATCGCCCTGTTTGCCGGGGCCCTGTTCGGGCACTCCCCCTTGGTGGCCGCCTCCGCCTACTTCATCGGCATTGCCTCGGTGATTATCTCGGGCATTATGCTCAAGAAGCTGAAGGCCTTCGCCGGTGAGCCCGCCCCCTTTGTCATGGAGCTGCCCGCCTACCACGCCCCCTCCGCCGGAAACGTCCTGCGGGCCACCTGGGAGCGGGGGTGGTCCTTCATTAAACGGGCCGGCACCGTCATCCTGCTGTCCACCATCGTCCTCTGGTTCCTCCAGGGCTTCGGCTTTGGGCCTGACGGCTTCGGGCTGGTGGAGGACGCCGACGCCTCCATCCTGGCTGCCATCGGCGGGGCCATCTGCTGGATCTTCTCTCCTCTGGGCTTCGGCAACTGGCAGGCCACTGTGGCTACCATCACCGGCCTCATTGCCAAGGAAGAGGTCCCAGCTACCATGGGCGTCTTGTATCCGGGCAATCTGACTGCGGAGGTCGGCGCCATCTTCACCGGTCTGACCGCCTACTCCTTCATGATCTTCAACCTGCTGTGCGCCCCCTGCTTCGCGGCTATGGGCGCCATCAAGCGGGAGATGAACAACGCCAAGTGGACCTTTGCCGCCATCGGCTATATGTGCCTGTGGGCCTATGTTGTGGCTCTGATCGTCTATCAGATCGGCGGCGTGATCCTGGGTGAGGTTGCTTTCGGCGTGGGTACTGTGGTGGGTGTAATTCTGCTGATCGGGATTATCTACATGCTCTTCCGCAAGGGTTATCAAGGGGAGGAGCAGTCCAATAGGCTGAGCTCTGTGGCCGCTGCCGTGAAGTGACCGGCTGGGAAAGGAGTGTTTGACAATGCCCGCTGAATTGGGGAATATCATTGTGATTGCCGTACTGGCCGCTGTTGCGGCGCTGGCTGTCCGCTCCCTGCGGAGGTCCCGCAAGTCCGGCGGAGGCTGTAACGGCGACTGCGGAAACTGCCGCGGCTGTCACTAAAAGTTCAAATAAGCAAAATGCGGTGAGAAGGCATGGGCAGTGGGAGCTGCTCATGCCCCCTCCCATTGAGGGGAAACGATTCATATGGCGGAATTGCGGGAGGCCCACCTGCGCCGTTTGCTGGCCAGAGCGGTGGGTGGAGGAGATCAAAAGCTTGCCAGCTGACTGGAGGGAACTGAGAATGAAAGTATTGGTTTACGGTGCCGGGGTGATCGGCAGCTATCTGACCCATGTGCTGTGCGCGGCGGGAAACGACATCACCCTTCTGGCACGGGGAAGCTGGCGGGAGACGCTGGAGCGGGATGGGCTGACCATCATCCATCATCTTCAAAAAAAGACGACCCATGACCGCCCCCGCGTCATCGGGGCTTTGGATGGTGAGCACTACGACCTGGCCTTTGCGGTCATGCAGTACCAGCAGATGTCAGCGATCCTGGATGAGTTGTCCCAGGCAGACTGCCCGCTGGTGGTGCTGGTGGGAAACAACACAAACGCCGAGAAGATGGAGGCGTACATGCAGGCGCACACCGCTGTACCTAAGACGGTGCTGTTTGGGTTCCAGGGAACCGGCGGACGCCGGGCGGGCGGCAACGTGGTGTGCGTCCGGTTTGGGTACGCGGGTATGACAGTAGGCGGGCTACGAGGAGAGCCATTCGAGACAGAAAAACAGGTGCTCACTTCGGCGTTTGTCGGTGCCAAGTACCGGCTTACCTGGGCGGCGGATATGGACGCCTGGTATAAGTGCCATTTGGCGTTTATCCTGCCGGTCTGTTATCTGTCCTACGCTATGGACTGCGACCTGCGGCAAGCCACAGGCAAGCAGGTCAAGCAGGCCATGGAGGCAGCCAAGGAGGGCTACGGTCTGCTGCACGCGCTGGGCTATCCCATCTTGCCGGCGGATACCATGGAGAAACTCCACGGGATCAAGGGCGGGCTGTCCTATCTCCTGCTGCGGATCATGGCGAAAACCACTCTCGGTGAGCTGGCCGCCACCGACCACTGCCGCAGCGCGGTCACAGAGCTGGAGGCACTGGACAAGGCCTTTGCCGCCCTGCGGGAGCAAAAGCCCGACTTGCCCATGCCCACCTGGGACGCGCTGCGCGGTGCCACGCCGGATTGGGAAACGCTCCACCGTCTGTATGAGAAATCAAAGGGGGACGCAGCGCAGAAATGAACTACACCTATTGCGAAGAAGTTATGTGGTACATCAATCGCCCTGGCTTCCCTTCCTGTCGGGACAAGGCTCATCAGCAGGAGGTGACCATAGATAGATGGCGCTAAAACCATCCACACCGGAAACCTTTTCCATCAATTCGGCCCCAATGCCGTGTTTCCTGCTTTTTGTTCCTCCGTCCCGCCCAGTCGGCGGCAAAACGCATCGCGTCAGCACATTTTTCCGTATCTGTCGTCCTGCCCGATATACAGTATAGAAAAGAAAAAATGCGGCGGCTTCAAAGATTTTTTGAAGCCGCCGTAATCGCTGTAAACAGGGTGAAATATGCTCCGAAACGGTCCCTAGCCCAAAGCCGCTCAGGTCCCGGCCTCCAGGTCGCCCACAAGGGACGGAATCTGGGAGATCATGTTGTCGATATCCTCAAACATAGCGCTTTTCGTGGTGCCCAGGTGGCTGGCGGACTCAATGTGCTTGACGACCTCCTGATATTGCCCATTGATCTTCTCGAAAAACTGCTGCAAATTCTGCAATTCCTGCTGGGACACCTGAATAACGCCGGAGATCCCCGACTGCACGGCTACCGCGCCCTCCGCCGCCGAGGTGATCTTCTCAAAGCTCACCTCCGTCTGGGCCACGATCCCGGCGTTCTGGCCCAGGGTCTGCTGGGAGATGGAAATGCTGTCGCTCAGCTCGTTGGCCCTGCCCTCAACCTCATTCACGCCGCTGTCCACCTCGCCTGCCAGCGACTTGATTTCCTCGGCCAGCTGCTTGACCTGAGCCGCCACCACCGCAAAGCTGCGGCCCTCGGCCCCCGCCCTGGCCGCCTCGATGGAGGCGTTGATAGCCAGGAGATTGGTCTGCTCCGCGATGGACACAATTTTGCCCATGGACTGCTGGATTTCCCGGATCGCAGCCTCCAGATGGGAGAAGGTTTCCGCCATGGTGTCGTAGGACTGCTGCACCTGGGCGGAGGTCTGCTCCAGGGCCGCCATCTGCCCCCTGGCCTCGGATACCGCGTCCCCGATCTCCCCCCGGACTTGGCTGAACTGCTCCGCCGTCTCGTTGATATTGGAGAAGGACGCCCCCAGGTCCTGGAGCTTCGCCTGGAACTGCGCCCCCTCCTGCAGCACGCTGGTAAAGGAGTCGCCGATCAGATTCAGCTCCCAGAGGGAGGACACCTCCTTCTTGACCAGCTCCTTCTGGTATTCCTTCAGGCTGCCCGCCATGTGCAGCACCGGGTAAAGGCTCTTTTTCTCCTGGACCTGGTCGGGCTTCCGGCTCTTTTTTTTCAAAAACATGGCTGCCTCTCCTTTACTCAAATACCACGCAGGTCATGGACTGGTTGACGAAGCGGTTGTTGTAGTGTTCGCCGTACCCCACGAGCCCGGCGTGGCTGCCCAGCGCCGCCATGTCCCGCAGATAGTCCTGCATATAGCCCTGCTCAGAGAACAGCTTGTATCGGAACAGGCAGTTCACCGAGAAAATGGCCGACCGGCGGGGGAAGTCCTGACAGATTTGGCGGATGGTATCCTGCACGACGGCCCGATAGTCCCCCAGCTCCAGCAGGATGAGCACATCGGAGTCGTTTACCTGGCGGAAGCAGGCCAAGGAGTTGCCCTGGACCTCCTTGATGGAGATGATGCAGGTGTCGTTCCCGTTCAGCTTTCCGAAGGGGTTCTGGAAGGTCCGGGTGAGGATCTCCTCGTCGGTGACGTGGAGGATGTCCTTATAGACCTGCTTGGCGCTTTTGCCGTTCAGCGTCCCCAGGATATAGTTGGCCCGGTCTGTGTTGGCGGCGACAAAGCGGTAATCCCCCAGCTGGTGGTAGATGTTCTCCTTATAGGTCTTGACCCGTCCGTTCTGGTTGCGCACCAGGGCATAGGCCACCGCGTCCTCGTAGACCCGGCCGTTGGCGGACACCTTCCCCTGGTCGCCGGTGCCCCCCACCAGGGAGACGCCCCGCTTGCGCAGGGCGGTATTGATGGTGGTGAGCACGCAGGCGTCATTGCCGGAGCAGAAGTCAATGCACACGGTGTCCCGGTCGGACCCGCCCAGCGCCTGCAAGTCCTTTTCCAAGCGATGTATGTATTTGATGGGCATAGTGGACGCCTGCTCCAGCACGTTGGAGACGGCGTCCACTCCGTCGGAAAAGGCGATGATCCCCACGCCGTTCTCCACCACGCTGGTCTGATAGCTCATACCGATGCACCCGATGCTGGGCACCCCTGGAAAACGCTTCTCCAACGCTGCCACGTGCTCCTCAAACTGGCCGCTGTTGGACATCAGCATAATAAACTGCGGACGGTAAAGGCCCTGCAGCGCCTCGTCCAGATTCCCCCGCTGGCTCATGCCGAAAAACTGCTTCATTCTGCCGCCTCCTTCTATAGTCACCGTGGGGACCGCAGAGGGGCCCACGTTCAGACTTCATAGGCAAAGCGCGGTCCGTGTCACGGACCGGCGGGCCCTGCCCGCCCCGCAAACCGTACGCCGGTTTGCAAGCGCCTTGGCTACATTAATCTATCAAATTATTATACGGGAAAGATTTGCCTGTGTCAATATAAATGCACCGGGCCGGATGGTCAAAAAAACACTGCCAGGGCATTGGGGACCATGCAAAACCGGTCGATCCCAATACACCGGCAGTGAAAAAGCCGCCCCGATTATGGGTTGCTCAGCGCCGCGTCCTGGAGCTCGTCAAAGGCCGCCATGCACTCGTCCACCGACGCGCCGCCCAGCAGCAGCCGCACGATCTGGCAGGTATTTCCCCACTGCTCCACGTTCATCCCCGCGTTGGAGCCCAGCACATAGACCCCCTCCTCAATCCTGTCGTTGAGGGGCTTCAGGGCGGGCACGCACTCCACCTTGACGTTTTTGGAGGGGGAGATCACCCGGTTGGTCTCCGAATAGAGCTTCAGCGCCTCGTCGGAGGTAATGACGTCCAGCATCTTCATGGCGTCTTGGGCATGCTCCCCGCCGGAGCACACGGCCCACCCGGTCATGGGCATCACCGGCATCTGCCCCCGGCTGCTGGGGAAGCCGATGACCTCCATGGTGAAGTCTGTCTTGCCATAGGCGGTCTCCGTGTTCGCCGCGCCCCAGTAGGCCATGACGATGGGGGTTTTCCCCGCCAGGAAGTCGGGCCCCTCCGCCTCGATGGCCTCGCTGACCAGGGCCTTTTCTGCGTCAATATACCCCCGGTCGATAAGCGTCTGCAGGAATTCAAAGCCGGGGCGCATATAGTCGCTGTACCTCGCCTCCCCGCTGTTGAGGGCCTCGATCTCCGCCTGGGTATTTCCGCCGTTGTACAGATCGGCGTAGGCCTGGGCCAGGACGAAGGTCTCCAGCCACCAGCGGTTGGCGCCGATGGGGGTGTCAATGCCGTTTTCCTGGAACACCCGGCAGCACTCCAAAAACTCCTCCGGCGTCTCCGGCAGGTCCAGGCCGTATTGGTCGAACAGGTCCTTGTTGACGAACAGGCCGTAGGCCACCACCTCCTGGGGGATGGCCACCAGCTTCCCGTCCACCGTGTTGGCGGTGCGGATGATCTCCCGCAGGTTTTTCGCGCTGTCCAGCCCCGACAGGTCCTCCAGCACACCCTCCGCCCCCAGCGCCAGGATGGTGTCCGGGTTGAGCAGGTACAGGTCGTCCATGTTGTTCCGGGCCCGGTCCAGGCATACGTCGTCGTAGGTTTTGTCCTGGTAATCCTCCGCCGTATAGGTCCGGTACATCATGGTGATGCCCAGCGCCTCCTCCGCCATGGCCACCGTCAGGTCCGACGCGGTCCGGGCCACATTCTCTGCGTTAGGGTCGATCTTCTCCATGGGGCTGAACAGGTTCACCGTCCGTTTTTCCCCGTCCTCCTGGGACACAAGGTTTTTGGGCCCCCCGCCCCCGCAGGCCGCCAGAGACAGCGCCGTCAGCGCCGCCAAAAGGGCCGGTATCCATCTGTGCTTTCCTGCCGTATTCATCCTGTTTCCTCCTGTTTTCCGCATTGCTTGACGGCCTGCTTCAAAAGCTCCATGCTTAAAGGCTTGGGCACGTGGGCGTTCATCCCGGCGCTCAGCGCGGCCTTTTCGTCCTCGGCAAAGGCGTTGGCCGTCATGGCGATGATGGGGATGCGCCCCGCGTCCTCCCGGTCCAGGGCCCGGATGGTCCGGGCCGCCTCGTGGCCGCCCATCACCGGCATCTGGACGTCCATCAGGATGGCGTCGAACTCGCCCGGCGCCGAATTTTGAAAGCGCTCCACCGCCAGCTGTCCGTTGACGGCGATCTCGCAGGAGGCCCCCTCCAGCTCCAAAAGCTCCGTCAGAATTTCCGCGTTGATCTCGTTATCCTCCGCGGCCAGGAAGTGCATCCCGGCCAGGCCGCCGTCCTCCTCCGGTTCCGGCCCAGCAGCCCTGTCCGCGCCGTCCCACAGCTCTCCGGCCTTTGCCCGGAGGGCGGAGACAAAAAACGGCTTGGTGAGTACGTCCGTGCGGCCCAGCCGCAGCGCCTCCTGGGTCCCCTCCGCGTCCAGCTCCGCCAGGATCAGGAGGGGCACAGACTCCGGAAGGGCCTCCCGCAGCGCCCCGGCTCCCTGGAGGCCGAAGTCCTCCCAGTCCAGCAGGGCCAGCTGGCACTCCCCGCCGCCCAGGGCCTCCAGTGCTTCCTCCACTGTGGAGCAGGCGTCCAGCCGGACCCCCGTGCCCTCCATGAGGGCCGCCATGCTCTCCCGGTTTTCCCGGTCCTTCGCCGCTGCCAGGATGCGGGAGACGCCCCGCTGGGCCCAGAACTGTCGGTCCGCCTCCTCCAGAATACGCAGCTCCAGCTCTACCCGGAACAGGGAGCCCCGGTCTACCTCGCTGAACACCTCGATGGTCCCGCCCATCAGCTCCACAATGCTCTTGGTGATGGCCATGCCCAGGCCGGTGCCCTGCACCTTGTTGGTGGTGCTGTTCTCCGCCCGGGTGAATGCGTCGAAGATGGTCTCCAAATACTCCGGCGTCATGCCGTAGCCGTTGTCCTCCACCTCAATACGGATATGCTCATACTGGCTGGAGCGCTGCTTGAGGCCGATGATGCGCAGCCGGATCCAGCCGCCCTCCGGTGTGTACTTCACGGCGTTAGAGAGCAGGTTAATCAGAATCTGGTCGATCCTGGTGGCGTCCCCCACCAGGTACTCGTGCCGGATTCCCGTCACCTCCAAATGGAAGTCCTGCCTCTTGTCCCTGGCCATGGGCTGGATGATGGCCTCCACGGAGGAGATCACGTCGTTAAGGGCGAACTTCTCCAGGTTGAGCACCACCTTCCCGCTCTCGATCTTGGAGACATCCAGGATGTCGTTGATGAGACTGAGCAGATGCTGCCCGGAGGCCGTGATTTTTTTTGTGTACTCCCGCACCTTGGCCGGATTCTCTGCGTCCCTTGCCAAAAGGGTGGTAAAGCCCAGCACGGCGTTCATGGGGGTGCGGATGTCGTGGGACATATTGGACAGAAACGTGGTCTTTGACTTGCTGGCAATCTGCGCGGCCTGCAGGGCCTCGGCCAGCTGCTGGCTGTGGAGCCGCCGCTCCTCCTCCCGCTCCCGGCGCAGCTTGTCCTGCTGCCTCCAGTTCAGGTAATAAAGGGCGATGCACAGGGAAAACGCCGCCAGCAGGGAGGCAATGACGGTTATGATGCTCTGGTTGACGGTGCGCCCCTCCTGCTGGATGGCCTCTACCGGCACATAGCCTACCAGGAAGATGGTTCCGCCGTTCACCGACCACATATAGTTGAGGGCCTGGACCTCCCGGATGTTGTGATAAAACAGGATGTTCCGCCCGGCACTCAGGCACTCGTCCACCTCCGCCCGGATCTCCGGTTCCTGAATATCGTTTGCCCGGTAGAAATCCGTCAGGTTCAAATGCCCTGCGCTGCGCTGTCCCATTCCCTTGGGCTTCAGGACGAACCGCTGGCTCTCCGCGTCCATGATATACAGCGACGCCTGCTTGTTGTAAAATCCGTCCGGCAGGGACCGGTCAATGGCGTCGTAGATATACTCGGCGTAAAGGGTGCCCAGCTCCCGTCCGTCCCGCTGGATGGGGCATTTTATGGTGTAGGACCAGGTCCCCATATAATTTAGATAGGATTGGGAGACCGGCAGGCCGAAAACCGTTTTCCCTGCGGAAAAGTCCAGGTCCTCCTCGGTGAACAGCTCCCCGGTGTTAGAGACTCCCTCCGTCTTCCCGGACAGGATCAGCGACAGCTTTGACATCGTCTGATTCTTCTCGTAGGCGCGGATATACGCCTCAGGATCCTCCACCCGGGCGATCTCCTGGGCGATCAGCGTCTGGAATTCCGCCTCGCTGCGCAGAATCGCCTCAATGGTGCTCTGAATCAGGTCCAGGCTTTCGCTCAGGTTCTGGATGGCGGCCTCGGACATTTCTTTGGCGGTCCTGCGGGACACGACCAATACGATCGTCCCAAAAATGCAAAAAATGACTATAATAGAAAGGAGCAGAGAAAATTCTCTCCGTTTTTTCTGCTTATTCGTTGTTTCTTTCATTGACAGTCTCCATTTCGGTGTTTTGGGGGATATGCGGCCCCAACGAAAAATACCTGTCAGTTCTGCGGCGGCCGGTGTGCCGGCTGCTACTACATTATACTATTCTCTTCCTTTGGGTGTCAATAGCCGTCAGACAGCGCGGCATCCAGCCGCAAGGGGATGCCTTTCGGCATCCCCTTTGCCCGCAGGCGCATGAATCAGTTGTTCTTTCATATAAATATGCGTTTGATGAAAATCAGTGCATGCCTCAAATTGAAAATAAAGCGTTGGTCTCTTACTTCACCTGTTGCGCTTGAAAAGGCGGCGTCAGGTTGATTACTTTTTCGTTTTCCACTCAGGGTCAGCTTCTGTGGAGGACGCGGTGGCCCGCTCCAGCTGATAGACGATCTCACTGTAATAGCGGGGCGGGACATCTCCCAGGGCAAACGTGTTTTCTGCCGTTGGAGTATCGTAGCAATAGCTGCCCCGCTTTACAGTGCCTGAGCGGTAGAACGCGGCTTCGTATACGGTTACTGTGTCGTTCTCGCCTCCCACATAACAGCCAGAGAAGCGCAGTTCCACGCCCATGTTCAGGGCGGCATCCTCCCGGTAGAAGGTGTAGAAGATGCCGGCATCCTCCACACTGCCGCGATACCAGCCCAGCCCCTGCAGCTTTCCGGACAGGGACAGCCCATTGAGCATCTTCCCGCCGAAGCGCTCCAGGCTGCGGGCCTGCTTTGTGCCGGGCTCCAGGCAATACACCGGCCGGCTCAGCTGGGGGATGCTCTGGGTGATTTCGTAGTCCTCAAGCTGCTGCTTCCAGGCCTCCAGCGTGTCACTGTCCAACTCTATCGGGTGCGCTAAACCGATCTGGGCGTTGTCGGGGAGCTGGTATTCCTCCTCATCCACCGTGTTGAAGGAACCGTCCTCCATATAGCGGAAGGTGGTTTGCAGCTCGCCGTCCAGGTAAATGCCCCAGATCAGGCTTATGGCAAACTGGTGCATGATCGGATTTCCCACAAAAAGCGCCCGCCAGGCGTCCGTACTCCAGCAACGCAGGGCAGAGAGGGCGGCCTCCAGCCGAGCCTTCTGGGTCGTGACCGTGGTCTTGATCTGCTTCTTCATCAATTTGAACTCGCTGTATGCGGCGTCTGCCTTCTCCGCGTCGTCGGTTTTACCGGGGGCGGGGAGATTTTTTACCGACTTGCCCGCATCATTGGTGATCTCCAGCTCCAGCGTTGGAGTCAGGCAGACAGTAAAGCTGCGGGGGCCATAATCGAACACACGCTTTCCGTCGGCGGCAAAGCCCAGGTCGGGGACGATGCGGTCGGCCAGCTCCTCGGAGGTGATGCCCAGCTCCTTGGCGGTGCTGTTCAGGGCCTGGCCCGCGGCCGTCTTGACCTGGCGGAACTTAAACTTCCGGGAGATGGAGTCCACCGTCAGCAGCGCCGCCGGATCAGAGCTGAGGGCCAGGGCGGTCACTGCGTCGCAGGCGATGGCGCCCCGGGCGTGCTGGGGCCAGTCATGGATGGCCCGGGTGAGCTTGGGGGTCATGGAGGGGCCGCCAAAGGCCGCCGCGAAGGGAAGCACCCACTTGGTCTTGCTCTGAGCGCCCTCCGCCAGCCATTTCTCATAGACCTCATGGGCCAGCAGCGACAGATCGGCTTCATTGAGGTCCCTGGCCATCTCAGCGGCGGTCTCACTGCGGCCAATCCGCCCCAAATCGCAGTAGGCGACCATCAGGGCGGCCCGGCGGTCCTCGCTGGCCTCGCTGCCGTCTTTGAGGTGTATTGTGGGCAGGGGAGTGTCCAAAATCCACTGTATTCTTCTTTTTCTGCCACCCTTCAACACGCGGGCGGCTAGTTCATCCGGGCTCTCAGAGGGAGCCTCACCAGGGGCGGCAGCCTGCCCCAGGGCATTTTGGATGGCGTCCACCACCTTGGCGCTCTTTTCGACGGCCAGCGCTTTCTCCAGCGCGGGGCGCAGGGCATCGCCCAGCTTACGGCTGACGCCCACCGCCAGAAGCCGCTCCGCCGCCTTTTTGCTCTTGAGCATTCGGGCAAAGTCCTCGGCCCAGTCCTCATGGGTGGGGAGGATGGTCAGGAGCAGCTCCTGAATCTGTTTGGAGGAGTCTCCGACAGAGTCCAAAAGGCCTGCCTTGGCCTCGTTGGCACAGGTATCAACCTTCGTCAGGTCGTCCAGGGCTGAGATGGCCGTGTGCCGGGCGAACACGCCCCCGGACTTTGCGGAGACGCACAGCTCTTTGACATACTCGGGCCGGCTGACGGCGGAGGACACACCGTTACGGATATTGACCTTGATGCTGTCCACATAAGACGAGTCATGGAGCATATCAAAGATCTGCAGAAGCTGAGGGATGGGCAGGCCCTGTTCCAGCAGGGCGCTGGACAGCGTGTTGATGTCTTTCTCGTTGATGGAGGTTCCGCCCTGACGCAGAGCGCTGCCCAATGCGCGTGCCCTCAGGGGCAGACCCAAAACCACAGCACAGCGGCAGGCAAAGTTGTCCCATCCGGCCAGAACCCGGTAATTGAAGACCATATTGGCGGGCTGAGTGGGGTAAATATAGGGGGAGGCCGTGACGGCTGCCAGCTGGCTGGCGGTGCTTTCCAGGCTCCCGGTATCGGTCAGATAGGCCCGCAGCTCCGTTTTGCCGGACTGTACATACTTCTCCAGATGGGTAATGATTTTCTCTTCTGCGGAGCTGTCGGTGCTGTCCGAAAGCAGTGTGCACAAAACCTCGTACTGCTTGGCGTCGGACAGCTGCTTGGCCAACGCCAGGCCGCTGCGGCACTGGCTGGCAATTCCTCTCTTATCCGCATAGCTGATCGGGCTGCGGCACAGCGCCAGCAGCAGGATGGCGGGACCGCCGGGCAGGTCCTGCGTCAGGACGGAACGCTGTTCCATAAAATACTGGTGGGGCGCAGTACGCAGGAGGGCGTCCAGCAGGGGCATGGGGTTGAGGGCTAAATATACCCGCACGGCGCAGCGGGCCCGGGGGTCCTGCCGCTGGGCCAGAAAAGAGGCTGTCCCAAGTAATTTGGTGAGATAGGGATCAGAGGCTTTGGCGGTCAGGGCGCTGTGGGCGTCGTTGGCACAGCGGACGGAGGACAGGAAGGGCAGCGGAGCTTTGGGGTCGCCTTTCCGAATGTATTCGATCAACAGCTCACGATCCCCCTGAGACAGGGCAGGGGCAGTATTGACCAGGGAATTCACATTGCTTCGGAGCAGGAGCTCCGCCTGACGGTCCACCAGAGAGCTCTTGCCCAGCAGCTTTTTCAGAAAGCGGGGCTTTTCCTGACCGGCGCTGCACAGCAGCATGCCCGCCAGAAAGATTTTCATATTGGCGGATTGAGAGCCGCCCAGCTCCTGCGCCGCCTCCAGTGTTTCCGGTTCGGTGCGGGCCAGCTGGTGGAGCCAGGCGGTTTCTTCGCTCAGCGGTCCTTGTATCTGAACAAGGTTCTCTGCCTCCATGGCAGCAACCGCAGGTTTGCCCAGCAGATCAATGAGGTTTGAACGATCCCAGAGCTTCTTCCTGATGTATCTGCCGCGCCCCAGGGGAGCGATGGCGGTACTCTTGCCGATGGCCCAGTACAGCTTGACGTACCGGGAGGCCAGGGCAGGCCCCTGGCTTTCGAGAATTTTCTCCAGCCAGTTGACAGGCTCGCTCAGCTGCTGCCAGCCCAGGACGCTGAAGTCCTGGGGCTCGGCTCTCTTCAAAAGGGCGTCGTCGCAGGTCTCGGCAGTCAGGTATTCCAAAGCCAGTGCCTGGTTGTTGGGGGAAAAGCCCAGGGACGTCACCAGTTCCTTCAGTTTGTCCGCCTGGCTGCTGCGCGTCGTGTTCATCAGAATGCCTCCTTCATATCATTGACTGCCAGCGCTGGATGATCTGCTGCTCCTGCAGCTTCTCGCGGCAGAGCTGGATATATCGTTCCATGCGGCATACCAACGCCGTCAGGGAGCGGTCGTCTTTTTTCACAGTGTGGGAGCGGGTGGAAAGAGCCTGCTCGATTTCGGACAGCAGCGTCCCGGCGGTGTGCAGGCCGCAGTCCTCGCAGGTGAGGGCCAGGGTGTGCAGACGCCGGGCCGCGGCGGGGCCGCCGGTGGAAAAGCCGGACTGCATCAGATCGGTAAGGGCCAGTTCCATCTCATCTAAAAGCTCTGTCATGGAGCCTCACCCCATTCCGTGAAGAATTCGATGGGATAGAGCTTGAGCCGGTCGTCCTCCCGGTAGACGATTCCGAAAAAGACAGGGGAGGGACGAGACGCGCCCTTCAGGCTGTCCGCAAGCTGCTCCAGCCGGTTCACCACCTTGGCCTCCTCGTGCCTATAGCGCACCTCCAGCCACAGATCCCGGCCCATGCCGTCCAGCAGCTGCATGGTAAACCGCTGCTGCACCGTGTCGTAGGGCTGCGGCTCACATCGCTGGGGGCGGACCACGGCCAGACGTTCCCGCTCCGGTTTTTGAGGAGCGCCGCGCTCTTCAAAAAGCAGCGCGAAGTCGGTGTAGACGCAGTTCCCGGGATAGACACAGCCCGGATTGCAGGCGCTCAGCAGCGTGGCCTGGCATTGCTCCGTGGCCGACAGGTTCCCGGCGGGGGCCGCCTTTGCGCAGGTCAGATCCAGCGAGTGGTTCCAGGCCTGATGAAGCGGGCAGGGCAGCCCCCAGGGGACGACCGCGGAGGAGCGGCGGGTCCCGCTCTCGTAAAAGGTGGGGCGGACATGGGTGAATGTGTAAAACTGGTGGGCGTCCCGTTCCCAAAAGTAATAGATCGTTCCGGCATAGCCGCTCCGCCCTGAGAACTCCCGCAGCCCAAGCAGATAGAGCTTGAGGCTGCCCACCGGCAGGTAATTGTCCCGAAAGGACCCGGCCAGGGAGGGGGCGGTCTCTTCATCTGCCGCCTCCAGTGCCGCGGCCAGACGGAAAGCGGCGGACAGGCGCTGGAGCAAAGCGGCGTCCCGATAGGCGGCCGACCGGGCGAAGTAGGCGGCGTACTCCCCGTGGAGGGCCCGCAGGGCCCGCTCCAGCTCCGGGAGCCTGGCGGTGTGGCACAGGGCGGCCATCCGCTCCACCGTCTCGCAAACGGTTGGCGGCATACGGCTCAGCCCGGCAGCCAGCTGGGCGGTCAGCGCCTCCTGGACCGCCTGACACACCCCCCGTACCGCCTCCAGATCCAGTGAAGGTCCGGCGGGCTGGTTGGCCTGCAAAAAGGCCGGGTCGGCAGCGCCCTCCTTCAGCTGCCAATACAGCAGCGCTTCGGCTTTATGAGGGCAGAAGGCCTTGCTGTGGCAGGTGCAGGTGCTATGCTCCAGCGGTTCCAGCAAGCGCACGGAAGCGGGCAGCCAGGGCATATCCACCGTGACCACGGAGGTCTCGGTGATCTCCGGTGCGCTGCCGCTCTGGTGGCGGAACAGGGCGGCGGCCAGCCGTTTGGTTCCCAGCTGCCTGACCAGCTTTTCCGAGGGATAGTCCCGAAGCTCCTGAAATGCCGGCTTGGATGGCGGAGCCGCGGCAGAGGGCCCGGCGTCAAGCTGCTGCTTCAGCCAGAGAATGGCTGTGATCCGGTGGCGGCAGACAGCGCTGCTGGGGCAGGAGCACCGGCTCTCCCCCAGTGGGGAGGTGATGAAACAGGCGACGTCGCCCAGCCTGACTGTCACGCCGTCCTGCTCCAACACAGCCTCCGGCGGGGCCGGGGCGGCCAGATCCTTTTTCGCCCGATTGACTGTGCCTTTGTTGCAAAGACCGATGAGATAGTCCTCGTCGGCAGCCGCCAAGGCGGCGGATAAGTTGTCCGGCAGTTGCATAGATCCGCCTCCTCAGTCCCGCATGATAGCTGCCATGAAGTCCGCCAGCCTGGCCGGGGTCATGGCGCCCACATAGGCGCCCATCCCGGCCAGCACCTCAGCGGTGGACCGGTCGTAGGCAGGGGCGGCGGTCTCGTCCAGGGCGGTGAGGGCGATGAGCCTGGCGCCGCTCTCGATGATGTCATGGCAGACGCCGTACAAATCCTTCCGGGGGCCGCCCTCGCACAGATCGCTGACCAGCACCACCATTGTCCGGTGGGGGAAGGTAACCAGCGTTTCGCAGTAGCGCATGGCCTTGGCAATATCGGTGCCGCCGCCCAGCTGGATGCTCATCAGGGTCTCCACCGGGTCGTCCACATAGCCGCTCAGGTCCACCACATTGGTGTCAAAGATGACCAGCCGGGTGTCCAGCATGGGCAGCTTGGCGAAGATGCCGGCCATCACCGCGCTGTGAATGACGCTGGAGAGCATGGAGCCGCTCTCATCCACCGCCAAAACCACCCGCCAGGGGTTGTGCCGTTTGATCCGGCCGTTGAAATAGACCTGCTCCAGCACCAGGCGCTGGGATTCCGTATCATAATGGGCCAGGTTTTTCCGGATGGTGCGCTGTATGTCCAGATTGCGCAGGGAGCGTACATTGCTGCGGCTGCTGCGGTCCAGCTTGCCCAGGGCGGAGCGCTGGATGTCCTGGCGCAGCTTTTCGGTCAGCTGAGCCGCCACCTTCTGCACAATGCGGCGGGCGGTGTCCAGGACCGGGCCCTTCATCATGTGCTTCAGGCTCAGCACCGTCTCCAGAAGGGCCTGATTCGGCTCGATCCGCTCCAGCACCTCCCGGTCGGACAGCAGCTCGGTAAGCTGGTAGCGGTCCAGGGCGTGCCGCTGCAAAATTTCAGCGGTTTCCTGGGGAAACAGGGTGCGCACCTCGCTGAGCCAGTGGGCCACCGTGGGCTGGCTGTCCCCCAGTCCCCCCTGAGCGTCCCGCACGTCTTCGCCGCTCTCCCGACCGTAGAGGAAGTCCAGGGCGTCGTCAATGCGGAGCAGTCGGCTTTCGGTGAGTGGAATCTGCTGCCCGGCGTTTTTGCCCAGCACCAGCCGCCAGCGGTTCAGCGCCGCGCCATCGCTCAGCATTGGCTCTCCTCTCCTTCCTCTGTGACTGCAAAGGTATCCAGCCGGGCAGCCGCCCAGGCGTCCAGGGCCTCTGCCTGGGTGTAGGCGGCGGGGTCCACCGCACGGCGGCCCAGGTCCCGCCCCGTCCTGCCGTGAAGCGCTGCGGCTCGTTTTGCCAGCCGGTCTGTTTCCGTGGGGACAAAATAGCTGAATGCCAGCCGCAGCTCCGGCAGGAGACGGGTAAAGTCGTCATCCTCCAAAGCGCATAATAGGCGGTCGATTTGGGATAAAAACTCGGGGTCTGCCAGCAAAAGATCCCGGGCTGTGTAGAATAACCCTTGCAGGAAGGAGGCGGACCGCGTCAGCATACCCGGAGTGCCCTGGAGGTAGCCCCGGACGGCGGCGTCGATGCGCGGCTTCCAATTTGGGTCCGCTCCATAGAGCAGACCCAGCACCGCGCCATGAAGGGCGGGGTGGAGGGGGTCCTGGCAGGTCAGTGCCTCAAAGGCGTCCATCAGGGCGGGACGCTGATGGGCAAAGGAGTCTCGCCCGGTGACCTGATAGAGCAGCATACAGGCCTGCTGGATGGCCGGGACCTGCCGGTCGTCCGCCGCGCCCATGGAGGGCAGCAGCTGTAAGACACGGTCAAAGCACCGGCGGAGCAGGGCAGGGTAGTCATAGGAACCGCGCTCTCCGTACTGGGCCTGCCACTCATCCAGGGTATTGAGGGAGGCGCAGGCGGCGCACAGGGAGGCGAAATCCCCATCCTGGATGAGCAGCTCGTCCAGCCCCCCCGCCAGAGCGTCGCTCACATCCCCAACTCCCATCAGAAAGCCCTGGACCAGCAGGTCCGCGCCCTGCTCGGCCCGGCCGGCGGCGGCCATCCTCTGCCGGAGCTCGGTGGCGCAGGCCTCCCGCACCGTGGCCCCGGACACCGCGTGCTCGATCAAAGCAGCGTCTACAGAGGCGGTCCAGCGGTAGTCCCAGGATTCCCGGATCAGGTTCCGGTCCCTGCGCCGCTGGAGGTCGGGTCCTTTTTTGCGTGTGGCGAAGCCCAGGTCCAGAAAGACCGTCTGATGGAGAAAACGGCTGGTTTCCCGGTGCCGGGGCTCGGAGAGGATGGACAGGGTGAGCTCCTTCCGGGAGGCGGCCTCCCGCTTCAGCCGGCACCGGCTGCATTGAGCGTCAAAGTCCCGGGTCAAGGGTGGAACCAGCGCACCTTCGCACAGCTGGCCCACCGTGTTCCCGGTGGTCAGCGTCCGCAGCACCCGCAGGGGTTCCACGCCGGACAGGCTGGCCTCGCCCTTGACAAAGGCGCTGAGTACGGCGTCCTGCAATTCGTAGAGGCCCGGCCCCGGTTTTTGCCGCAGCTCCGCCAGACCTCTGGCCTGCTGCAGGGCGCAGGTCTCGTCGAAGGCGGAGATGACAGCCCCGTCTGAGCGCAGCCGGCGGCCTGTCCGGACCAGATAGTCCAGCACCACCTGATCCCAGACCTGCTCCGGCGCCCCGGCGTGGAGGGCAGTCCATATGCTGGCGTAAAAGCCGGGGGAGGGCATCCCGCTGGCGTATCCGGACAGGGCGTCCGCCGCCGGCATGGTGTAACGCATCGGGTAGACAGCTTGGGACTTCTCGGGCAGCTTTTTTGGCTCTGAGGGCTGGGCCGGACCGTGGAGCAGGCCCCAGATATGAAATCCGCCCGCCACCACCAGCACCTTGGCGTGCTGCTCCGCCGCCTCTCGGATGCGGAGGGCCATGTGGGCCTCCCGGGCCAGACAGCCGTCCTCCATCAGCTCCTGCTCCGGCGTGTTCTGCCGGGAGAGGAGGCAATATGCGTTCAGCTGTTTGACAAAGGCCTCGTCCGTCTGGACCAGGCCGGCGGTCTCAAAGTATTTCTCCCAAAATTCATCAAAGCTGCGCAGACCTGTCTTTTCACACAGCAGCTTTTGAAATCGGTTGGCGGCCAGATAGCGGTCGCTGGCATAGCTCAGCTTTTCCTCTTTGGTGCGCAGGCCCCGGGCGTCCCGGGTGGCCAGCAGGATCTCGCCGTAGGGCAAATCCATAAACCGGCCCGGAATCCCCCGGCTGGCCGCGCCCCGCAGGGCTGTCAGCTCCGGAGAGTGCTCCAGAAAGGGATAGTAGCAGCGGCAGGTTTCTTCCTCGCCCTCCGGGCCCAGCAGACCGGCCTCATCCCGATAGGCATAGTAGAGGGCCACCGGCGCCTTTGTGTCAGGATGGGTCAGGATCGGGATCAGCTCGTTGGCGTTCTCCGGGCCCTCCACCAGGATACAATCCGGGGCATACCGCGCCATAACCCGTTCCAGGTGCCAGGCGCAGGCCGGGCTGTGGTGCCGCACCGGATAGTAGAGTACCGGGGCGTCCAGGGAGAAGGGGATTACTTCAGTCGGGTCCTGGCCTCGTAATAGCGTGTCCATGCGCCGCCCTCCTGTCGCGCTTTGTCCCGTACCACGGTGGAAAAGTAGTTGGTGATCTTGTCCAGATCCTCCCGGGATTCCTTGGCCACAGCGCCCACCAGGTTGTCTACCAGGATGCGCTCGTCCATGCGGCCGTCGCCGTAGTACCAGGCGGTCATCAGGGTCTGGTAGTAGACGGAGATGGCCTCGGCGGTGCTCATGACGGCGCTGGGCTTTTCAATCCGATGGCCCATGTCGGAGACGCCCTCCCGCAGCTCATGGTAGGTGGCGGCCAGCAGCTCGGCAGCCTCGGTGTCCAGGGGCCGGGTGATGCCTGCGGCGCTGGCCAGAGCGCCCACCTCGTTCAGAATGATCTGCTTTTCCAGCGCCACGTCCCGCACCGGCTGCACGGTCTCAAAGTTGAACCGGCGCTTGAGGGCGCTTGACATCTCGTTGACGCCCTTGTCCCGGGTGTTTGCGGTGCCGATGACATTGAACCCCGGCCGGGCAAAGAGCAGCCCCTCGTCACCCAGCTCCGGGATGTTCAGCACCTTGTCGCTGAGCACGCTGATCAGACTGTCCTGCACCTCGGCGGGGGTGCGGGTGATCTCCTCGAACCGGGTGAGGATCCCCTTTTCCATGCCCACGTAGAGAGGGGAGGGGACCAGGGCCTCCCGGCTGGGGCCCTTGGCCAGCAGCAGGGCGTAATTCCAGCTGTATTTGATCATGTCCTCTGTGGTTCCGGCAGTTCCCTGGACGGTGTTGGTGCTGCACCCGCTGATGGCGGCGGACAGCAGCTCGGAGAGCATGGTCTTGGCGGTGCCCGGCTCACCCACCAGCATCAGGCCCCGGTTGCCGGCCAGGGTGATGATGCACCGCTCCACCAGGGCGTCGTTGCCCAGATATTTTTTGTTGATCTGGAGCTCCTGATCTCCACAGCGGACCGGCCGGGGAGAGCCCAAAATAAAGAGCCGCACCGCTTTGGGGGACAGCAGCCAGTTTTGCGGCTTTTTGTTGTCCTGATCCCAAAGACGCAGTGCCGCCAGCTCTCTCTGATACCGCTGTTCTGCCTGAGGACGAAGAATGGTCTCTTCCACAACAGTCACCTCTTAAACAAGTGGAATGCTTGATTCAATGCCATAAGTATAGCATAAACCGTGACAGTTGACAATGTTATGCTTGGGCCGGGGAAGCCCTGGGGACAGCATGGAACTTCATAATTCTCAACAGCAATTCGGCAGTGATATCTCGATCTTCTCCCCAATATATTTCTCAAATTCACAACGTTTGACCGGCTTGCGTGTTCCTGTAAATTAAAAATAGTTCATAAAAAACAATTTTTCATGCATAAAGCACCGGGGAAACGGAAAATATTTCCAACAAACAGCGGAGAGAGGAGCCGTGAAAAACAGTTGGAGATCAATGTCAGAGCCGACAGGAAGATCGTAGAAGTATGGCTGACCAACGAAGATCAACAGGATCAAATGTTAAAAGAAAAGCTCAATCCTATCTATCAGCAATACCGGGAGCAAAAGTATACGGTAGCTGTGTTCCTGTCCGGCCATCAAGACTTGGCGGAGGAAACCGTCGCTCTGCTGCGCCGCAACAAAAGGCGGTCCGCAGAGCTGGAAGTGCAGCGGGAGCGAAAGCGCAGAGAAAGCATGGCGCAATAAGCTGTGGGGCGAGAGCGAAAACGTTCTCGCCTTATTTTGTGGTTGATACCCCTGAAAAGGTTCCGCGGGTGGATCATATGAATTGTAAAGCGGGACGGCAGGGAGAAATACCCTGCCGCCCCGTTTTTCCAGTTGCTTTTCCCCGCAGGAAGTGATACAATGTTATCTGCAAAGTAGAATAGATAAAGTAAATCATATTGATAGGAAGGGGCAGGCATATGATCGAACGCTTCGACCTGGCCGGCTACTGCCGCATCTCGGTGGACGAGGAGCTGGACCGGGACAACACCTCCATTGAGAACCAGAAGGCCATCATCGAGGACTTTGTCAAACACAGATTTCCCGACTCCGCCCTGACCTTCTACGAGGACCGAGACCGCTCCGGCTACACCTTTGAGCAGCGGGAGGGTTACCAGGCCATGCGGCGGGAGCTGATGAGCCGCAAAAAGGACATCCTCATTGTCAAGGACTTCTCCCGGTTTTCCCGCCGGAACAGCCGAGGGCTGGTGGAGCTGGAGGATTTAAGAGACGCTGGGGTGCGCATCATCTCCATTGGGGACAACATCGACTTCCCCAACGACGACGACTGGCTGAAAATTCAATTCCAGTTTCTCATCAATGAAATGCCCGTCACCGACGCCAGCAGGAAGGTCAAATCGGTCATCCAGCGCCGCCAGCAGGACGGCAAATGGATCTGCGCCGCCCCCTACGGCTACATCGTAAATAAGCGGCAGGAATTTGAGGTCGTTCCCACCGAGGCGGACATTGTCCGACGGATTTACCAGCTCTATATTGACGGCTGGGGCTACAAGAAGATTGCCAACCACCTCACCGACGAGGGCATCCCCACCCCCCGCATGGCGGAGCAGGAGCGCAAGCTGGCCGCCGGGGAGGACTACCGCCGCACGGTCAAGCCCGCCTGGGCCATTGTCACCGTACAGGGCGTCCTGGACAACGATTTTTACATCGGCACCTTGCGTCAGGGCAAGTACACCCGGAAGAAAATCAACGGCAAGGACATGCGCCGGGACGAAACCGACCACATCGTCATCGAGGGCCACCACCAGGCCATCATTGACTACCGCACCTTTGCCACCGCCCGCGCCCTGCGGGAAAGCCGATCCACCGCCCACTACCGGGGCGTGAAAAAAAACGACAATATCTACTCCGGCTTTCTGTTCTGCGGCGACTGCGGCTCCCCCATGTTTGCCATGAGCCGGCCTGATTTGAAGGACGCCTACCGCTGCGGCGAGTACCACAAGCGCGGCCTGAAGGGCTGCACCAGCCACCACATCCGGGTGGACAAGCTGGACGAGCTCCTCAAGCTCTACGTCCAAAAGGTGAGGGACAACTCCGCCGCCATGCTGGAACGCCTCAACGCCGACCTGGCTAAAGAAGAAGAGGACGTGGCCGAGACGGAGCAGAGCGCCGCCAACCTGGAAGCGGTGCTGGCCGACCTCCAGGAGGAGCTGAAGGCCACCAAGCGCCAGCGCATCCGGGACATCATGAAGCACCCCGACCAGGAGGACGCCCTGGAGGCCACCTACGACGAGCTGGAAAGCGATCTCCTGCGCCGGATGGAGGGTCTGCAAAACCAGATTGCCATGACGGCGGACAAGCGCAACACCATCATCCGGGTGAACCGGGCGGCGAAAACCGCCATGGAGGTGTTTGACGACATCCTGAACAAGGAGAAGCTGGAGCGGGCCGACCTGGAGCTCATCATCAAGAAGATCATGGTCTATGAGGACCATTTGGACATCCATCTCCAGGCGGATGTGGACAGTATCCTGGGCATTGGGACCCTCCCCGAGGAGGAGAAGCCCGAGGGCGTGGCGGCCATGGCCCCCGCCGGCCGCCCCTATGAGATCGAGATCATCCAGGAGAGCGGCAGGCACAGCGATAAGGTGTTCTCTGTCCGTGTTGTCAGTAACGGCGACCCCTTGGAGATTTACACCGACCGCGAGGGCGGCGTCATTTTCAAAAAATACTCTCAATTAGGCGATGTGTCCGACTTTGCGGGCCAGCTGTGCGACACCATCAGCCGGGTAGCGGGTCTGCCCGCCGTCATCACCGACCGGGACAGCGTGATCGCTGCCGGCGGCGTCCCCCGCCGGGAGGTGGTGGACAAGCGGGTGTCCCCCCAGGTGGAGCAGGTGATGGAGGAGCGCCGCAGCGTCCAGGCGGATCAGCCCATACCCCTGTGCGACGGCGGGGAGAAGTACCGCGTGCTCATTGCGGTGCCCATCCTGTCCGAGGGTGATGTGCTGGGATGCGTGGCCTTTGTGGCCGACGGCGACGCGCCCGCCTTGGGCGAAGTGGAGCTGAAGCTGGCCCAAACCGTGGCCGGCTTCCTGGGCCGCCATATGGAGAGCTGAAAGCATGAAAAGAAGCCCGCCGGAAATCCCTGGCGGGCTTCAATCTGCTAAAAAGTAATTTCTATTGCGGCTTTCAAACAGGGCTTGATCCTACTGAACACCCTGCTGTTCCTCCCGCCTGCTGGGGCAGAAAATCACCCAGGCAGACTAATGCTTCTATTGCGCTCAAGGGGTGTGTTGAAGGTATTGATATCCCCGGCGGCGTATATCACTTATACGAGCTGCTCAATGCTGATCAGCGTCCACTCGCCGGTGGTGGGGGCGCTGTTGATGATGAGCTCCACCAGATGTTCCGGCCTGCTGGGCGTCACGGTTGTCTGCTTGCAGATGATCATGTGATTCAGACCGGCAACGACTTGCTTGCCAACATAGAGGACAGGGGTGTAGTCGGCGCCTATCAGGGACTTTAAGATCTCGCTGCAGCCGGCAGCGACCTCCTCGGGCAGACTGCAGGGGGTCATGGGAGCCAGCTTATAACCGCCGACGGCCGCATTGACCATCATGTTCTCTTTGCTCAAGCTTGTACTGGCAAGCCGATAGAGCCTGTAGAGGAAATGCAAGAGTTCTTCGCCAACAAAGCGCCCATCGCTGCCGATTCCCAGGTGAGCATGTCCGCCGAAGTATGAGGCATCGGGAACCAGACCGGATTTCGACAGCTTCGGATAATACTCATCCTTCCACTGCGCCATGTCCGCGTCCTTCAGATCGCGGCTGATTCCAGGGTTTGTCCCACGGTTTTCAAAATCCGCCGCATACGGTTCCAGCATTTTGATGCAGCCCTTGATGCACTTCAGGGCCTCATTGTCGGCGGTGAAGTCGCCGACAACGAACTTGTACGCGCTCCACAGGAACTGAAGATATTCCAGCTTGGTGCATGCGCCGTCGTTTCCGATGCCATAGCGGAAGTCCTTCAGCGGATTTTGGAAAAATGCGCCGTCGCGGATTTTGCCGCTCTGCACCAGCTGCGGATAGTAGGTGTCTTTCCACTCCGCCATATCCGAGCCAGCCAGCGTCAGCGTTTTCGAGTTGTCGTTCGGAAGCTTTTTCGCTTCGTTGAGATACTGTTCGAGCATATGGATGCACTGTACCGCAAGCTGTTTATCTGTCACGCAGAGCTCCTCCTTAAATTGTTCAATTTTGGGGGGAGAGGATACCAATTATCCCCGTAGATATCCGGCCCTTACACAATGCGCTCTATGGTGACCACCGACCAGTTGCCGACGATGTCGCCGTCATCGCAGTTCTGGTTCAGCACCATCTTGACCAGGTGCTCCGATGCGCCCAGCGTGGCCAAGGTCTGCTTGCAGATGAGCATATGGTTCACGCCGTGGACCACCTGCCTGCCCACATAGAAGACGGGCACGTATTTAGCGCCCACCATACCCCCAGTGACCTGGACGAAACCGCTGGCGACCTTTTGGGGCAGATTGCAGGCCTCCATGGGGGCCAGCGTCCAACCGCCTAATGCATTTGACATAGTGTGCTCCTTTCCGCCTTTCGGCAATCAAATAATTTAAAAACCGGACTGTAAATATTATATCAGATAATGATGATATAAATCAATACCTTTTGTCGAAAAATGCTAAAATATCCGGGGATGTACCCGAGTGGGATGCCATGCTCCAGGGCGTACCATTCCTCGTGGCTGCGGATATCGGTTTGACAGCTATGCCCTGATGCTTTCTCTGTGCGTCTGTGGGAACAACGCAAATCAGCCCGAGCCGTCTAATCCGGCTCGGGCTGATGCACAGGTCAAGGGGAAACAACTGTGACAAAGGATACCGCAACGCCGGCAGATTTCCATGGCGCCTGCCGCTTTTCCTTTGTCAATTCCGTGTTTTTCTGCCGCTGAGGTGGTTTTTGCGCTTTGCCCAGCCGATGATCGCGCAGCTGGAGCCTGCCCTCATTATGCTGCTTTTCTTCTGATTGGTACAGCTTCTTACTTCTCCTCGTCCAGCTCGAACTCCGGGCCGAATTCCAGGCTGGAAGCGCTTTTGACTGCGGTCAGCTCCGGCTCCAGGGCAGGCTGGGACTTCACCGTGGTGCACCGGCCGTTGAGGATGCCTCCGTCCTCCACCACCAGAGAGGCGGTGGTCACGTCGCCGTCCAAGCTGCCGGAGGACTCCAGGCGCATATGTTCCCTGGCGCAGACATTGCCCTCCACGCGGCCCGCCACCCGGACCACGTCCGCCGCCACAGGGCCCCGGATCAGCCCGGACTCCGCCACGATCACCGCGCCGGTCATGTCGAACTCGCCGTCCACCACGCCCTCGACCTGGACCACGCCCTCCCCCCGGAGGGTGCCGGTAAATGTAATGCCCTGAGCAATCACGGTGCTGCCCGCGCGCGCGGGGGCGGGAGGAGCCGCCGGTTCCTCCTTGGGGACTGCCGGGACGTCCACCTGAGGCTCAACTTTCTGCATTCCAAAGAAACCCATGACGATCTCACCTTTCCTTTGGAAGAGCCGGATCAATCCGGCGCTTCCCTAGTGTCGCCTTTACTTTACCATAGTTGGGGCAAAATTTCAACCCCGAATGTCTGCGGTTTTTGTTGGAAATTGGATGGCGGCCGCTACCGTTCCACCAGACGGCGTCGGAACAGGACGACGGCCAGCGCCAGCACAGCCGCCGCCCACGCCGACACCAACAGCAGGTGCCCCGGCAGCGCCGCCCAGTCCCCGGCCAGCGCGGCCTTGGCCCCGTCCGCCCCGTGGACGAAGGGGAGGGCATAGGCCGCCTTTTGAAACGCCCCGCCCACCAGAGACAGGTCAAACCAGATGCCCGCCAGCCAGGCCGTGACGTTGGTGAGGATGGCCCCGCACATGCCGCCCACCTGCTTGTCGTTGAACAGCGTGCCGCACAGCAGGCCCAGGGCAATGAACAGCAGGGCGGAGGGGATGAGGGAGGCCGCCACCGCCAGCAGGTTCCAGCTCAAGGGCAGGCCCAGGGCCACCGCCGCCGCCAGGCAGACGGCGCTCTGCCCCACCGCCATGGGCAGCAGGGGGAGCAGGTAGCCCAGCAGGAAGTCCGCCGCCGTCATGGGGGACGCCGCCAGCCGGGCCAGGAAGGCCGACGACCGGTCCTTGGCGATCAGCAGCCCGGAGAACAGCGCCAGAAAGGTCAGCCCAAACAGGGCGATGCCCGGGGCAAGGGTTTCCAGCTCGAAGATGTGCACCGGCACATTGCGCTGGATGACATTCATCAGCACCAGCAGGACCAACGGGAAGCCCAGCCCGAAAAACAGGGTTAGGGGGTCCCGGAACAGCTCCTTCAGGTTCCGCTTGGCAAACGCCCGCATTCTCATGACGCCGCCTCCTGTCCCGCTAACGCCACAAAGGTGTCCTCAAAGCTGTCGCAGCCCGCCAGGGCTTTCAGCTCCGCCGCCGTCCCCACCGCCCGGAGGCGGCCCGCGGTCATGATCCCGATGCGGTCGGCCAGGGACTCCGCCTCCTCTAAATAATGGGTGGTCAAAATGATGGCGGTATGCCCCTTCAGCCCTCGGATCACGCCCCACAGCTCCCGGCGGGCCAGCACATCCAGGCCCAGGGTGGGCTCGTCCAGAAACAGCACCTCCGGCTGGGACACCAGCGCCATGGCAATGGACAGCCGCCGCTGCCAGCCGCCGGACAGGGTCTTGGCTCGCTGTCTGGCCCACTGGGTCAGCCCCAGCTGTTCCATGACCTCATTGACCCGCTCCCTGGGACGGCCGTAGACGCCTGCCATCAGCTCCAGGTTTTCCGCCGCCGTCAGGCCGGGGGCCACCGCGGTTTCCTGGGGGGAGACGGCCAGAATCTCCTTGGCCTGATGGCTTTGACTGCGGACACTGTGCCCCATCAGCCGGGCGTCCCCCCGAGTGGGGAGGGTGAGGCAGGACAGCATCTTGATGGTGGTGGATTTCCCCGCGCCGTTCACCCCCAGCAGGGCGAACAGCTCCCCTGCCGGGATGGACAGCTCCAGCCGGTCCACCACCCGGCGGCCGCCGTATTCCTTGGTGAGCCCCAATATCTGAATGGCGTTCACTGCTTCCCCTCCTTCTGCTCCTCCTGGGCCTTCCGGGCCTGCCGGATGGACTCGTCCATAAAATCAATCATGCCGTCAAAGGCCACGATGGCGATGCCCTTTTTCTTGTCCGCCATCAGCAGCAGGTTGTCCCCCGGTTCGATTTCAAACAGCTCCCGCACCTCTTTGGGGATGACGATCTGGCCCTTGTCTCCCACCCGCACGGTGCTCAAAAATTGATCCCGCGGCAGCTTTAATTTCATAGTGCTTCCCTCCTAATCGTAATTCCTTTCTTTTTGTCCGCCGTCTTTCCCCCGCGCAGCGCCGAGAAATCTGCCCTTGGACACAGGCAACTTTGTTGCCAATAATATAACTAGTACAACTTTTCAAACAAAGTATAACTCGACGCACCGATGTTGTCAAGAGGGAACTGCCGGCGGTTCTTTTTTAAAACGGAGGCGCATACAATGCAGGGAGGTGAGCGCAAATGCGAAAGAAAAGGACAAGTCGGCCGGCCATCCGCTGGATGCGGCTGGGAGCGGCGGCACTGGTGGCCGCGCTGGCGGGGGGGCTGCTGTGCCTGGTGGGGGACCCCGCCGCTGCCCTGGAACAGCTCAAGGAGCTGGCGGGCAGCGCCCGGGTGTCCATCGCCCTGCTGTCGGCGGAGCTGGACCTGGGGGAGCAGCAGGGGGACGGCCTGTCCCGCTGGAACCGGCTGGTGCTGGCCCAGTCCTCCCTGCTGGGGGGCGTGCCGCCCTCCCAGGAGCCGGAGCCCTCCGCCCCGCCTCCGGAGGAGAGCCAGGACCTGCTGGAGCTGGACCCCACCGGGGAGGATGAGCAGACCGATACCCCTGTCCCCTCCACCACCGCGCCGGAGGACATCATCCCCAAGACCATGGTGCCGGGCACCTCCGCCAAGTACATCACGTCGGGAAACGTATCCATCTACAATCACACGGATTACACCGTGGACATACCAGCCCTGATCGAAAACGCCCCCCGGCTGTCCGCTGCCGGGGAGGACCCCAAGGTGCTGATCTACCACTCCCACGCCTGCGAGTCCTACACCATGGACGGCACCGATATTTATGAGTCCAGCGGCGACCATCGCACCCTGGACACCAATTACAACATGGTCCGGGTGGGGGAGGAGATGAAGGCGGTGTTCGAGGCCGCGGGCATCGGCGTGGTCCACGACACCACGCTGTATGACTACCCCAGCTACAACGACGCCTACAACCGCTCGGTGGAGGGGGTGGCGGAAAACCTGAAAAAGTACCCCTCTCTGGTGCTGGTGCTGGACGTGCACCGGGACGCGCTGGTGGCCACTGACGGCACCATCTACAAGGCGGTGGCGGGGACGGTGGACAACTGCGCCCAAGTGATGATGCTCATAGGCACCGACGCCACCGGGCAGGTCCACCCCAACTGGAAGGTGAATCTGGCCCTGGCCCTGAGCATACAGCAGGCGCTGGCCAACAAGTGGTCCACCCTGGCCCGGCCCCTGGTGCTGCGGCCCACCCGGTTCAACCAGCATCTGTCCACGGGGACCATCCTGGTGGAGGTGGGCACCCACGGGAACACCCTCCAGGAGGCCATCACTGCCGCGCGGCTGTACGCCCGGACGGTGGTGGAGCTGATGGAAGACGAAGGGAGCGCCGGTTAAACCGGCGCTCCCTTCACGCAATTTCAGATTTTCTCCCAGTCAAGCCCCCGTCACGCCCTGGCTGCGCCGCTGTCCCGCGCCGCCTGGGCCACCGCTTTGGCCACGGCGGGGCACACCCGCTGGTCAAAGGCGGCGGGGATGATGTAGTCCGGGGACAGCTCGTCCGGCCCCACCAGCTCCGCCAGGGCCCGGACGGCGGCCCGCTTCATCTCCTCGTTGATGTCGGAAGCCCGCACGTCGAACGCCCCCCGGAATACCCCGGGGAAGGCCAGCACGTTGTTAATCTGGTTGGGGAAGTCGCTGCGGCCGGTGCCCACCACCGCGGCCCCCGCCTCCCGGGCCAGGTCGGGCATAATCTCCGGCGTGGGGTTGGCCATGGGGAACAGGACGGGGTCCGGGGCCATGGAGCGAACCATATCCTGACTCACCAGCCCCGGCGCGGACACACCGATGAACACGTCCGCGCCCTTGAGCGCCGCCGCCAAGCCGCCCTCGGCAATACCGGGCCGGGTCATGTCCGCCAGCTCCGCCAGGGCCGGGTCGCCTGCCAGGTCGGGCCGGCCGGGGTACACGATCCCCCGGATGTCGCACAGCACGGCGTGCCTCAGCCCCATGGACCACAGCAGCTTGAAGATGGCCGTCCCGGCGGCCCCCGCCCCGGACATGACCAGCTTCACCTCACTGAGCTTCTTCCCCACCAGCTTCAGCGCGTTGGTCAGCGCCGCCGCCACGATGATGGCGGTGCCGTGCTGGTCGTCGTGGAAGATGGGGATGTCGCACCGCTCCTTCAGTTTCCGCTCGATCTCAAAGCACCGGGGGGCGGAGATGTCCTCCAGGTTCACACCCCCGAAGGACCCCGCCAGCAGGGCCACGGTGCTGACAATCTCGTCCACATCCTTGGAGCGGATGCACAGCGGCACCGCGTTTACCCCGCCGAAGGCCTTGAACAGCACGCATTTGCCCTCCATCACCGGCATGCCCGCCTCGGGGCCGATGTCCCCCAGGCCCAGCACGGCGGTGCCGTCGGTGACCACCGCCACCGTGTTCCATCGGCCGGTGAGCTCGTAGCTTTTGTTGATATCCTGTTTGATCTCCAGGCAGGGCTGGGCCACCCCGGGAGTGTAGGCCAGGGAGAGGGACTGCCGGTCCTTGACCTCCATTTTGGGCACGGTGTCCAGCTTGCCCCGCCATTGGTAGTGAAGCTTTAACGATTCCGCCGCGTAATCCATATCCAGCGCTCCTTTTCTTTGTATCGGCAGAAGTATATCACACCCTGCCCCAAAAGAAAAGCCCCCGGCGCGGGCCGGAGGCTTCCTTATTATAGAATCAGCTGGATCTCGTCCTGGGGCCGCGTCCCCGCCAGGGGAAGGGTGACGATGGCTTTGAACAGGTCGCCGTCGATGCTGATCTCAAATTTGCCGTGCTGGAGCTCGGTCAGCGACTGGGCGATGGACAGCCCCAGGCCGCTGCCCGCCTGGTTGCGGGACTCGTCGCCCCGGACAAACCGCTCCATGAGCCGCTCCGCCGGTACGTCCAGCGGGTCTCGGGAGATGTTCTTCACCGACAGCACCACGTGGTCGCCGCTGCGCCGCAGGTCCACGTATACCCGCGTCCCCGGCAGCGCGTATTTGGCGCAGTTGGTGAGCAGGTTGTCCAGCACCCGCCACAGGTGCCGCCCGTCCGCCTCCACCCACATGGGCTCCTCCGGCAGGGAGCGCACCACCGTCAGCTTTTGTGCATCCAGCCGCTCGCCGGTCTCTGCCAGGGCCTGGTCGGTGAGCTGGGCCCAGTCCAGCCGCTCCCAGTTCACCGTCAGGTTGCCCGTGGACGCCTTGGACGCCTCCACCAGGTCCTCGGTGAGCTTTTTCAGCCGCTGGCTCTTCCGGTCCAGCACTTCGATATATTCCGCCGCCTTGGGGTTGTCGATGCCCTCCTTTTTCAGCAGGTCCACGTAGTTGATGATGGAGGTCAGCGGCGTTTTCAGGTCGTGGGACACGTTGGTGATGAGCTCCGCCTTGAAGTGCTCGCTCTTCATCCGGTCTTCCACCGCCGCCGAGATGGCGTGGCCCAGATTGTTCAGCTCGTCGGCGTGGCCCTTTAAATCGGGGAGCATCCGATGGGTGTCAATATGGTAATTTGGGTTGCCGCCGATGATCTCCTGGGTGCCGCGGCGGATCATCTTCCACTGGTAGGCCCAGGTGCACAGGTAGGCCGATACGCCAAGGGTCACCAGCAGCCACAGCTCTCCGGCCCACCGGATCGAGGCCATTGTGAAAATCGCGTATGCCATACAGCCCAACACCGCCTTCCAAATCAGGGGGACGGCCTGGACAGCCCGCCCCATTGCCCCAAACAGCTCCCACATCTTCTTCCAGCACCAGAGGAACGCCTTCCAGCACCAGGTGCAGACGGCCCAGATCCAGGTGTTGCGCAGCAGGGTGCGGGCCTTGCACCGGGCGCACACCGTAATCAGCGCCCCTATGCCCATCGCCGCCGCGGCGGACACCGCCGCGCCGATGCAGATGAGCTGAATAAACATGGGCGCGTCCATGTAGGTGTCGTGTACGGCCAGGACGCCCAGCCCCAAGGCCCCGACGCCGCCCAGGAACAGGATAAACAGCAGCACATCCCCCGGAACCCGGTGGAACCAATTGAGGTAGATGCCCTCCACGCCTTGCTTATGTCCCGCGCCGCAGCACAGGTAGGCCATCAGCAGCACGCCTATCACGCCCAGCGTGATAGTGACTGACAAATATTCTGCCCGGCTGGTCTGCCACTCCTCCAGCTTGAGGGCCGCCCTGCGGTATTGGTCGTCCACCCGGAGGGCGTCATCCACCCACAGCACCAGGCTGGCGGGCTGCGTTTCCTGAGCGGCGGCCTCCGGGGTCAGCGTCCATTTCAACCCATCCGGGTTGAAGATGTAGCCAAACCGGTTTGCCTCCAAGCAGGCCCGGATGGTGGGCAGATAAAGATACCATCCGTCGATCCCCCCTACCCACAGGTAATTGGTAAAGCCGTCGTCGTCCGCCAGCACCTCGTCCAGCGGCACCACAATGGCGTCGCCGTCCGGAACGGATAGGATCACGCCTGTATCCGCGGCGTTTTCCTGGCTTTGCGCCGCTTCCACCAGATCGGGCAGCAGGTTCCGCCAGTTGTCGTTGAAGCGCACGCTGGCATCGTTCGTCCAGTTGAGGGCGTGGTTTTCATTCGTGCCCCAGTAGTCCCAACCGGAGTTGACCTCAATAATCCCCGTCCTGTTCTGTGGGTAATCCACTGAGTAGTCCGCCCGAACCTGGGCGCTGTCCTCCGTAGTGTTGCCGTAGATCACCTGGCCGTCCTTGTCCAAAAGCTGCCAGCGCAGATTGGTGGACCCGGCGTCGTACTCCGCCTCCAGGCGCTCCAGGCTCCGCCTTTCCGACAGGGACAGCTCCGCCCCCGCCGCGTGCCGCACCTTCAAGTCCAACAGATTCTTCACCACGAAAGAGTCCTGGTACACCAGATATCTCTGGGTGTAGCCCCGGCCCTCGGCGTAGTCGAAGCTGTCGTTCCACAGCGCGTCGAAATTGGCCAGCTGGTACCAGCCCATGATGGCTGTGGCGGTGAACGCCGCCACAGCCGCTATGAAGGCCAGGGCCTTCATAGCGATGTTCTCTCGCCACCTCATGTCATCCGCTCCATTTTATAACCCAAGCCCCATACCACCTTCAAATACCGGGGGTTTGCGGGGTCGATTTCGATTTTTTCCCGCAAATGCCGGATGTGGACGGCCACCGTGTTCTCACTGCCCAGCGCCGGGTCGTTCCATACCTGTTCATAGATCTGGGCGGTGGAGTACACCCGGCCCAGGTTCTTCATCAGCAGACGCAGGATGTTGTATTCAATGGGAGTCAGGCTCACCAGCTCGTCGTCCACCGTCACCGACTTGGCCTCGTCGTCCATGACGATGCTGCCGTTGCGCAGGGTTCCGTCTCCCTCCTGGGCGGACGTCTTGCCTCCCAGGGTGGTGTACCGCCGCAGCTGGCTCTTCACCCGGGCCAGCACCTCGATGGGGTTGAAGGGCTTGGTCACGTAGTCGTCCGCGCCGATGTTCAGCCCCAGCACCTTGTCGGTGTCCTCGCTCTTGGCGGTGAGCAGGATGATGGGGATGTTCCCCCCGGACTCCCGCAGCCGCGCCGTGGCCCGGATGCCGTCCAGCTGGGGCATCATGATGTCCATGAGGATTAGGTCGATGCTCCCCTCGTTCACCGCCTGGATGGCCTGCTCGCCGTTGTAGGCGGACACCGTTTTGTATCCCTCGCTGGTCAGGTAGATCTCCAGCGCCGATACGATGTCTTTATCGTCGTCGCAGATGAGTACCGTGTACATGGCGTACCACTCCCTTTTCTCCTTGTATGATTTATGTTATCAGCAAGTCGATTAAGCTGCAAGGGGGAAAATCTTTAAATTCAGTTTAAGTTTCCTTTCTATGCTGCTTGATACAATAAAAGGGCTGTGATTTTAATCATCACAGCCCTTTGGTGTCTAAATGGAACGATTGATCTGCTCAGAAGATACTAAAACTCCTTTTCCGTAATGTCCTTTTGCAGTATTGCATTTGTTTCGACACGCGCTGCCGCAGAATTACTGCCGCGTGATGTGGCACGTTGGGATAAAATCTTTCTCACAATTCTGGCACTTCAATGCTTCTGCCATTCCTGCGCCTTTTTTGTTCTGCCATAGGGGCGCGGGCTCAGCTCTATTCGACGCTTGCCTCCAGGTCCAAGTCAGCCACTATCAGCGCCATCAGGTCTTCCTTTTGAGGAGCCTCTATGGCGGCCACCCGGTTGGCCTGACGGGCCACCGCCGCTTCAAATACGTTTCGCACGTCTCGGGCATTACCGAAATTCTCGTCCCGGCGGTCGTACATCACCTGGAACGCCTCCGCCGCGGCCTTGTCCGCCGATTCGTCCAGCTCATAGCCGTTCTTCTTGCACACAGAACGGAAAATCTCCGCCAGCTGCCCGCCGTCATAGTCCTCAAAATAGAAATACTTGTTGAACCGGCTCTCCAGGCCGGGATTGGCGTGGATGAAGTCGCCCATCAGATCAGTATACCCTGCCACGATGACAATCAGGTCGTCCCGGTGGTCCTCCATCCCCTTGAGCAGCACCTCAATGGCCTCGCGCCCAAAGTCATTGGGGTTGTCCTGATTAGCCAGGGCATAGGCCTCGTCGATAAACAGCACCCCGCCCAGGGCCTTGTCAACGACCTCCTGCGTTTTTAAAGCGGTCTGTCCTACGAAGCCTGCCACCAGCCCGGACCGGTCCACCTCCACCAGCTGCCC
Organism: uncultured Oscillospiraceae bacterium; assembly: GCA_949841465.1. Lineage (GTDB taxonomy): Bacteria > Bacillota > Clostridia > Oscillospirales > Oscillospiraceae > Enterenecus. The sequence continues at coordinate 44,116 of CATKZW010000016.1, forward strand.
CTTGCTCAGTACGCCTACGGCGTGGTAAATCTTTGCCAGCAGCCGGGCCACAGTGGTCTTGCCAGTGCCGGGGTTGCCCATGAACACCAGGTGCAGGGACATGGGCGGTACGGGCAGGCCAGCCTCCTGACGCAGCCTGCGCACCTTCACCAGATTGATGAGGCCCTTCACGTCCTCTTTTACCTTGTCCAGCCCGCACAGCTCGTCCAGCTGGGCCAGCAGCTCCTCTAAAGTCGGCTCCGGCTCCGCCGGGGCCTCCTCCTTTGCCTCCGCAGTCTTTGCCGGGGCAGGGGAGACTGCCTCGTCCTCCGGCCGGCCTGTCTTGACAGGGGCCCCGTCGGTGCGCCGGGCCACGAACTCGCTGACGTCCAGCCCGGACTTGCCGCCGCTCACCCCAGTTTGATCACAGTAAGCGAACATGGAGTCGGCGCAGGCATTGACAAACCCCGCCTCCGCCTCGCTCACCTTGCCGTCCACCGCGGCGAACAGCAGCAGCATCAGGGTAAAGGTGTCCACAAACCGGCGGCTCTGGCTGAGCCCCCGCTCCAGATCGGCCCTGATGAGCTGCCGGAAGAAATTGGGCAGCACAAAGCGGTCGTAGCCCTCCACCGACGCGGCCAGCTCCCAGTACAGCGCCGTGGGCACCGGGTTGCCCTTGGAGTAGACGGCGTTGTAATACTCCACATGGCGGGGGGTTATCCCCTGGTCGGCGTGCCACACGCCGCAGGCGCACTGGCGCATGAAGCTGTCCGCCTCCCGGCCGAAGGCCACCCGGGCGGCGGAGTCCGCGATCTGGCGGCGGAAGGCGGTCATGGCCTCATCATACTGTTTATGGACGGCGGCAGGGGTCATGGGTTGAGCCATGGCGGACACGCTCCTTTTCTTAAGTACCGGCGCTGCATGCGCGCCGCGGTTGTAAATTCACAGCCCCCATTATAAACCATTTCCTTCCGGGCTGCAAGGGCAAAACATTTACAAAACCGTTACCAATAAAAAGATTGACGAATAGCGGCAAAACGTGTAAGATAAAGAGTGTACTACAAGTTTCGAGCCTTTCGGCCAAGGAGGAACCGCTATGGCTGCCAAGCCTTCCCGTGATATACTGATACACTGCGACGCCTGCGGCGAGGATTACAGCTCCACCTACCGCCGCTGTCCCTTCTGCGGGGCCAAGAACGAGCCCCGGCGAACGTCCAGGGAGGACGTCTTTGACGATTCCTATGGTGCCGCTGCCTCGCCCCCGCCCGCCAGCCGGGGCGGCGGAGACGAGATGGAGGACAGCTACGTCTTTGACGGCCAGGGCGCCTTCGAGGAGGATCTGGAGGACGAGGACTATTACACCCCTCGCCCCAAGGGCGGCAAGCGGCTGGCCCCCAGGCAGGGGGGCGGCTTTGACCTGCCTCCCATTAACTGGCCCAGGCTCATCACCTTTCTGTGTTCCCTGGTGATTATTGTGGCCGCGCTGGTCATCGTATTCACCTTCATCTATCCCAAGCTCCGGGGCACGACTGACCCGGATTCCAAGAACTCGTCGGAGGTTTCCGCCCCGCCCAGCCTGGATCCCAATGCGTCCCAGAGCCAGAACGTGATCCAGTCCGCGGCCCCCGTGGAGCCCACCCAGCAGGTGCCGGAGTCCCTGCCCCCCGTGGAGCCCGCCGTCACCGGCATCGTGCTCAGGAATTCCGACAAGCGGCAGGTCAACGACATCACCCTGCCGCTGGGCAGCAGCGCCCAGCTCACCGCGGAAATCACCCCTGCGGACTGGAGCGGCCCGGTGACCTGGGTCTCCTCCAACACCGACTGGATCACTGTAAGCAGCACGGGCCTGGTCACCAATGTGAACCAGACTGGCTCGTACCACAATGCGTATATCACGGTCACGGCGGGAGAGGTCACCGTCCGGTGCGAGGTCCGGGTGCTGTCCGTCACCAGAGACAACAATACCCAGACCCCGGCCTCTCAGCCCCCGGCCTCCAATCCGCCCGCCAGCGATCCCCCCGCCGTCACCCAGCCGCCCGCTATTTCCGGCGGAGGCGTCACCGTGGGGCGGACGGGTACCATCGTGAATGCCGAGAGCGGCCTGCGGGTGCGCGGCGGCCCGGGCACCTCCTATGAGATCCTGGCCAGCCTGACCAACGGCAGCACCGTCAACGTGGTGGAGGATGCGGGCAACGGCTGGTACAAGATTACCTTTGCCGGCAGCGGCCAGACCATAACCGGCTATATCATGGGCGACTACATTTCCACCAACTGACCAATAGCAGGAGCGCCGTCCAGGCGGGCGGCGCTCCCCTTAATTTGCAGTGAAAACAAGCAGGTGAGGCATATGACAGCAAGGATGGGCGTCTGCAGCTCCGGTGACCGGCCGTGACAGACGTTTTTGTATATTCGTTTAACGCCGTGGCACCCATCATCGGGCTGATCCTGGTGGGGTATGCCGCGCGGCGGGCGGGCCTTTTGGACGCGCACACGCTGAAGGTGATTAACCGGTTCAATTTCCGGGTGTGCTTTTTTGCCATGATGTTCGTCAACCTCTACCAGATGGACGGCTTTGGGGCGCTGTCCGGCGGGCTGGCGGGAACGGCCATGGGCGGGCTGGTGTTGATCACTGTGCTGGACTTTTTCCTCAGCCGCCTGGTCACTCCCCGGCCGGACCGGCGGGGGCCGCTGCTCCAGTGCGGGTTCCGTTCCAACTACGCCATCATCGGGCTGGTACTGGCGGAGGCCCTGGCCGGACAGCGGGGGCGGGAGCTGGCCACCCTGTTCCAGCTGCCCTCGGTGATCTATTTCAACGTGGTCAGCGTGCTCTGCCTGAGCCTGTACTCCGACCGTCCGGCCCAGGGGCGCTGGAGGGGCATCGCCAGGAGCGTGGTCACCAACCCGCTGATTCTGGGCATCCTGGCGGGGAGCGGCGCGGTGCTGATCCGTTCCCTCCTGCCGGTGGGGGCGGACGGCGCGCCGGTGTTCTCCCTGTCCCGTGACCTGCCCTGGCTGTGGCAGTTGGTCAGGTATCTCTCCCAGACGGCCACCCCGCTGGCCCTCATCGTGCTGGGCGGGCAGCTGGTGTTCCAGGAGGCGAAGGAGATGCGGCGTGAGCTGGCCGCCGGGGTGCTGATGCGGCTGGTGCTGGCCCCGGCGGTGGGGCTGTCCGTGGCCTTCCTTGGGGCCCATATGGGCTGGTACGTGCTGGACACCGCCGCCATTGCCACTCTGGTGGCCGTGTACGGTTCCCCTGTGGCGGTGGCCTCGGCGGTGATGGCGGGGGAGATGGGGGCTGACGACAAGTTCGCCGGGCAGCTGGTGGTGTGGACCAGCGTGCTGGGTATGGTGAGCCTGTTCGTCATTGTGTTCCTTCTGCGGATGATGGGGGCCATATAGGCAGAGCGGCATCCTGCGCAAAGGGTGTTTTCATAACAAAGCAGGTCCGCGTGGACCTCGGCGGTCCCCGAAGACTTTTCGCAGTTGCGGTATTCAGAGGCCGAAAGCCGAAGCCAAAAGCGCCGCCCTTGCAATCCGTCCCCCCGTCTGGTATAATATTCCTTACTGAAATCAGGCAGGGAGGCGGACCATGGGCACTGTTGTCGTCACGGATGGAAGATACCGAGCATCCATCGCCGCGATCCGGATGCTGGGGCGGGCCAAGCACCGCGTCGTTGTCACCCAGACCCGGGGCGACACGGCTCTGGAGCCGCCGGGCTTTGCCTCCCGCTACGCGAGTCAAACCCGCTGGCTGGAGTGCTCGGCTGCGGACCCGGACTATCCGGACAAGCTGTACGCCCTGCTGGAGGAGTACGGCCATCCTGTGCTGTTCTGCGTAAGCGCGGCCAGCCTCAACGCTGTGTCAAAGCAGCGGGAGCGGTTCGCCCGGGTGTGCGATTTCCTCATCGCCCCGCCCGATGTGCTGGACGCGCTGAACGACAAGGAGGCGGTCCATCGGCGGTGCCAGGAGCTGGGCATACCCGTCCCCAAGGAGTATGACGGGGAGCCGGACGCCTACCCCGTGATCATCAAGCCCCACTGCGGGGAAAAATTCGGCCTGAAGGCCAAGGACCGCTATGCTGTGGCAAACAACGCCCAGGAATACGCCGCCAAGCTGGCGGCCATGGCGAACTACGACCCCCATCCCATCGTCCAGCAGAGGGTGGAGGGCACGGGGGCCGGGGCCAGCCTGCTGCTGGACCGGGAGCACCGCCTCATTGCCGCCATCTGCCACCGCCGCGTCCGGGAGTACCCCATGACCGGCGGGCCGTCCACCTGCTGCGAGAGCTTCTACGACGGGGATTTGATCGACCAGGCGTACCGCCTGCTGGCCTCCTTCGGGTTTATGGGTATGGCCATGGTGGAGTTCAAGGGAGAATGCGTGCTGGAGGTCAACCCCCGGGTGTGGGGCAGCTTCCCTATGACCGAGCGGGCGGACAGCCCCTTCGCCTGCCGCTACGCCCAGGCCGCCGCGGGGGAACGGGTGGACTACGTCCCCCAGGACTACCGCGCCGGGGTGCGGATGCGCTTCACCCTCAACGACGGCGCGGCCATGCTGGACTATCTGCGCCACGGGAAGCCGGGGCCCTTTTTCCAGGGGATGGCGGACTGGTTCCGGGGGTCGGAGGCCCTGTCCGCCAGGGACGACCCCGCCCCATGGCGCCGCTATCTGCGCAACACACTGCTGAGAAGGTAGATCATGAAAATCAAGCTTGACCTGCATATACACTCCCACCGCTCCCCGGACGGGCGGATGACGCTGGAGGAGATCGTAGCTCTGGCGAAAGCCCGGGGCCTGGACGGCGCGGCGGTCTGCGACCACGACCTGGCCCTGCTGGACCCGCCGGAATTCCCAGACTTCCTCCTCATACCCGGCATTGAGGTGTCCACCCAGTTGGGGCATCTGCTGGGGCTGTTCGTCACCGGGCCGGTGGAGACGCGGGACTTTTTCCAGGCGGTGGAGGCCATCCACGCCCAGGGCGGGCTGGCGGTGCTGGCCCACCCCTTCGAGCACTCCCGGGACGGGTCCCGGCTGGCCCCCGCCGTCCCCCTGCTGGACGGAATTGAGGTGCAGAACAGCCGGGCGGACCGGAAGATTCACGACGCCAACCGCCTGGCCCGCAGCTTCGCCCAAGTCTGCCGCCTGCGGCCCTTTGGGGGGAGCGACGCCCACTGCCCCCAGGAGGTTGGGAACAGCTTCACCACCGTGGAGGCGGAGGAGCTGACCCTGGAGTCTGTGAAGGCCGGGCTGGCAGCGGGGGAGGTCTCTGTTCAAGGCCGCAGGAGCCGCGCTTGGTACGCCGCCCGGAGCCAGCTCACCAAGCGGAAAAAGACCGGGGCGGGGCCGCTGGCCTATGCCAAGTGGGCGGCCTTTGCCGCCAAGTGCTGTGCGCAGGACATTTTTTGGAGAGGGGACTGAGCCATGTCGCTCATCGTAAAGATCGGGAAACAGGGGAAAAAGCTGATAAAGAAGGTCCTTCCAGAGGAGAAGCACCACCTCAGCTATACCCGCCGCATCGAGCGGGTCAAGACGGACAAGCGGGTCTGCGCCATGACCTTCGACGACGGGCCCATGGACATGCCTGTCTCCCCGGACCGCTTCGGGGGCCGGGCCCTCACCGACGTGCTGCTGGACGTCCTGGCGGAATTCGACGCCAAGGGCACCTTCGATGTGGTGGGTGATACCGGGGAGAACTACCCGGACGAGGCGGGGAAGGTGGGCAGCGCCGCCTGGGGCGGGATCAAGTTCGACCATTACCCCGACATCGGCCATGACGACAAGGGGGGCGCGGCCCACAACCACCGGCTCATCCGCCGCATTCTGGACGAGGGCCACCAGATCACCAACCACGGCTACCGCCACATCATCTTCGGCAAAAAGCCCTTCGTCTACGGGGCCCGGGAGTACCTGGGCAGTGTGGACAAGGCGGTGGACGACCTGAACAAGCTGGACCAGCTGATGCGGGAGGAATACAGCTATCAGATCACTCTGTCCCGCCCGCCCCACTACGTGGACAAAATGCAGGACGGTTTCACCAGCTACGACGTGTACGACCGCCTGGGCTACCAGTATATGGCCGCCTCCTTCGACGGGGCGGGCTGGCTGCCCTCCACCCTGTCCGACCCGGACGCGGCGCTGGCGGCAGAGGTCAACGCCATGGAGAATGTGGTGAAAATGGCGCTGGAAAAGGACCCGGACTTCTTCTGCGGGCAAATCATCTTCCAGAAGGACGGCTACAACATGGCCAAGCGCACGCCGGTGGCCTTCGGCCTGCGCAGGCAGCTGGAGCTGCTGAAGGAATACGGCTACCGGGTGGCGACGGTGGAGCAGCTTATGGCGGAGAGCCCCTTCGCCGACCTGGGCCGGGACGACCCGCTGTTTGACAAGCTGTGCCACCTGCAGACCGACCGGGCGGTGGCCTATTCCGATAACCGCCTGCGGCTGGACAACCCCATGACCTGGGGGGAGCTTGCCATGCTGCTGGCGCCCAAAAAGGAGGCCATGGGCCGCCGCTGGGCGAAGATCCGCCGGACGGGAAAGCACGAGGACGCTTACTGCGGCGCACTGGAGTGGTGCGTGGAGCAGGGGCTCATCCCCAGGGACGTCAAGTCCGACGGCCTGGTCACCGCCCTGCCGGGAGGGCTGTTCGGCCCGGCGGCGGGCTTCACCCGGCGGGAGGTATACGCCGCCTATCTGGAATAGACACAAAATATCCCCGGCGTCCGCTGGACGCCGGGGACTGTTTTGGGCTTGCAAACCGGGGCGGACTTTGGTATAATTATCTAAAACGTTTGTTTGGAATGGGGGTCCGGTCATGCCGGAGGAGATCGTAGAACGGACAGGGCAGAACCAGGTGGGGGGCACGGTGTCCGCCGTGCTGTTCCGCAACGAGGAGAACGGCTACACCGTGCTCAAGCTGGAGTGCGGCGAAAAGGGTGAAATCACGGTGGTGGGCTGCATGCCCGGCGTGGCCCCCGGCGAGGAGCTGGAGCTGGAGGGCTCCTGGGGCCGCCACCCCAGCTACGGCGAGCAGTTCAAGGCGGATGTGGTGGTCCGGCGGATGCCTGTGGGGGAGAAGGCCATCTTTGAGTATCTGGCCTCCGGCGTGGTGCAGGGGGTGCGCATGGGGCTGGCCCGGCAGATCGTGGACCGCTTCGGGGAGCAGGCGCTGTCCGTCATTGAGAACGAGCCGGAGCGGCTGGCCGAGATCCGGGGGGTGTCCCCCAAGCGGGCCCGGGCCATCGGCGAGAGCTTCCGCCAGAAGATGGGCATGCGGCGGCTGGCCGACTTCCTGGCCGAGCACAGGCTGCCTTTGAGCGCCGCCATGCCGCTCTACCAGCGATTTGGGGCCATGGCGGTGGACGTGGTGCAGGACAACCCCTACCTCTTGGCCGACCGCTCCCTGGAAATCCCCTTCGCCCAGGTGGACGCCTTAGCCATCGAGCTGGGGGTGGCGGGGGACGACCCCCAGCGGGTGGAGTCCGCCCTGGTCTTCGAGCTGGACCACAATGCCGACAACGGCCACGTGTTCCTGCCGGAGGGCAAGCTGCTCAGCGCCACCGCCGCCCTCATCGGGGTGGAGGGGGACTGCCTCACCCAGGGGCTGGACGCGCTCATCGAGCGGGGGGAGGTGGTCCGGGAGGACATCGCCGGGGTCACCGCCTGCTACCCCGCCGGGCTGTACGGCGCGGAGTGCTACGTGGCCATGCGGCTGGGGGAGATGTGCCGGACGGAGATCGTGCCGCCGGAGGGGCTGGACCGGCTCATCGACGCAATCCAGCGGGAGCAGGGCATACAGTACGCCCAGCAGCAGCGCACAGCGGTGGCCCTGGCCGCCGGCCGCCAGGTGATGCTGCTCACCGGCGGGCCGGGCACCGGCAAGACCACCTCCCTGCGGGGGGTGCTGGCCCTGTTTGACCAGCTGGGGCTGGCCACCGCCCTCACCGCCCCCACCGGCCGGGCCGCCAAGCGGATGGGCGAGACCTGCGGGGCGGAGGCGGTCACCATCCACCGGCTGCTAGAGACCCAGCTGGACCCCTACACCGGGCAGCTGGCCTTCACCAAAAACCAGAGCGACCCGCTGGAGGTGGACGCGGTCATCGTGGACGAGACGTCCATGGTGGACATGTCCCTGATGGCGGCGCTGCTGGCCGCCCTGCGGGGGGACTGCCGCCTGGTGCTGGTGGGCGACCCGGACCAGCTGCCGTCGGTGGGGCCGGGGAACGTGCTGGACCATCTGATCCGGTCCGGGGTGGTGCCCGCGGTGTCGCTGACGGAGATTTTCCGTCAGGCCCAGCAGAGCGCCATCGTCATGAACGCCCACGGGGTGAACCGGGGGACCGTCCCCGAGCTGAAAAACAAGTCCAAGGACTTCTTCTACCTGGGCCGCCGGGACGCGGCCAGGACGGCGGATACCATTGTGGAGCTGTGCCAGACCCGCCTGCCCAAGAACATGGGCATCCCGCCGGAGCAGATCCAGGTGCTGTCCCCAACCCGGAAGCGGGGGGCGGGCACCGCCGCGCTGAACCGGGCCTTGCAGGAGGCGCTGAACCCTGCGGCCGAGGGCAAGGGGGAGCGGGCCTTCGGCCCCTACATCTTCCGCCAGGGCGACCGGGTGATGCAGATCAAGAACAACTACGACCTGCCCTGGGAGGACCCCTCCACCGGCGACCGGGACCTGGGGGTGTTCAACGGGGACGTGGGCGTGATCCAGGAGGTGACCCCCGGGGGGATCACCGTGTCCTTTGACGGGCGGCTGGTGGAGTATCCCCCAGAAATGCTGGGGGAGCTGGAGCCCGCCTACGCCGTCACCGTCCACAAGGCCCAGGGCAGCGAGTACCGGGCGGTGATTTTGGCCCTCAGCGACGTGCCGCCCTCCCTGCTGGGACGGGGGGTGCTGTACACTGCCATCACCCGGGCCAGGGAGCTGTTCATCCTGGTGGGCAGCGGGGAGCTGATGGCCCAGATGGTGGCCAACGACCGGCAGACGCGGCGGTATTCCGCCCTGCGCACCCGGCTGCTGCGGGAGACGGGACAGGAGGCGTGACGGGATGGACGAACAGGCCCTGTGGTTCTGATGTTCGCGGTCTGTGGGGAGTGATTCTCAGGGCCAGGCGTGGTATACTTTCTCCCAAAGGAGGGAGCAAAATGGATCAGGCCAAGGTAGGGAAATTTATTGCTCGGCTGCGCAAAGAGCAGGGGCTCACCCAGGAGGCGCTGGGCCGGAAGCTGGGTGTCACCAACAAGACCGTCTCCCGCTGGGAGAACGGCAATTATATGCCGGACATCGAGTTGCTAGTTCCCCTGGGCGAGGCGCTGGGCGTCAGCGTCAACGAACTGCTGTCAGCAGAACGCTTAAATGATGAGCAGTTCCGCAAGCAGGCGGATGAAAACCTGATAGCGGCGGTGCGGGAGAGCTGCTTTTCTGTGAAGGAACGCACAGGGTTTTTCAAGAAAAAGTGGCTGCGAGACAACATTTGGCTGATTGTGGTCAGCATATTGGTTGGAACCACCGTGTCCGTGAAGCTTTCTTTTGACCAGCTGTGGGTGCTGATTTCGCCCTTTTGGCTGGCAGTGTTCTGCTGGCTGCGAAACCGTATGATGGCCTATGTGGAGGGCAAGGTGTACGGGGAGCCAAAACCGCCAACGGACAGTTGACAACCGGAAGAAAATCCGATATGATAAAGGGCACAAGTCCATCCAAGGAGACAGAGAGATGAAAAAGCCCTTTCTCACCCTGGCCCAGGCCCAGGAGATCAAACAGACCTATCCCACCCCCTTCCACATTTACGACGAGCGGGGCATCCGGGAGAACGCCCGGGCGCTGAAGGCCGCTTTCGTGTGGAATCCGGGGTTTAAGGAATACTTTGCCGTCAAGGCCACCCCAACCCCCGGCATTCTCAAGCTGCTGCGGGAGGAGGGCTGCGGCGTGGACTGCTCCTCGCTCACCGAGCTGATGATGGCCCAGCGGTGCGGGTTCTCTGGGAGCGAGATTATGTTCTCCTCCAACGAGACACCGGCGGAGGAGTTTGAGCTGGCCGCCCGGCTGGGGGCCAACATCAATCTGGACGACCTGACCCATGTGGACTTCCTGTACAACACCTTGGGCAGGGTGCCTGAGATAGTGTGCTGCCGTTTCAACCCCGGCGGAGTGTTTACCCTGGGGGAGAGTGAAGAGGGCTTTCAAGTGATGGACAACCCGGGCGAGGCCAAGTACGGCATGACCCGGCCCCAACTGGCCCAGGCGTTCACTCGACTCAGGGAGCTGGGCGCGAAGCATTTCGGTATCCATGCGTTTCTGGCCTCCAACACCATCTCCAACGAGTACTATCCGGCCCTGGCCCGGCTGCTGTTCCAGACTGCCGCCGATGTAGCCAAGGAGACCGGCTGCCATGTGGCATTCATCAACCTATCCGGCGGCGTGGGCGTCCCTTATCGCCCGGAGCAGGCTGCCAACGACATCGTAGTCATCGGCGAGGGTGTGCGGAAGGCCTACGAGGAGATTCTGGTTCCCGCCGGGATGGGGGATGTGGCCATCTACACTGAGCTGGGGCGGTTTATGCTGGCCCCTTTTGGGCACCTGGTTACCACCGCCGTCCACGAGAAGCATATCTATAAGGAATATATCGGCGTGGATGCCTGTGCTGCCAACCTGATGCGGCCCGCCGTCTACGGGGCCTATCACCACATCACGGTGCTGGGCAAGGAAGACGCACCCTGCGACTATGAGTACGACGTAGTGGGCTCTCTTTGCGAGAACAGCGACAAGTTTGCCATTGATCGGGCGCTGCCCAAGATTGAGATGGGCGACATTCTGGTTATTCATGACGCTGGGGCTCACGGCTTCTCCATGGGATACAACTATAACGGCAAGCTGCGCTCAGCGGAGCTGCTCCTCCGGGAGGACGGCTCGGTGGAGCTCCTGCGGCGGGCTGAAACGCCGGATGATTATTTTGCCACTCTGATATGGTAAACAAAAACGGCGGTGGGAACACTCCACCGCCCATATGCGCCTGTGATGGAATTGGTAGACATGCGAGATTTAGGTTCTCGTGCGGAAACGCGTGTGGGTTCGAGTCCCTTCAGGCGCACCAAACCCATATAATCCGAACCTTTTTCCGATAGGAGATGGGTTCGGATTATTGGTTTTCTTTGAGAGATTTGAAAGTACCCATTTTCGAAATGGGGTGGAACGGAAGCCGACGTCTAAACCGAGAGGGCCGAGGAAAAAGAAGCAGGTCATATGAAAAAGGTCGGGCGCATCGTTGGAAAGCGATGTGCCTGACCTTTCATGTTTTATTCTTTTTTAGGTTCCCGATGTTCTGCATCCCTCTGTGCTTTCCACTCGGCAAACTCTCGTTGGCCTTCCTCGCTCTCGTAAAACGCAAGAATGTCCGGTATGATACAGCGGGCAATGGCTTCAATCTTGTGCTGTGGAATGTCGGTGTTGTTGACGAGCTTTTTTCTTCTACTCAAGTGTTGTCCTCCGTATAAAATTTACGAAGGCACATTTTCCCTTTTCCTTCTCGTACATAAAATTTGGGGGACTTGAATAGACAGACCTTCTTTCCTGGGTGGCGCTTATGCAAAACAAGAATCATTGACCGCACAAGATTCTTAATTTTGCACTCGCCTATTGAAGATATTTTATCTGATTTCGGTTGAGCTGTCAAGGCTGCGATGGTAGAAAAAGTAAGGGGTTGAAAGGCAAGTGCCGCAACGGGTTTGAAGATGGGAAAATGAGAGGGCAATACAATATCATTCGGAGGGAGAAAATCGGGGTTACTTTTTCTACACTGGGGCATCGCCCCCAAACGGTTCAGCGTAGACGTTTAGGGCTTCCCAGCCCTTGTGCCGCAACGGCTTCACAGTATCTCCCATCAGGTAGTAATATGATTGCCCTTAGAGGTTCAAAAACGTCGTATAAGCGTCTACGCAGCTCTCATTTAGATGCGACATTTTATTGCATCTGAATCCGCAAATAGAGGGCCGCAAAGTCCGCTGTCTCAACGGGTTCAGATCGCATATTTTGAGGGGATGGTGTCTTTACCCTCGAAGCGCAAAAAAGGGCTCCTATTTGCGGAAACTGTAACGGTTTAGGTCGCGCTAAAGCAAGTCATATCAACGAGTTTGAGACGTACATCTGCGAAGGATATGTGTTTGTATTAGAACGACAAAAACGGCTTTCTAAAGCGTTACAAATTTTTTTGGCAGACTGTTGGGCAAAGGAGTGTCCCGGAGGGACGCGCAGCCAGTTCCAGAATGGAACTGCTCAAAGGGGTTTGGGGGCGCTGCCCCCAGCAAGCAGAATGAACGTCCACCGGAAGGTGGGGCGCTCATTTATGCACGATGGGATCATCGTGCATTGCTTGCGGTTTTCTCACAAACGGGATTATTTAGGTAGCAGTTGTCAGTAAAGCATAAATTTGACCATACAGAATTCGCTCAGAAGCAGTTGACAACTGTAGTCCTCTCTGCTATAATAGGCTTACAAGAGTAAACCGACTGCGCAAGCAGCAGAGAGTCTAATGGTATGAAGTCAAGTAGGTGATGCAAGAAAATTTGAAAGAGAATTGGGTCAAAAGGGCTGTGTGGGAGGCAAAAAGGCAACACCAATCTAAGCCCTGTCCCTGCAGATTTTTAAAACAG
>CATKZW010000017.1 GCA_949841465.1 uncultured Oscillospiraceae bacterium
AGCCTTTCGGCTCTACGGGAGGAAAGAGAACTTGTCCCTGCTGTCCTACAGCTATTGTATCACGGGCATCTCCAAGCCTGCTGATACTTAAAACCTATTAACTTGAAACTTATTATACGAGGAGGAATTCGCCATGGAGCTGCGCGAGCGCATGATCGGCGCGGCCGCCGCACTGTTTCAGGCGGAGGGCCTGCGGTTCACCATGCAGGAGGTGGCCGATGCTTTGCGCATCAGCAAAAAAACCATTTACACGCTCTACCCATCCAAGGAGGAGCTTCTGATGGACATGGTAGACGATCTGTTCCACCGCATTCATCAGGAAAAGCAGTCGCTGATCGCGACCTCCGGCCCCATCGAGGAGCGGATTAGGTCGGTCATGATCGCTCTGCCGGAGCAGTATCAAGCGATGGATTTCCGCCTGCTGGGTATGCTGGACGAAAAGTACCCTTCCGTGGCCAACCGGGTACGGCAACACCTGGCGACCAACTGGGAGCCCACCATCGCCCTGCTGGAGGAAGGGGTGGCGAAGGGCCGCATCCGGCCGGTGTCTATCCCGGTACTGCGGCAGATGGTCACCGCGTCCATCGAAGGTTTCCTTGTAAACGGCGAAAACGGAGCCAGCTACGCGGACACCCTGGCCGCTATGATGGACATCATTATGAACGGAATCAGGAGGAGAGACGATGAGGTATAGCTTATGCAACAGCTGGGAATTCACCCCCCGGTGGAGCGACGAATTCCTGGCCGGGGGCGGCAAGGCCCAAACCGTCCGCCTGCCCCACACCTGTAAGGAGCTGCCTCTGCACTGCATCGATCCGGAGGACTATCTGATGTTGTGCGGTTACCGCCGGACGCTGGATATCCCCGCCGGACTGGCGGGCAAGCGGCTGTTCCTTCAACTGGACGGCGCGGCCCACATTGCCACGGTGTACGTCAACGGCGTGGAAGCGGCCACCCACCGCTGCGGCTACACCGCTTTCCGCGTGGAGCTGACAAAGCTGGTGGAGCCGGGCCAGTCCAACCTGCTGGCAGTCAAGCTGGATACCAGCGAAAACCCGGCCATCCCGCCCTTCGGCTTCGTGGTAGACTACCTCACCTACGGCGGGCTGTACCGGGAGGCGTGGTTGGACGTGCGGGAGAGTGGGTATATCACCGATATCTACGTTACCACTCCGTCGCTGACCACGGCAAACGTCAAGGTGGCCACCGATGGCGCGCCCGATGGGGCAGCGCTGGAGGTCTCCATTTTGGACAACGCGGGGGAAACGGTGTGGACCGGTGCGCCGGGGAAGGCCAAGGTTCCGAACGCCAAGCCCTGGGACACGGCGCGGCCCAATCTTTACCGCTGTGAGGTCCGCCTCCTGGCCCCGGACGGGATGGAGCTGGACCGGCAGGAGACCGCCTTCGGCTTCCGCACCGCGCAGTTCAAAGCGGACGGCTTCTACCTCAACGGCAAAAAGACCTTCCTCCGCGGCTTGAACCGCCATCAGAGCTATCCCTACGTTGGCTATGCCGCCCCGGAAGCCCTGCAACGGGAGGACGCCCGCATTTTGAAGGAGGAACTGGGCTGCAATGCCGTGCGCACCAGCCATTATCCTCAAAGCCGGCATTTCATCGACGCGTGCGATCAGCTGGGCCTGCTGGTGTTCACCGAGATCCCCGGCTGGCAGCATATCGGAGACGGGGCGTGGAAGGATCAGGCCTGCCAGAACACCCGGGAGATGGTTTTGCAATACCGAAACCACCCATCCATCATACTGTGGGGCGTGCGCATCAACGAGAGCCTGGATGACGACGAGTTTTATACCCGCACCAACGCCATTGCCCATGAACTGGATCCCAGCCGTCAGACCTCCGGCGTGCGGTATCTGGAAAAAAGCAGCCTTTTGGAGGACGTGTACGCCTATAACGACTTCTCCCACAACGGCAGGACCCCCGGGGCCAGGCCCAAAAAGGACGTCACGCCGGATATGGAAAAAGCACTCCTCATCTCGGAGTGCAACGGCCACATGTTCCCCACCAAGCCCTTTGACACCTGGGCGCGGCGGCAGGAGCAGGCCCTGCGCCACCTTCGGGTGCAGGACGCGGCGTGGAAGGAACACGCAGGGTGCTTTGGCTGGTGTATGTTTGACTACCCTACCCACAAGGACTTCGGCTCCGGCGACCGGATCTGCTATCACGGCGTGATGGACGCCTTCCGGAACCCCAAGCTGGCCGCGGCGGCCTATGCCAGCCAGGGAGAGACGGCCCCAGTGCTGACGGTGGGCTCCTCCATGGACATCGGCGATTACCCGGCGGGACGGAGAGGGCGTGTGTACGTGTTTTCCAACGCGGACGAGGTGGCGCTGTATAAAAACGGGGTCTTTGTCACCCGACTGCGCCAAAACCGAAGATCCTCTCTGCCCCACCCCCCCTTTGTGGTGGATGACACCATTGGCGAACTGCTGGAGAGCCAGGAGGGTTTTCCGCCGGAGAAGGCAAAGCTCCTGCGGGAGTGCCTGCTGGCAGCGGGCAAATACGGGCTGGCGGGGCTTCCAGCGTCGTATAAGGTCAAAATGGCCTGGTGTATGGTTCGGTACGGCCTGAAATTCCAGGACGGCGTGGACCTCTACGGCAAATACGTGGCCAACTGGGGAGGCGAGGCCACCAGCTGGCGCTTTGACGGGATCAAGGACGGCAAAACCGTGGCCAGCGTCACCTGCCGCCCCTCGGCGAAGCTCCATTTGGAGGTAAGGGCCAGCCATACCTCCCTCACCGAGGGGGCCAGCTACGACATGGCCGCGATCCGGGTCCGTATCCTGGATGGGAACGGGAACCCGGCCCCCTATGCCCAGCTTCCTGTGTCCTTCGCCCTGTCCGGGGACGCGGAGCTGGCAGGCCCCGCCACCGTCACCGCCGAGGGCGGTATGTGCGGCGCCTATGTGCGCACCCTGGGCACAGCGGGAACCGCCTCCCTTACCGTCCACACGGAACAGACCGGGGACGTGACGGTCAACTTCACCATTGAGACCAAGGAGGAAGAAAGATGGATCTGACCTTGAAGCAAAAAGCCGCCTTCGGCATCGGCGCCGTGGGCAAGGACATGGTGTATGCCCTGTCCGCATCCTATGTGATGTACTTCTATCAGGACGTGCTGGGCCTCAGCGCCACTTTCGTGGGGCTGATTTTGATGGTGGCCCGGGTGTTCGACGCGCTCAACGACCCCTTTATGGGGGTGCTGGTGGCAAAAACAAAAAGCCGCTGGGGCCGGTTCCGACCCTGGCTGCTCAGCGGCACCATACTGAACGCGGTGGTGCTCTACGCGCTGTTCAACGCCCCCCACGCCGAGGGCGCGGGACTGATGGCCTACTTCGCCGTGGCGTATATCCTCTGGGGCGTCACCTATACCATGATGGACATCCCCTATTGGTCCATGATCCCCGCTGTCACCAAGACCCCGGCGGACCGGGAAAACCTGTCCGTGGTGGGCCGCACCTGCGCGGGAGTGGGCAGCGCCCTCATCGCCATGTTCACTGTCGCGCTGGTGGGGGTGCTGGGGGGTGACAGCGAGCGGGCAGGCTTTGGCCGGTTTGCCCTCATCGTGTCGGTGCTGTTCGTGGCGGCGGAGATTTTGTGCTGCGTCCTTTTTCAGGAGAACTCCCAGACCGAGATGGAGACCGCCGGGGTAAAGGAGATGTTCACCGCCCTGCTGCGCAACGATCAGGCCATGGTGGTGGTGGCCAGCATTGTGCTCATCAACTCCGCACTGTACCTCACCTCCAACTTCATCATTTACTTCTTCAAATATGACTTCGGCGGGGAGGGTTGGAAAGGCAGCTACACCCTGTTCTCCACCGTGGGCGGGGCGGCCCAGATCCTTGGTATGATGGTGGTCTACCCACTGCTGCGCAGAAAACTGTCCAATACCCGGATCTTTGCCGTCAGCCTGGTTTCCGCGTTCTGCGCCTATGTGGTCATGCTCGCGTTCCTCTTGGTAGGGTTGTCGGGGCATCTCCCCCTCCTGCTGATCCCTGGGGTGGTGGTCTTCATCTGCAACGGGATGCTGTCCGTACTCACCACCCTGTTCCTGTCCAACAGCGTAGATTACGGCCAGCTGAAAACCGGCCGGCGGGAGGAGAGCGTCATCTTCTCCATGCAGACCTTTGTGGTCAAAGCCGCCTCCGGCGTGGCGGTATTCCTCACCGGGATCGGACTGGACCTCATCGGTCTGGCGGGCAACACCGACGAAACCGGACCGGTGGCCGTCCAGAGCGCCGGGACTCTGCTGGGTCTGCGTCTGATGATGACGGTGCTGCCCATGATCGTGCTGGCCGCGGCGTTTGTGCTGTTCCGAAACAAGTTCACCCTCACCGACCAGCGGGTGGAGGAGATCGGCCGCCAGCTCCGGACCGGGGGTGACGGTAATGGATAAGCTGCTGCGCTGGCGCGTCCTGGTGGGCGGACGCACCCTCACCGGGGTAGTGGACGGGCCGGACGGCGCCGTCCGCATCCGCTGCGGCGCCCCCGCCGGAACCATTCAGGCAGTCACCGCCATCCTCCCTTGGGAGATGGGCAAGGACGAGCGGGCCTTCTTCAATGGCTATCAGACCTGGACCTATTGCCCGGAATACGGCAGGCGAGACAAAATCCGGGGGCTGGCCCATGTGCCCAAGCCCCTGCTGGACAAATACGCCTTTGATCGCTACGGAGATTATCACTTCGTGGACTATCCCAACAAGCAGGGCCTGTTCCACGGCTTTTCCTGGTGCTATTTCCGCCGGGGGGAGCGGTTCTGTCTCATCGCCTCCCTGGATGAGCGGCCCGGATACACCATCTTCCGATACGACGCGAACCGGGGCCTGCTTACCATCGAGCGGGACTGCGCCGGGGTGGAGCATCCCGGTGGGACGTTTCCCGCCTTTGACCTGTACTTCGCCGAGGGCACGGAAGCGCAGGTATTCGACGGCTGGTTTGCCGCCATGGGGGTCAAACCCCGGACGGACAAAAAACTGGCGGGCTATTCCAGCTGGTATAACCGGTACCAGGACATTACCCAGGAGGCCATTTCCTCCGACCTGGCAGGGTGCAAAACCCTTTTGTCCCCCGGCGACCTGTTCCAGGTGGACGACGGCTGGGAGCCCCAGGTCGGCGACTGGCTGGAGCCGGACAGTGCGAAATTCCCCAGCGGCATGAAGGCCGTGGCGGAGGAAATCCATGGCGCGGGCTTTCTGGCGGGGCTGTGGCTGGCCCCCTTTGTGTGCGAGACGGATTCCAGCCTGTACCGGGAACACCCGGACTGGCTGCTGAAGGTCAACGGCCAGCCCTGGAAATGCGGCGGGAACTGGAGCGGCTTTTACGCTCTGGATATCGACCTGCCGACAGTGCGGGACTATCTGCGCGGCGTCTTTGACCGGGTGCTGAATCAGTGGGGCTTCGACCTGGTGAAGCTGGATTTCCTCTATGGCGCGGCCCCCTTCGGCACGAAAACCGAGAGCCGCGCCGGACGGATGGTTCGGGCCATGGAGCTGTTGCGGGAGTGGTGCGGGGACAAGCTGATTTTGGGCTGCGGCGTGCCGGTGATGTCGGCCTTCGGTCTGGTGGATTACTGCCGGGTGGGCTGCGACGTGGGGCTGGACTGGGACGATGTGTGGTATATGCGCCTGTTCCACCGGGAACGGGTGTCCACCAAACAGGCCATCGTCAACACGATCTTCCGCCGCCAGCTCAACGGCAGAGCCTGGCTCAGCGACCCGGACGTTTTTTTCCTCCGGGAAGAAAACCTGAAACTCACTGCGGAGCAGAAGCAGAAGCTGGCCCGGGTAAATGCGCTACTGGGCGGGGTGCTGCTCACTTCCGACGATCCGGCGGGCTACAGCCCTGCCGCCCGGGAACAGTATCGCGCCCTGCGTGAACTCAGCCGGGCGGAGAATATCCGCGTAGACGCAAACCGGGGTCTCTGCGTCATTTATACGATAGGGGGCAAAGAATTTCGGCTCAGTCTGGCATAACAGGCCCCGCGCGGACGGCGCACCCCCATAACGCCGCCGAGCCGCCTCAGATGATCATGATTTGGAGCTGCACGCAGTGTGGGATATCTGGCATCGGGGAACCGTTGCCCCACAACGCTTTTCAGAAATAGTGATTTCGTAGTGACAAGCCAAAAATCTCCTGATTTCCGGTGAAATTAGGAGATTTTGCTTGCTTTTTGTTCGATTTGCTTTGCTCAAAATTTTTGCGTTTTCGATTTGACCCAAACAAGACCCATACCAGAAATTTTTGCGGAAGTACCGGGCTGGTTTGCTCGGTACTTCCGCATTCTTTTTCTGTATTTTTTACACTGCTTGGGCGATGAAGCTGCCCATCCGCTGGGCCGCTTCTTTCTGCATCTCTCCGGTGACGTGGGTGTAGGTGTCCAGCGTGAAGCCTGCGCTGTAGTGGCCCAGGATGCTGGAGACCGTTTTGGCGTCCACTCCCTGCTGGATCGCCAAGGTGGCGAAGGTGTGTCTCAGACCGAGGAAGGGGATATTTTCGGTGATTCCGGCCTTCTTCAGCAGGGTTTTGTGCAGCCGCCCGATGCAATCCGGGCCATAGAGCTTGCTTGTCACCGGGGAGGGAAACATGATCGGGTTGCTGGGGTGCTTGCTATGCTCCTGGATTAGCAGGTCGATGGTTTCCTGCGGTAGGTAGATCGTCCGCACCGAGTTGGCGGTCTTGGGTTGGGTCACTTTTACCTCGCCGTTGATCCGTCCAGCGGATTTGGAGATGGCCAACGTCTGGTTTTCCAGGTCAAGGTCATCCCAGAGGAGGGCTACCAGTTCTCCTCGGCGGATGCCCGTGGTTAGCTCCAGGTAGAACATCGGCAGTACGCCGTGTTCATCCGCCGCACTGAGGTAGGCGCTGATTTTCTCCGCCGGGAGAGTGTGCATCTCTTTCTTTTCCTTGGGTGGCAACTTGCACCCTGCGGCGGGGTTATAGGGAATCAGTCGTTCCTGCACTGCCTGGTCCAGACACTGGCGGAGCATGGCATGGAGGCCGCGGATGGTTTTGGCGCTCAGGCTGAGGTCTTTCATGCCTTCGTAGCTCTTTACCCTGCCTTTGGCCTTGACGCCATTCTCTGGGTGGGCACGCCGGGGATGAACGGCTTTCTGGGTGTGGCGGACGTTCTGTCCGGCGCGGTCAACCCCAGCGGTCACCTGCCCGACACCTTTGTGGTCAATGTGACCTCTAACCCCGCCATGCTCAACTTTGGAATCATGACCTATACCAACTACTCTCAGGCTAGCTCTGATTTGGTGGAGGCCGACAAGGGGAAGCATTGGAACGACCTGATCGACACCGGCTTCCACTGGGGCGAGTGGCTGGAGCCCGGCAGTAGCCTGCTAGCCGGGGCGCTGAAGGGCTTTACGGTCCCAGACGTAGAGGTGGCCAGCGCCTATTACGCCTGGTCCGCCGGAAAGCTGGCGGAGATCGCGGCCATTCTCGGGAAAGCCGATGATGCCAAGCGTTATGCCCAGCTCAGTGACCGGGTGAAAGCGTCCTACCGCAAGGAGTTTTTGCCGAACGGAAAGGTCAACTCCAAGCGCCAGTGCCGGTATGTGCGGCCCATCGCGCTGGACCTGGCAGAGGAACAGGACAAAGCCGCCATCGTGCGGGAGCTGAACGCTGCTGTCATTGCCAATCAGTACCGCATCGGCACAGGTTTCCTGTCTACGCCCCACATCTGCAATGTTCTCTCCGACTATGGCTACGGGGAAACCGCTTACCGTCTGCTGGAAAACGAGGAGCAGCCCGGCTGGCTGTACGAGGTCAACCAAGCGCTACCACCGTGTGGGAGAACTGGTACGGCAAGGACGAGCGCGGCAAGCCCACCAACTCCCTGAACCACTATTCCCCCGGAGCCATCGTCGGCTGGCTTTACAGCCGCAGCGCCAAAATTCAGCCCCTGGAGCCGGGATTTGAGAAGATCCTCATCGCCCCGGTTGTGGGCGGCAGCTTTCTCTATGTGAAATGCAGCTATGAGAGCGCCGCTGGTCTGATCCGCTCCGACTGGGAGCAGCAGGGAGATCAATTCCGGCTCAGCATCGACGTACCCCGGCCCGCTCGGGTGAAGCTGCCCGATGGGACGGTCCATGAAGTAGAGTCCGGAACCCATGAATTCACCTGCGGCGTCAAGGAGGCGTAGGAAATGTTCACAGCAGAAAGCAAGATCAGGGACATTGCAAGGCAGCCGGAGTTTGCGGGATATGAGTACATGGCCGGCGCGTTCCCCGGCATCGGCGGTGTGATTTCCGGCATGATGAAGATCAAAACCATGTGCAAAATGGTGGGCACATGGAACCCCCAGGACATAGCGGAAGGCTTGAACTACCTCTCCATGAAAGCCCGGGCGGGAAAGGTCTTTCACCACATCTACAGCGAGGCGGAACGGCAGGCCGACCCCAGCAAAGGTCTCACTGGGATTGCCGCTCTTACCCCTCCGCAAAAAAGCAAATTTGTCATTGTGTGCGCTGGCGGTGGATACTCGTCCGTCTGCTCTACGGTGGAGGCTTACCCCGTTATCAAACAGCTCAACGCCATGGGTTACGCGGCCTTTTCCATGCAGTACCGTTGCGGAAAGGACGCAAAAGCCCCCAATCCCATGGACGATCTTGCCCAGGCGGTCCGCTACATCCTGGATCACGCGGATGAGCTAAACGTGGAGCGGGAGGGTTACGCCGTCATGGGCTTCTCGGCGGGCGGACACCTGGCCGCGTCCTTCGGTACGGAAAGCCTGGGCTATGCCCACTACGGACTGCCCGCGCCGTCTGCGATGATTCTGGCCTACCCGGTGATCACCATGGGTGGGAAAACCCACGGGGGCTCCAAAAGTCTCCTCATCGGGAAAAAGGCCGACCCTGCTACCGTTCGGGCTTACTCCGTTGAGCTCCAGGTCACAGACAAATATCCCGCCTCCTACGTGTGGCAGTTCGACCACGACAACATGGTCCCGGTGGAGAACAGCCAAATGATCGTCAGAGCGATCAAGGCGGAAGGGGTCGCCTGCGAGTACGAGACCTTCCCCGGCACCAGCCACGGCGTGGGCCTGGGGACCGGCACCCCCGCCGAAGGCTGGCTGGAGCGGGCTGTGTCATTCTGGCAGGCCCATTCCTAAGAAAAACAGCGCTGTCCTATGTCAGTTGGATTTTTACACCATTAGGGTCTTCCAGAAAGAAAAACATAACGCCCGGCTTCGGCGATATCATGGGCGAAGGGTGGAATCCATCCCGTTCCGCCTGCTCCCGGGCCGCCTGTACGTCATCCACATGAAAACCGATGGACAGCCCCGCTCCGCTGTAAGGCTGATCCGCATTTTCAATCAGCTCAACGCTGACCTCATCAGACGCGCCGCGCAGGAACACGATGGGCAGCCCGCCCGCTGCCCTGAAATCCTCGGCAATGTTCAAACCCAGAGCGGTCTGATAGAACCGTATAGACTCGTCCAGTTTGGCCGTATTGATGGTAATATGCGCCATTTTCATGCTTCTGATTCTTCCTTCAAATAGTTGAGTGACGCCATGGAAAAGGTGTAGATTTCATCACTCAGTGACCGAATATCCTGACTGCCGCTGATTGCGGGAATATCCAGCAATTCCTTCGTCAAATTCCGCGAGAGGTAAAAGTACACCGTCTGTCCTACAATGCAAGCGGTATACACCTGCAGCTTTTCCACGTCACTGATCCCGGTGATTTGCGCAACAGCCGCTGTCACGGCTTTAGTCGGCGGGCCGATGGTCTCCGAGACGATGTTCTGCACCACTGCGGAGGGGTGCACCGCCGCCTCATGGACCAACAGCCTGCCAAATCCCGTCCCCCTTCCCTCCGGCCCAAAGAGACAGATCAGGGCATGATAGATAAAGGTCCGAATTTTTTCTGCCGGGTCGGCGTTGGGATCGTTCAGAAAGCCCAATGGAAAATTCTGAAACGCATCCCTTGCCCAGTACCGGACAACCTCCAGATACAGCGTCTCCTTATCGCCGTAATGGTAGTTGATGAGCGCGGCATTCACCCCGGCCTTTTGGGCGATCATCCGAACCGTAGTATTTTCGTAGCCATACTCCAAAAATACGTCCGCCGCATGAAGCAGGAGCTTTTCCTTCGTATTGCTTTGGTCAATTGTTTTTGACACGAAATCACCCTCTGTTGCCATCTGTTTTCTAAAAATCGTAGCATAAAGACGCGGCTTTGTAAACATCAGGGGCGTGGACAAATCAAATTCGTGAATCCGGATCGCTGCTACTGACCAATCGTTTGACCCCAGCCTTTTGTGATAACATCATAAATTTGCTGGTTGACAGCATTCGGATATTGTGCTATTTTGAAATTAAACAAATAATTAAAATATTTGTTTAACAATAATTTTATAGGAGGCACTACTATGAACAGAGACGTATCCGGCCTGGTAAAACCCCTGAAGCTCGGCAGACTTTCCATCAAGAACCGCATTTGGAATTCCCCCCTGTGGACCCGCACCGCCCATGTGGACGGCGAGGTCAGCGACCGCACCATCGCCCACTATGAGGCCCGCGCCAAAGGCGGCTGCGGCGTCATCACCACCGAAGCCTGCGCCGTGGACGAGGACCACCACTGGATCACGCCCCAGATCGCCATCTGGGATGACAAGTTCCTGCCCGGCCACCGCCGCCTGGTAGAGGCTATCCACGCTTACAACACCCCCATCATCTGCCAGATCCACCACTCCGGTATGTTCGGCACCAACCCCGTCTCCCCCTCCGGCATCCCCTGTGCCGACCTGGGCAAGGTGGGTGAGTTCATCCAGTCCAGAGAGCTGGCCACTGAGGAAATCGAGGTCATCCGGGACAAATTCATCGCCGCCGCCTGCCGGGCCCAGGCCGTGGGCTATGACGGCGTGGAGGTCCACGGCGCCACCGCCTACCTGCTGGAGCAGTTCTTCTCCCCCCACAACAACCACCGCACCGACAAGTACGGCGGTTCCCTGGAAGGCCGGATGCAGCTGGCCATCGAGATCATCGCCGGTATCCGCGCCGCCTGCGGCCCGGACTTCATCGTGGGCTACTGCGGTGCCGACTGCGACTGGGTGGAGGGCGGCATCACCCGTGACCAGACCTCCGCGCTGGTGGTGGCGCTGGAGAAGGTGGGCCTGACCTACTTTGACCTCCAGACCGATGGTACTTACGAGACCTTCCACAAGATCGAGTGCTCCGCCGGCTACCGCCGCCAGCCCATCGGCCAGTTCGATAAGACCGCCTACTACAAGTCCATTCTGAGCATTCCCGTCACTACCCGCGGCTCCGGTGAGTACGACCCCGAGCATTGGAACGCCGCCTTCCTCAACGATGAGTGCGATGCCATCCGCCTGGGCAAGCAGATCCTGGCCGACCCCGACACCCCCAACAAGGCCGTCAGCGGCGACTGGGAGGCCATCCGCACCTGCATCAAGTGCGGAAACTGCATCAACTCCGGCGAGGTCATGCCTTACGAGTTGAGCTGTGCCATCAATCCCGGCCTGGGCCGGTATGAGAAGCCGGTGGAGCGGTCCTTCGAGACGAAAAACGTGGTGGTCATCGGCGGCGGCCCCGCCGGTATCGAGGCTGCCCGAGTCTCCGCCCTCCGTGGCCACAAAGTCACCCTGATTGAGAAGAACGACGCGCTGGGCGGCAATCTCTACGTGGCCTCTCTGCCCATCTCCAAGGAGACCTTCACCAACTACATCCGCTGGGGCGGCGAGATTTTGAAGCGGCTGGGCGTGGACGTCCGCCTGGGCACCGCCGCTGACGCCGAGCTGGTGGCCTCCATGAACCCCGACACCGTGTTTGTGGCCACCGGCAGCAACCCCGCCATGCCCCCCATCCCCGGCATCGACAGCGACAAGCTCATCAAGGCCGAGGACGTGCTGAAGGGTAAGGCCACGCTGGGCAAAAACGTCATCGTGGCCGGTGCAGGCGAAGTGGGCCTGGAGACCGCCGACCTGATTATGACCAACCACAAACCGGAGTCCCTGACCCTCATTGAGATGCGGCCCGACCTGGGCATGGACATGAACCCCATGGACAAGGCCATGCTCTTTGCCAACCCGGCCATCTACCCCACCCATTTCCAGAACGGCCTGCGTCCCATGGTGAGCACCCGGATCACTGAGTTCCGGGAGGACGGGGTCAGCGTGGAGGACAAGGACGGTAACAAGCTGGATATCCCCGCCGACAGCATCGTGCTGGCGCTGGGCTATGTGTCCGAGCATAAGCTCTATGACGAGCTGAAAGCCAAGGGCATCAACGCTGTCGCGCTGGGCGACGCGGCAAAGGTCAGCAAGATCGTCACCGCCATCTATCAGGCCAACGTGATGGCTCGGGACAACTAAGACAGCGGCATTAGCCCGGCAAATATGCCGGACAGGATATGCATCAGCAAAATTGCGGAAGGAGAGATACATGATGGCAAATACGGCGAGGCAGTGGGCAGCGCATTCAGCGCCTAGAAGATTAGCCTGCTGCGGGACAACGGCTACGACGGCCTGATCTGCTCCGACTGGGGCGTCACTGCCGAGTACGTGGAGGGCAGCACCGACGTCATCACCCCCTGGGGCATGGAGGACGGCACCGAGGCCGAGCATATGTACGCCGTTCTGAAGGCTGGCTGTGACCAAATCGGCGGCACCAGCAACCTGGCCGCCCTGATCGAGGGCTACGGCACGCTCAAGGAGGAGATCGGCGAGGAGGAGGCTCTGACCCAGATTCAAAACTCCGTCCGCCGCCTGTTCGTCACCCTCATGGACATCGGCCTGTTCGACAACCCCTACACCACCGCCGCCGACGCGGAGACCCTGCTGACCGACGCGGGCACCACCGCCCTGTCAGAGGAGGGAACCTGGGCTCCATCGTCATGCTGAAAAACAGCAATGACACCATTAAAGCGGCTGATTCCTCCGCCGAGAAGCCCACCGCCTACATTCCCATGCTCTTCACCGCGGCCTCCACCTACGGCGGCGCTTCCTGGGCCCTGCCGGTGGACTTGGACACGGTGAGCCAGTATTATAACGTGGTCACCGACACCATCGCCGACCCCTCTGGTCCGGAAGGAACCTACACCGAGGCCGACATCATCCGCGCTACAGCAGCTGATCTGGCGGAGTGCGACCTGGCCATCGTCATCGTGAACAACCCCCAGAACGAAAACGGCCAGAACGGCGGCTATGACGCGGCCACCAAGACCTATTATCCCCTGTCCCTCCAGTACGGCGAGTACACCGCCAACTCCGTGGGCGTGCGCACCCAGTCCATTTCTGGTGACAGCCAGCAGGTAGAGGTCATCAGCAACCCCTATGTGTCCGGCCAGATGTCCCAGAAGGAGAACCGCGCCTATTATGGCAAGGCGTCCCGCATGACCAACGTGTCCAACCTGGAGGGCATCCAGAACGCTATCGCCAACCTGCCTGAGTCCGCTTCCATCATCGTCTGCGCCAACTGTGACAAGGCCATGATCGTCTCCGAGTTTGAGGCCGACGTGGACGCTATCCTGGTGGGATTCGGCATCGACAACAATTATTTCCTCCAGGTAACCTCCGGCAATTATGAGCCCTGCGGCCTGCTGCCCCTCCAGTTCCCCTCCGGGATGGAGACCGTAGAGACCCAGAAGGAGGATGTGCCCCGGGATATGGAGTGCTATGTGGACGCGGACGGCAACACCTATGACTTCGCCTACGGCCTGAACTGGTCCGGCGTGATCAAGGACGAGCGCGTCTCCACCTACAGCGCCGCTCCCCTCACATCCCCCGAGTCCATCACCATCACCTACGCAAAATAAGCCAACCTCCTTCATTCACTGCCGCCTGCCGTGTGGATTTTCCCGCGGCAGGCAGCACATAAAAAGGTTCCTTGAACTTTTGTGCGCAATACCTGCAGTCTTTGAAGATTCCAAATAAAAGGAGAGAGATGACGAAATATTAGAAATCAACATGAGCGACGTCATTGGCGTCTTGCAGTCCTGTCAAAACCAGTTGATTTTCTTCGGCGTAGTCCTGGCCCTTGCCATCATTGTGATGGTCGCTGTCATGAAGCTCCCCAAAGCAACCAAGCGGCTGATTCGCGGTGAAGCCGGGATCGCCATCGTGCTGGCCCTGGTCATCACTGCCAATCTAATCTGCACCGGACCCATGCGCACCCTGCTGGACTCGGCGAGCAGCGGCGGCTCCATCAGCCAGGGCACCTCGGAGGAGGCCACCCAGCTCTGCACTGAAATTGCCAAGGAGGGCATCGTCCTGCTGGAGAACGACGGCGCCCTGCCCCTGGTCTCCGGCGATAAGCTGAACGTGTTCGGCTGGGGCTCCACCAACCCCTGCTACGGCGGCACCGGCTCCGGCGCGCTGAACGACGGCTATCCCACCGTCAGCCTTTTGGAGGGTTTGGAAAACGCCGGGCTGAATACCAACAGCGCCCTGAGCGATTTCTACACCGGCTACTGCGCGGAGCGCCCCACTGGCAGTATGTTTGAGGCCAACTGGACTCTGCCCGAACCCAACGTGAGCCAGTATGCCGACGATCTGATTTCCAGCGCAAAGGAGTTCTCCGACACCGCCATGGTGGTCATCACCCGCATCGGCGGCGAGGGCGCGGACCTGCCCCGGGACATGGTAAATGAACCGCTGTACGACGATTCCCTGAACGAGGGCAATGACTGGGACAGCGGCGACCACTACCTTCAGCTCTCCAACCGCGAGGAGGAGATGCTGGATCTGGTCTGTGACAACTTTGACCGGGTCATCCTGATCTACAACGGCGCGAATCCGTTCCAGCTGGGCTTTGTGGAGGACTATCCCCAGATCAAGAGCGTTCTCTGGTGCGCGGGCGTTGGTCAGTCCGGCTTCAACGCTCTGGGCAGCATCCTGACCGGAGAGGTCAACCCCTCCGGCCGCACCGTGGACACCTTTGTGTATGACCTGACCACTACCCCCACCTGGAACAACTTCGGTGACTTCACCTATGAGGACATCTTCACCAACGACACCGGACGGGCCCAGCTGGCCGCCGCCAGCCCCACCTTCGTGAACTATGTGGAGGGCATCTATGTGGGCTACCGCTTCTATGAGACCGCCAGCGCGGAAAACCTAATCGATTACGATAAGACCGTCCAGTATCCCTTCGGCTACGGTCTGAGCTACACCACCTTCACCCAGGAGATGGGCGCCATCTCTGAGAGCGGCGGCGCCATCAGCTTTGACATCACCGTCACCAACACCGGCAGCGCGGCGGGTAAGGACGTGGTGGAGGTCTACGACAACCCGCCCTACACCAACGGCGGCATTGAAAAGGCCAGCGCCAATCTGGTGGCCTTTGCCAAGACCGGCGTCATTGAGCCGGGCAAGTCCGAAACCGTGACGATTTCCATCGACCTGGAGGACATGGCCTCCTTTGACGCTCATGGCGCGGGGGCCTACGTGCTGGAGTCCGGCGAGTACATCATTTCCATCAATTCTGACTCTCACAATGTGCTCGACTCCCAGACCTACACCGTGAACAGCACCGTCACCTATGGCGCCAGCAATCAGCGCTCCACCGACAAGATCGCCGCCGTCAGCCAGTTCCAGTTCGCCGAGGGCGATATCACCTACCTGTCCCGGGCGGACGGCTTCGCCAACTATGACTCCGCCACCGCCGCACCCGCCAGCTACGCCATGAGTGAGGATGCCAAGGCCGGATTCCTCTGGACCGGCAACTACGACCCGGCCTCCCAGGATGATCCCAATGCCGAGGCCCCTGCCATGGGTCAGGACAATGGCCTGCAGCTGGTGGACCTCCGGGGCGTGGACTATGACGACGAGAAATGGGACCTGCTGTTGGATGAGCTCACCGCGGCAGACATGAACGCACTGATCTCTCTGGGCGGCTACCAAACCAGCGCCGTCGATTCCATCGGCAAGCTGCGCACCAACGACTGCGACGGCCCCGCCTCCATCAACAACAACTTCACCCAGCAGGGTTCCATCGGCTTCCCCGCCGCCGTGGTCATCGCAGCCACCTGGAATACCGATCTGGCTGAAGAGTTCGGCGACAGCATCGGCGTCATGGCCAACGAGATGGACGTCTCCGGCTGGTATGCCCCCGCCATGAACATCCATCGCAACGCCTTCGCGGGCCGCACCTTTGAATACTACTCGGAGGACGGCCTCCTGTCCGGCAAAATGGCCGCCAGCGCCATCATCGGGGCAGAAGCCCACGGTGTGTATTCCTACATGAAGCACTTTGCGCTCAACGACCAGGAAACCCACCGCAACGATATGCTGTGCACATGGTCCACCGAGCAGGCCATCCGCGAGATCTATCTGAAGCCCTTTGAGCTCTCCGTCAAGGAGGGCGGCGCGGACGCGGTGATGTCGGCCTTCAACTACGTCGGCAACCGCTGGGCCGGGGCGTGCTCTGAGCTGCTGAACACCGTGCTCCGGGATGAGTGGGGCTTCAAAGGCTTCGTGCTCACCGACTATTTCGGCTGCTACAACCATATGAAGCCCCGCATGAAAGCCACCAGCGAGGACATGAAGCAGTTTATAGAGATGTGCTTTGACCCGGCTTCTCCCTACAATGGCAAACTGAAAGACACCTTATTTAAGATGATGGAGGAATCAAGACAATGAGCGCCAACGCCGTGATTTATGCCCGGTTTTCGTCAGACCGCCAGCGCGAGGAATCCATAGAGGGCCAAATTAGAGAGTGCAGGGAGTACGCCGAACGGAACGGAATCCAGGTGATTGACAGCTACGTTGACCGGGCGCTGTCCGCTTCCAAGGACACGGACAAACGGCTTGACTTCCAGCGGATGATACGGGACAGCGGCAAGCACCTGTTTGATACGGTTCTCGTCTGGAAGCTGGACAGGTTCGCCCGGAACCGCTACGACAGCGCACATTATAAGAATATTCTGAAAAAGAACGGTGTCCGGGTGGTGTCCGCCACCGAGCATATCACCGAAGGGCCGGAAGGGATTATTCTGGAATCCATGCTGGAAGGGATGGCCGAATACTACAGTGCCGAGCTGTCCGAGAAAATACACCGGGGCCAGAAGGAGAACGCCTTAAAGGGTCGTAACAACGGCGGGCGTATTCCTCTGGGGTACAAGCTGGGGGCTGACAAGAAGCTGGAAACTGACCCGGTAACAGCGCCTATCGTCCGGGAGATTTTCAAGCGGTACGCCGAGGGTGAAACTGTCCGGGCGATAGTGAACGATTTGAACAGCCGGGGGCTGAAAACGTCACGAGGCTGTAAGTTCGCATACCCCAGCTTCAACACCCTGTTACAGAATCGGAAGTACATAGGCGAATACAGATACCAAGATGTGGTTATCCCCGGCGGTGTTCCAGCCCTGGTGGATGAAGATACCTTTAATCGGGTGCAAGCGAGGATGGCAAAAAATAAACAGGCCCCGGCTACCGCCAAGGCCAAAGAAAGCTATCTCTTGACAACGAAACTGTTTTGCGGCGAGTGCGGTAAAATCATGTTTGGGGAAAGCGGCACAGGAACGGGCGGGAAGGTCTATCGTTATTATAAATGTGCCAACGCAAAGAAAAAGACTGGGTGCCACAAGAAGGCCGTCAAGAAAGAATGGATTGAAAATCTTGTGGTGGAGCAAACCATGGGCGTTGTAATGAACGGGCCTTTGATGGCGCAAATCACGGACAGGCTTTTAGCCATGCAGGGACAAGAGAGCTTTGACCTTCGGCTTTTGAAGAAGCAATTAGCCGAGGCGAAAAAGGGCATTGAAAATATGCTGAACGCTATCCAGATGGGCATTATCACCGCTTCCACGAAACAGCGGCTTGCGGATTTGGAGGAACAGAAAGCCCAGCTTGAACAGCAGATTTTGATGGAGCAGATTAAAAACCCGGTTCTTTCTCGTGAGCAAATCGCATTCTTCCTTGAGCAGTATAAAAATGGTTTTTTGGCAGCTCATTGCGTCGGCTGTCACTATACTTCCTGCCACGTTCAAGGAGTCTAAAAGCTCTGGAACCGCTGTGATCTCATTGGATTTCTCCTCCGTTACCAGTTCTCCCAGCACCAGCTGATTCTCCGCAGCAAAGGCGCTGACCACATGATACGCCTTGTGGCTCTCGCTTTTGCTGCCGCGGATGCTTTTCCCGTCAATGGCCACTACAGTATTTTCTTCCCAGTGCACACCCAGCCAATCATACAGGCACTCCGCCAACGCCTTCGGGTCCAGCCGTTCAAATACGCGCCGGAATGTGTCGCTGTCCGGTATCCCATGCAGCAATGTGAGGAATGTCCGCAGCCATTCCTCTCTCAGCTCCCCGAATGCCTCCATATCCGCGAAGTCTTCTCCATTACACAACAGGGTACACAGTCCGATGATAATAATGTCCTCCAGCTTGTGCAGAATGTGCCCCCGGTCTGTCCGCCGTGGATCCTCCAGCTCTGCCAACGCTGTCCTTAATTCTTTCAGTTCCATACCTCTAGCTTACCATATCTCTCGCTAATTTTAAATGCTGTTGCCCTGCAATAAAACCTCCCCTGCCTAGCAGCCATAGTAAGAAACATCCCAGCAAAATACCTCCCCCTTCGGTTCCTCTTGCTTTTTTGCTGCTAAAACCGTGCTGACGGTTCCGTGGATTTTTTAGATTGAAGCACAGTGCTGACAGTGGTATAATGAGGGAGACAAACCAAAATGAAAAGGTGAGGTTATGAGGGAGCTTCGGAAAATGAGGGCGGTAGCCACGGCATACAGAGGCGGGAAGGAAGTGAGAAGTGATATTTAGAATGATAACGGAGGAATAAAAATGCAGTATATACCCAATCCCGACGAAATTTTCCCAAATGAATTTAAAACGTCGTGCTTTATAAAAAATGTTGTGAAAGCCCCAAATATCTTGATTGGGGATTACACATACTACGATGACGATACCGCCCCGACCGACTTTGAACAGAACAACATCCTGTTCAATTACCCGGAATTTGGAGATCGGCTGATCATCGGGAAGTTCTGTCAAATCGCTTCTGGCGCAAAGTTTATCATGGGGCCTGCAAATCATCGCATCAGCAGCGTCACCACCTATCCGTTCAACGTTTTTGGCGGGGCGTGGCGCGAAAATACGCCGCCCCATATGTCACAGCTGCCATTCAAGGGCGACATTGTAATTGGAAACGACGTGTGGATCGGAAGAGAAAGCGTTATTATGCCGGGAGTTAAAATTGGCGACGGCTCCATTATTGGAGCCTATTCCGTCGTCACGAAAGACGTGCCGCCCTATAGCGTGGCCGGCGGAAATCCCGCTCAGCTTATAAAAAAGCGTTTCAATGATGAATTGATTGAAATTCTGCTGGAACTGAAATGGTGGGATTTTGACGCGGCAAAGCTAGTGAAATTTTTGCCCTTATTATGCGAACCGGATTTGACAACCGTTCAACAACGGCTCAAGCAGGAGCTGCACAAATAAATTCCAGCCGGCGGACAGTTACCCACACGGGCGACTGCCCGCCCGGCTATTTTGACGGCGAATTTTTATAATGGAGCGTCCTTGTTTTTCCACGTATCGTTTTGCCCGTTTTTGCACATCCTGCTGATAAAGTCCAAATGGAAAAGAGGTTCACGCCATGAAACGAATCGCCGCCCTGGGCCTGGCGCTAATGTGCCTGCTCAGCGTTCCGGCATACGCCGCCCCCGCCCAGATCACCGCCCCCTCCGCCATCCTCATGGAAAAAAGCACGGGTACCATATTGTACGAGCAAGACGCCGCAACCCAGTACGAGCCCGCCTCGGTCACCAAAGTGATGACCCTGCTGCTGGTGATG
The DNA here is from genome assembly GCA_949841465.1 of uncultured Oscillospiraceae bacterium. Taxonomy (GTDB): domain Bacteria; phylum Bacillota; class Clostridia; order Oscillospirales; family Oscillospiraceae; genus Enterenecus. The sequence goes on from CATKZW010000017.1 coordinate 19,788, forward strand.
GAGGCCATTGACAGCGGCAGCCTGGGCTGGGACGACACCGTCACCGCCTCCACCCATGCCATCTCCATGGGCGGGTCCCAGATCTGGCTGAAGGAAAACGAGCAGATGTCCGTCCGGGACATGGTCGAGGCGGTGACGGTGGTGTCCGCCAACGACTGCGCCGTGGCCCTGGCCGAGCACGTGGCGGGCAGCGAGCCCGCCTTTGTGGAGCGGATGAACCAGCGGGCCGCGGAGCTGGGCATGGAGCACACGGTTTTCAAAAACTGCACCGGTCTGCCTGCCGAGGGGCACCTGACCTGCGCCCGTGACATCGCGCTGATGAGCCGGGAGCTGATCCTGAACCACCCGTCCATTCGGGAGTTCTCCACCATCTGGATGGATACCCTGCGGGACGGCACCTTCCAGCTGTCCAACACCAACCGGCTCATCTTCTACTACGAGGGGGCCACGGGCCTAAAAACCGGCTTTACCGACACGGCGCTGTACTGCCTGTCCGCCACGGCGGAGCGGGACGGTATGGAACTCATCGCCGTGGTGATGCACGCCCCCACCTCCAACGACCGGTTTGAGAGCTGTAAGACCCTGCTGAACTACGGCTTCGCCAACTACGCCCTCACTCCCGTCTATCCCGACCAGGCTATCCCGCCGGTGGAGGTACTGCTGGGGGAGCAGGACACGGTGCAGCCGGTGACCCAGCGTGAGTGCACCGTCCTGCTGGAAAAGAGCAAGGCGGGGGCGGTCACCACCCAGCTGGAGCTGGCCCAGCAGGTGGAGGCCCCGGTGGAGCCCGGCCAGAAGCTGGGCGAGCTGAAGGTCCTGGTGGACGGGCAGCAGGTGGACGCCATTGACCTGATCGCCGCCCAGGAAGTGCCCCGCCTGTCCATCGGCGGCATCTTCAAGCGGATGCTCGATTCGCTGTTCCTCCAAAACGGGTAACCCTACTTTTTCTTTGAAAAGAAAAAGTAGGCAAAAAGAAACTTTTAGACCGCTGACGGAATGGGTGATCGCCGGAGCGTATGCGCCCGACCACGAAATCGCCAGCAAACTGAAAGCCATAAAATATAAAATTAATTTCACGGCCGGACGGAAACTCAGAGGTTTCTGCCCGGCCGCGTCAGCGAAAAAATATATTTGTTTTGATTTATTGTATTGCTCTGTTATGTGGCCGTCGCAGCGCTTTGGTTGACTGCATGCGCTGGATGCGGTTCAAAAGTTTCTTTTTTCGCTTCCTTTTTTCTTTACAAAGAAAACGGAGAAGCGCGGAGCCGTCGCGAGCAGCGGGCTAAGACCGAAGCGGAGCAAACTGACCGGAGGCACGTATGTGCCGCTGGGCTGTTTGCGCAGTCGAAGGGCTTAGAGCCGCGTCGCGAGCAGGCATAGCGTGACAAAAAGGAAGCCGCCGGAGGCCTTAACGGGGTTCCTCCCCGCTCCGTACCAGGGCTTCGCCGGCCAGGTAGATGTCGCCGGCGCCCACCGTCAGGACCAGGTCGCCCGGCTGGGCCAGGCGCTTCAGCTTTGCGGTCACGTCGTCCAAATCGGGGCAGAACACGCTGCCCGGAATCTGCGCCGCCAAATCTGCGGATGAAATCCCCACATCGTTGTCCTCCCGGGCGGCAAAAATCTCCGCCAGCAAGGTCACCGCGGGCCGCTTGAGCACCTCCACAAAGTCGTCAAACAGCTCATGGGTCCGGGAATAAGTATGGGGCTGGAAGGCGCAGATCACCCGCTTGAAGTTCAGCGCCGCCGCCGTGTCAAACAGCGCCGCCAGCTCACCGGGGTGGTGGGCATAGTCGTCGCACACCTCCGCGCCGTTGTACATCCCCTTGTATTCAAACCGCCGCCCGGGCAGGCGGAAGTCCCGCATCCCGTCCTCCACCGCCCTGCCCGGCAGGTGCAGCGCGATGGCCGCGGCGGCGGCGGCGATGGCATTTTTTACGTTGTGCATACCGGGGACGGACAGGTCCAGGTGGGCGTACTTCTCCCCCTTATACATCACATCGAAGGAGCCGAAGCCGTGGGCCATGGACAGGTTTTCGGCGTGCACATCCCCCTTGTCAACGCCGAAGGTCATGACGGGCCGGGTCTCGCCCTTCAGGGTGACCATGGTGTTCTCGTCCTCGCAGTTGGCCACGATCAGGCCGTTCTCCGGCACCCGGTCGGCAAAGGCCCGGAAGGAGTGCTCCACGTCCTCCAGGTCCTTAAAGAAATCCAGGTGGTCGGCCTCCACATTCAAAATCACCGCCACCGTGGGATAGAAGGACAAAAACGAGTTGCAGTATTCGCAGGACTCCAGGATGATGGTGTCCCCGTGGCCCACCCGGTGGCCCGCCTCCAGCAGGGGCAGGGTGCCGCCGATCATTACGGTGGGGTCGGCCTTGGCCGCCATGAAAATGTGGGTGCACATGGAAGTGGTAGTGGTCTTGCCGTGGGTGCCCGAGATGCACAGGGCATTCCTGTAGTCCCGCATGATGGCCCCCCAGGCCTGGGCACGCTCGAAGACGGGAATGCCCCTGCCCAGCGCGGCGGCAATTTCCGGGTTGGAATCGTGGACGGCGGCGGTGCGCACCACGCAGTCCGCCTCCTGGACGCTCTCAGGCAGGTGGCCGATGACCACCGGGATGCCCAATGAGCGCAGATGCAGGACGGTGGCGCTCTCCCTCTGGTCGGAGCCTGTGACCTTCACCCCGTCAGCGTGGAGCACCTCCGCCAGGGAGGCCATGGACACTCCGCCGATGCCCACCAGATGGGCCCGCCTCCCCGCATGTAAATAGTCTCGGATATTCTTGGTTTCCATATTCATTACCCCATATTTTTAAGCGCCGCGGCGCCTTTCCACATTTTAAGCACTTTATTATACCTTGTGCCGCAGGAAAATGCAACCACCAATCCGTATCAGCGCCTGGATTGGGATTTAACCGGGCCTCACCTCCCGATCCACTGGGTCAGCAGCAGCAGGGCAAGGCCGGACGGCCCCAGCGCCCCCAGCACCAGGCCGTTGAGCAGGTTCACCCCCAGCGTGACGCCCAGCAGCCCTCCCAGCCCCTGGAACAGCCAGAGGAACACCATCCCCAGCCCGGACCGGACCAGAAAGCGCCCCAGGGCAGCCAGAGGGCGGCGGCACAGGCCCAGAACCAGAAGGAGCCCGCCCGCCGCCGCCCAAAGCCAGCCGCTCACACCGCCCCCTCCTGTGCCGCGGCCTCCAGCAGCTTCACCTGGCGCACAAAATAGGAGTACCGGCTCTGGAGGGCGTTGATCTCGTAGACGCAGGCGTCCACCAGATCGGGATCGCTGTAGATGTTGAACTGGGCATAGGCGTAGTTGAGCTGATCCCTGGTCTGCTTCATGCCCTCCATGAGCTGGCGGCGCTCCTCCTCCCGCCGCTCCGCCGCCTTTCTGCGGTTAAACCGGACTGCTTCTGCCATGGGCTTCACCTTCCTTTCCGCTTGGGGCCACAGAGGCCCTTTCCAAAACTCTATGCCAAGTTTGGGCAAATATTCCAGTTCTTATACCTGGCTGCGGCGGCCATCGGCCTTCTGTGCGCAAAAAAACAGCGTCCCCCGCAGGGGACGCTGCCTTTTCGATCAATAGAATTTCTTGTTGCGGTTCTTCCGGGCCGCCTCGCTCTTCTTGCGGCGCTTGACGCTGGGGCTGTCATAGAACTCGCGCTTGCGCACCTCGGCCAGCACACCGGACTTGGCGCAGCTGCGCTTGAAGCGCTTCAGCGCGTTCTCCAGAGACTCACCCTCGCGGACATGAACTTCGGACATCTATCTTCCCTCCCTCCGAAACATCCGGCTCATCCAGGATGCTTTAGGGGCCATTTGACTATGGCTTTAACAGCACTATTATATGTGAAAACTTCACCGTTGTCAACCGCAAAATATGGTGAATTTTGTGGGGGGAGATGGCAAATGATGTTAATGGCCGTCCAGCGGCCCGGCCGGGGACGGCCGCCGGGTCAAATCCGGTTGGCCTCCACCGCGCCGCCGGGCTTCTTCTCGCTGTTCTGGAGCCCTTCGTCCGCCGTGCCGCCGGCTTGATTGATGGCCCCGTTGATGGTGCGGTCGCCCGCCTGCTTGGCGTGCTTGCCCACCTCCACCTTGTTCTTGGGGCTGCGCATGATGACCGCCGGGCCTTGGACACAGCCGCCCTGGCAGGCCATGCCCTCAATAAAGTTCTCAGGCAGCACGCCCTTGGACATCTTCAGCAGCGCCAGCTTGCACTCCTCAATGCCGGAGCAGGGCAGGGTCTTGGCCTCCACCTTGCTGCCCATCTCCTTCAGCGCCTGGCCCACCGCGGCCGCCACGCCGCCGCTGGCGGCAAAGCTGCGGCCGAAGCCGCTGGCCTGGTCCAGGGGCGCCTCGGGCATCTTGGTTACGTCGATGTCCTTGGCGGAGAGCATGGAGTACAGCTCCTCGAAGGTAATCACCAGGTCCACAGAGGAACGGGTGCGGCCCAGATGGAACTCCCGCTTCTTGGCCACGCAGGGGCCGATAAAGACCACCCGGGCCAGGGGGTCCCGGTCCTTGATGTACCGGCCGATCATGACCATGGGGGAGGGGGTGGTGGACACCTTGGGCACCATGTCGGGCATGTGCCGCTCTACATAGGCCACAAAGGCCGGGCAGCAGGAGGAGGTCATGCTCTCGCCGCCCCGCTCGTCAAACTCCGCGGCCTCCGCTTTGGCGGTCAGGTCCGCGCCCAGAGCCACCTCGGCCACGTCGTAGAAGCCCATCTCCTTCAGCGCGGACACCATCTGGCCGGGGGTGCAGCCGAACTGCCCCACAAAGGCGGGGGCCAGGATGGCGTACACATGCAGGCCCCACTTGTCCGCGCCCATCAGCATCTGGATCACGTCCACAATATAGGACTTGTCCATGATGGCGCCGAAGGGGCACTGCACCACGCACTCGCCGCAGGAAATGCACTTGTTGGCGTCGATGCTGGCCTTGCGGTCGGGGCCCATGGAGATGGCTTTGACGGGGCAGCCCCGCTCACAGGGGCGCATGTTCTTGGTGATGGCGCCGTAGGGGCAGGCAGCCACGCACTTGCCGCACAGCACGCATTTGGAGTGGTCGATGACGGAGCGGTGGTTCTCGATGCGGATGGCCCCCTTGGGGCAGGCCTCCGCGCAGCGGTGGGCGATGCAGCCCCGGCAGGAGGGGCCCACGCTGATCTCGGTGACGGGGCACTCATCGCAGGCGATGGGCAGCACCTCCACCAGGTTGGGGTTGGCCCGGTTGCCGCCCATGGCCATCTTCACCCGGCTGTTGACCACCGCCCGCTCCTTGTAAATGCAGCAGCGCATATGGGCCTCGGGGCCGGGGACGATTTCCTCGGGGATGTCCAGCAACTCCTTGGAATCCAGCTTGTCGTTCCAGGCCAGACGGGCCACGGCGGTAAGTACCTGGTCCTTCAGCTGCTGCACTTTGGTTTCGTATTGGCGCATGGGCAATTCCTCCTCAAAATATATAATAGAATACTGGTATGATTTGTTAAAAAATTGTCGATTGCAACAATTGAATTATAGCTTTTTCAGCCCGCCGCGTCAAGCGGGAAAGCGGCATATTTCGCGTGAAAATTTGTGGATGCCCTGCCAGCCCCGCCGGTAGGGCGGCGCACTGGAAAATTATGAGAAGCCGGCAATAAAAATACCAGGACGCCGGCCGTTTTCCCTTGACAATTGTGGTCTGAATGTGTTAAGGTTCTAAGTGAAAAGCTGAACTGATCGCGAGGAACCCTGGACCTGCACACCCGTTCCGATGGCATTGGCGGCCAAGCGCCGCCTCTCCATACCAGCGCCTTTGGGCGCGCAATTTGACGGGCTGCGGACTACTCCATTACAATAGTCCGCGGTACTGAAAAAAGGAGGAAAAAATACCGCTGCGACTTGCGGTGCGGCAGTGTGGAGACCTGTCGCAATGCTCCCGGGATCAAGCGCCCGGGCAGCGAGGTGGAGATGGCGGAGGCCGCTCCATCAAAGTCGGGTACCATGGCCGGTTTGACCCTGAAGAACATCATGAAGATCTATCCCCACAGCGGCGACCAGAAGAAGTCCAAGAAGAAGAAGGGTGAGCCCGAGAAGAAGACCAACCTGCAGGTCACTGACGAGGGCGTCATCGCCGTCCAGAAGTTCAACCTGGACATCGCGGACAAGGAGTTCATCGTTCTGGTCGGCCCCTCCGGCTGCGGCAAGTCCACCACCCTGCGCATGGTGGCCGGCCTGGAGGAGATCTCCGGCGGCGAACTGTACATCGACGGCAAGCTGATGAACGACGTCGCCCCGAAGGACCGCGACATCGCCATGGTGTTCCAGAGCTACGCTCTGTACCCCCACATGACCGTGTATGAAAACATGGCCTTCCCCCTGAAGCTGCGCAAGGTCCCCAAGGATGAGATCGACAAGCGGGTGCGCGAGGCGGCTGAGATCCTGGACATCACCCAGTATCTGGACCGCAAGCCCAAGGCTCTGTCCGGCGGCCAGCGTCAGCGTGTCGCCATCGGCCGCGCCATCGTGCGTGAGCCCAAGGTGCTGCTGATGGACGAGCCGCTGTCCAACCTGGACGCCAAGCTCCGTAACCAGATGCGCGCCGAGATCATCAAGCTCCGTCAGAAGATCAACACCACCTTCATGTACGTCACCCATGACCAGACCGAGGCCATGACCCTGGGCGACCGCATCGTCATCATGAAGGACGGCTTCATCCAGCAGATCGGCACCCCGCAGGAAGTGTTCGATCACCCCGCCAACCTGTTTGTCGCAGGCTTCATCGGCACCCCGCAGATGAACTACTTCGACGCCAAGCTGGTGAAGGATGGAAGCAAGTACACCGTTGAGACCAGCGGCGTGAAGGTCGAGCTGTCTGACGTCAAGCAGAAGGCCCTGGCCGCCAAGAACGTCCCCAGTCAGGACATCACCCTGGGCGTGCGTCCCAGCCACATGACCCTCACCAACGGCGGCAACTCCGTCACGGCCACTGTGGATGTGTCCGAGATGATGGGCAGCGAGGTGCACCTCCATGCCAACGCCAACGGCAAGGACGTGGTCATCATCGTCCCCACCGTGGACCTGTCCGGCAACCACAAGGACACCTTCTCCTACGGCGCGAAGATCAACTTCACCTTCAGCGGCAACGTGTGCCACGTCTTCGACAAGGACGGTAAGAACCTGGAGTTCTAAGCGCAAACAGCGAAACAATCAAGCCCGCGGACCTGTATGGGGGTCCGCGGGCTCCTTTTTGCGCCGCGGAAAGCCGGGGCCGGAACAAAAAAGCGGCACGCTCACAGCGTGCCGCTTTTATTATACCTGTTTGGAGGCGCGTTTCTTTTTGGCTGGGGCCTTCTTCTTGGGCAGACGCTGGTAGACCCTGGCCTCCTTCCGCAGCCGCGCGGCAAGAGCGGGGGTGAACACCCCGGGCAGGGCCCGCCACTTCCAGTTGTTCCCCAGGGTGGAGGGAATGTTCATCCGGGCCTCGCTGCCCAGGCCCAGCAGGTCCTGGGCCTGCATCACCGCCAGGTCCGCGGGGGACGCCCAGGCCGAGCGCATCATCCCCCAGTGGTAGCCCTCCCGGGCGCTGAGCCGGAGGTACGCCTTGGCGAAGGACACGCTCTTTTTCGGGGCGGTGTCCATCCAGCCCAGGATGGTGTCGTTGTCGTGGGTGCCCGTGTAGACCACGCAGTGGGTGGGATAGCAGTGGGGCAGGTAGTCGCTGCCGCTGTCCCGGCTGTCAAAGGCGAACTCCAGGATCTTCATGCCGGGGTAGCCCGTATCCCGCAGTAGCTTTCGCACGGAATCGGTGAGGAAGCCCAGATCCTCGGCGATGATGGCCTGACGGCCCAGCTTGCTGTTCACCGCCTTGAAAAAGTCCAGGCCGGGGCCAGGCCTCCAGCGGCCGTTTCTGGCGGTGTCATCCCCGTAGGGGATGGCGTAATAGGAGTCGAAGCCCCGGAAGTGGTCGATGCGGAGCATGTCGTAGATGGTAAACTGGAAGGCGATGCGGCGCAGCCACCACTGGTAGCCGTCCTCCTTCATCCGCTCCCAGTTGAACAGGGGGTTGCCCCACAGCTGGCCGTCGGCGGAAAAGCCGTCGGGGGGACAGCCCGCCACCTCGGTGGGCAGGCCGTTTTCGTCCAGCTGGAACTGGTCCGGGCTGGCCCACACGTCGGCGCTGTCCCCGGATACGTAGATGGGCAGGTCGCCGATGATGGACACGCCCAGGCCGTTGGCGTAGGATTTCAGGGCGTTCCACTGGTGGTAAAACAGGTACTGGACCGCCTTCCAGAAATCCACCTCACCGGCCAGCTCCTCTTTCGCGGCGTCCAGAGCGGACCTGCGGCGCAGGCGGATGTCCTCCGGCCAGGTGAACCAGGACGCGCCGCCGCGCTTGTCCTTCAGCGCCATGAACAGGGCGTAGTCGTCCAGCCAGGCGGAGGTCTTGCAGAACGTTTGATACTCCGGGGGCGGGTTCGCCAGCAGCCGGGCCGCCGCCTTTTTCAGCACCGGGTAGCGGGTGGCGTACATCAGGCCGTAATCTACGTACTGCGGGTTGTCCCCCCAGTCCAGCCCCCGGTATTCCTCGGGCTCCAGCAGACCCTCCGCCGCCAGATCGTCCAGGTCGATGAAATAGGGGTTGCCGGCATAGGAGGAGAAGGACTGATAGGGGGAGTCGCCGTAGCTGGTGGGGCAGATGGGCAGGAGCTGCCACCAGGACTGTCCCCCGGCGGCCAGAAAGTCCGCAAATTCCCGGGCGGCGGCGCCCAAGGTGCCGATGCCGTAGGGGGAGGACAGGGAGGAGATGGGCATCAGGATACCGGCGCATCTCATGAAAAATCTCACCTTTCATGTGGACTGCCGCCCCAATCGGAACGGCGGCCCCGCGGTTTAAAGTCAGTTTGGGTCAGGGGCAGGGCCGCTCCGGACATACGGGCAATATCTTTGATGGTCATTCCCGCCCCTCCCTCTTCAATCGACTATTTTACCCCATCTGCCCCCTTGGATGCAAGCCTTTTTGCGGAATCGGGCGCAGTCTTTTTCCGCGCTCCTTCCAAATCCTCTCGTTGCCCTGCCAAGCCCGTACTTTTGTATTGACGAAAGTATGGACATATGATATCATGACACCGACTTTTCTGATTTTCTGCGGCTAAAGCACGGAAACAAATTGGAATGACACCAAAACGGCGCTTTCCGGTGAGGAGCCGTCTCCCCATGCCGGAACTCGCCGCGGCGGCTATGGCCGGAAAGCGGTCTATATGGAGGGCAGGCTTATGGACTATTCAGGGGAACTTTTAAAACGGGCCGGAGACAAAGCTCCACTGATCGAGGAACGGGAGCGGCACAGCGGTATGCGGAGCGTTCAGAACCTGGAGGCCGTTATCAACGAGGGCCTTCGCACCGCCCTGCTGGAGGAAACTCCCGACCAGTCCCTGGAGGTGCTGCTGGAGCACTTGGGAAAAGCGTTAAATGGGGAACGGACCTACATATTTGAGCAGAACGAGTCCGGCGGCGACGACAACACCTATGAGTGGGCGGCCAGCGGGGTGGAGCCGGAAAAGGAATATCTCCAAAATGTTCCCCCGGAGGTATGTGCAAGCTGGTACCGGAAGTTTCGGGTCGGCAAGCATATCGTGATCGAGTGCCTGGAGGATATCCGGGAAACGGATCCGCTTCAGTATGAAAACCTGAAGCGGCAGAACATTCACTCCCTTGTGGTAGTTCCCCTTTATGACGGCGAAAGGATCATTGGCTTTTACGGCGTGGACAATCCCCCTGTGCGGTCGCTGGAATATGCGTCGAATATGCTCCAGACTGCGGCATATTTTATTGTGTCCTCCCTGAAGCGGCGGAATCTGTTCCGGGAACTGCAAAAGCGGAGCTATAACGTTCTCCACGCCCTCAGCGTGGACTATCTGGGCATCTATCAGGTGAACTTCGATACCGGCGAATGCGAGGTCTACCGGAGCAGCGAACAGACGGGGATCGACTGGGCCGCCCAGTTTAAGGACGGCTACCAGACGGCGGTGGAGCGGTATATTTCCCAATATGTGGTTCCCCAGGACCGGGAGCGGCTCCGCGACGTGACAAAAAAGGACTATGTGCTCGCCCAGCTCAGGACAAAGAAAAAGTTCTCCGTCCGGTACCAGGTGAACGACAGCTCCTTAGGACTGAAGCACCTGGAGCTTCATTTTTCCGCCACAGAGAAGACGGCGGAGGAGAACTGCGCGATTTTTGCCCAGCGGGACATCAATGCCGTGGTGGAGCAGGAGGAGAAATACAAACTGGAGGCGCGGCAGAGCCTGGAGGATATTCTGGAGGGCGCCAGGACCGGCATCTGGACCATTGAGCTGGAAGAGGGCTGCCAGCCAAGGATGTACCCGGACCGCACGATGCGGATCCTCCTGGGCGCGCCGGATGAGATTGGGCCGGAGGAGTGCTACCGGCGCTGGTTTGAAAATATTGAGCCGGACTATGTGGACATGGTGCAGGACGCGGTGCTGCAAATTTTGGAAACCGGACGGGCCGAGGTGATCTACCCCTGGAAGCATCCGGAGCTTGGGAACATTTATGTCCGCTGCGGCGGCGTGCCGGACAAAACGTTTAAAAAACCGGGCGCCTGCCTGCACGGCTACCATCAGGACATCACGGAAACCATGGTGACGCGGAAGAAACAGGAGCAGTCCATCATGGAACTGCTGGAGCGGGTAAGACGGGCGAATTCGGCAAAGAGCGAATTTCTCTCCCATATGTCCCACGATCTCCGTACGCCGATTAATGGAATTTTAGGACTGCTGGCCATTCTGGAAAAAAGCCCGGGCGATCCGGAGCGGCAGCAAGCGTGCCGGAAGAAAATCCGCGTGTCGACGGAGCACCTGCTGTCCCTGGTAAACGACGTCCTGCAGGTCAGCAAGCTGGAGAGCGGCCAGCCGGCAGCGGAGGTGGAGGAGCCGTTTGACCTTCATGCCGCGCTGGAAGACTGCATTACCATCCTGTCCCCTCAGGCGGAGAAGGCGGAAATCCGCCTGGCGCTGGAGGAGGTCAGCCTGCGCCACAGCAGGTTGATTGGAAATCCGCTGCATTTGAAGCAAATTTTGATGAATGTCATGGACAACGCCCTCAAGTATAACCGGCCCCACGGCTCCGTGTCCGTCCGGGTAGAGGAAACCGCTTTCCAGAACGGCAGCGCAAGCTACCGTTTTGTAATCGAGGATACCGGAATCGGCATTGGGGAGGACTTTAAGCCGCACATTTTTGAACCCTTTACCCAGGAGCATCCGGATGCGAGGACCCACTATAACGGCGTCGGCCTCGGCATGTCCATCGTGAAGAAGCTGGTGGACCAAATGCGGGGAACCGTTGAGGTAGACAGCGCCCCCGGCAAGGGGAGCGTCGTCCAAATCACCCTGCCCATCCGCGTCGACGAGGCGGGGGGGACCGGGGAGGAAGAGCAGGACGAGCAGGGTGATATTGCCGGGATGCGCGTCTTGTTGGTAGAGGACAACGAGATTAACCGGGAAATTGTGGAGTTCATTCTTCGGGATGCGGATGCGGAGGTGGTGACCGCCGTTAACGGAAAAGCCGCTGTAGACGTCTTCGTGTCCTCTGCCCCGGGAACATTTGACTGCGTACTTATGGATTTGATGATGCCGGTCATGAGCGGATATGAGGCGACCCGGGTAATCCGCGGCCTGGACCGGGCGGACGCGAAGACCGTGCCCATCATCGCGCTGTCGGCCAACGCCTTTGAAGAGGACGTCGCGCTGGCAAAGGACGCCGGAATGAACGGACATCTGGCAAAACCGGTGGACATCCGCAAGATGTTCCGGCTTATGAGCAGCCTGCGGTGACGGCGGGAGCGTAAAGCGGCCGGTATTTTTCAAACAAGGTTGAAACGTGAGGAGAAGGAAACGTATGAAAAGCGTGGGTTTGCCCCGTTCTTTAAAGGTTAGCATCGCGGCGGTCATCTGCCTAAATTTGTTCGTGTTTTCCCTTCTCGGATTGTCCCTTAACCGTATGAGTGAACGCACGATTGAGCAGATCGGCGCCGCTTATATGTCCGGAATGAACGAGCAGGTATCGCTGCATTTTGAAACGATTATCGACCTTCGCCTGACCATGGCGGAGTCCATAGCGCATATTGCCCAGGGCGAAGGGAGCGCCGGTTACGGCTCAAAGGAGGAGATCGAATACGGTGCAAAAGCCCGGCATTTTTTCTGCGCCGCCCTGTATTCTCCCGACGGCGAAATTGAAATGATTTTTGGGGATCCTGTGGAGCTCAATCACCCGGAACCCTTCCTGAAGAGCTTGAAAAACGGGGAGCGCAAAGCCGCCTCCGCGGTGGACAGCGGCGGGAACGGGGTGATTCTGTTTGGCGTTCCCTGCGAATATCCCATGTCCGACGGAAGCGCCAGCCTTGCCATGGTGGTGGGGCTTTCCTCCAAATATATGGGCGAGGTCCTGTTTCTGGAGTCGGACAGCTCGCTGATGTACTCCTTTGTGATACGAAAGGACGGCAGTTACGTTGTAGGGGAGCAGGGCGGGAAAGACGAAAGCTATTTTGACCGGCTGTATAAAAACTTTGACGGCCAAAGCGAAGAGGCCTATTTCTATATCCAGCAGCTGACGGCCGCCATGAACGCCGGCGAAGAGTACTCCGTTATTTTGGAAAGCGGCGAATCCCGCCGGCACCTGTACTGCACCAGCCTGCCGTACTGCGAATGGTATCTGGTGACGATCCTTCCCTTCGATGGGCTGGACCAGACAATTTCTGATATGGGCAGTCACTGGCTCGTCATCGTTTACGCCTCTTCCATCGCGGTGACCGCCATGCTGCTTTGCATCTTCTTTCAGTACTTAAGAGTATTCCGGAAGCAGGTAGCTGAATTAAGGTGCGTGAATACGGAAATGGACGCGGCGCGGAAAGCCGCGGAAAAAGCGCAGAAAGAGGCGGAGCACGCCAACGCGGCAAAGCAGGAATTTCTCTCCAGCATGAGCCACGACATACGCACGCCCATGAACGCCATAATCGGCATGATCTCCTTGGCTGCGGCCAATACGCACAATCCGGACCAGGTGAAGGAATATCTGCGGAAAATCGCGCTGTCCAGCAAGCACCTGCTGGGCCTTATTAACGACGTGCTGGATATATCGAAGATCGAAAGCGGTAAGATGACGCTGAATGTCGAGCCAATGTCGCTGAGGGAGTCGATGGACAGCATCGTCAATATCATACAGCCGCAGGTTAAGGCGAAAAACCAGCGGTTTAACGCGGCCGCTTACGAAATTCTTTCGGAAACCGTGTGCTGCGACAGCGTGCGGCTGAACCAGGTGCTGATTAACCTGCTGGGAAACGCCGTCAAGTTTACGCCGGAGAGCGGAACTGTTCAGGTGTCCCTGTACCAGGAAGCGCTGCCGGAGGATGCTTCCTGTGTCCGCACCCATTTCCTGGTGAGCGATACGGGCATTGGCATGTCGGAGGAGTACCAAAAGCAGATTTTTGAATCCTTCAGCAGGGAGGACAGCACCCGCGTACAAAAAACAGAGGGTTCCGGGCTTGGAATGACGATCACCAAATGTATTGTAGACGCGATGGGCGGCTCCATCTCCGTCCGCAGCGAACAGGGCAGGGGCAGCGAGTTCCACGTTGTTCTTGACCTGGCAAAGGCGGCGGAACAGGAGACGGATACGGCGCTTCCCAGCTGGAATATACTGGTGGCTGATGAGGATGAGCGGTTGTGCGTCAATGCGGTCCGTTCTTTGCAATCAATGGGTATTCGCTCCGAATGGTGTCTGAGCGCTGAACAGGCGATGGAGCTGATTGCTGAGCGCTGCCGCCGGAACGACGGCTATCAAATGGTTCTCCTGGGCGGGAAGCTGCTGGACATGAACGGGATCGAAGCCGCGCGGCAAATCCGCCTGCGCTGCGGGGGAGACGGCTTGCTGCTGCTGCTCTCGGCCTGTGATTGGAGCGGGATGGAAGCGGAAGCCAGAGACGCGGGGATTTCCGGATTTATTTCCAGGCCGCTGTTCCGGTCCACTCTGGTTGATGCTTTGAAGATGTTTGCCGGTACCGCCGGCGAGAAAACCGCCGAGGTGCAAACAGCGGCCGACCGGACGCTCCGGGGAAAGCGCATCTTGTTGGCGGAGGATAACGAGCTCAATTGGGAAGTTGCCAGGGAGCTGCTTTCTGTTCTGGAAATGGACCTGGATTGGGTTGAAAACGGGCAAATCTGCGCCGCGAAATTTGAAAAATCCCCTGTTGGATATTACGATGCGATTCTTATGGACGTACGGATGCCCGTGATGGACGGCTATGAAGCGACCAGGGTCATCCGGGGCCTGGAACGCGAAGACGCGGATATCCCCATTATCGCCATGACTGCCGATGCGTTTTCGGAAGATATTCAAAAGTGTTTGGCGTGCGGAATGAACGATCATTTGGCAAAACCAATTGATATTCAGGCTGTCTCTCAGAAATTAAAGAGGTATGTGAAATGAGCCCGCCATCCCTCTTTATTCTCTGTAGGGGCTATGCGCCTGGGTGGAATCAGAAGCCTGCGTCCGGACTTCATCAGCCTGAGGGATAGATACCGGAACATGGCTGACAACAAGCAGTCTCTGGTCAGTGCTCCCCTGCCCAACATCCAGGCCAGCCGGGCCGCCCTCGGTACGGACCTGACCGAGGGCAATAAGTACAACAACCTGATCGACATCAAGGGCGCGAAGTTCTTTGACCTGTATCGCCGCTCCGTCAAGATTGACGACACCGACGACTTCAAGGAAGTCCTCAAGACCAAAGATGACGGTTACAATGTTAGGGAAGTACTGATTTAATTGCCGAACTTTTAAGAAAAGCACAATATATTGTGCTTTTCTTTTTTTATAAAATCTATATACCGAATTAATGCCGAATTAATCAGTGGTTCCCTAGGAAAGCGGGAGGAGGTGTGGTAAAATGGAGGGTATGTCCTATGACGAGACGGATAAGCCCTACGCTTGTTGTTAGGAACAGACAGTTCCAGGTTAAACCGCCTTTGGAGCCGCCGCCTATCCGAATGCTTCAAGTTGAGGATTGCGTAGTATTTGTTGTTGACTTCTACCAACGAAAATGTTTGATTATCAGTTGGAATATTCAGAGTGAAAATTTATAGAAAAACAGACTTGTCGGGCCCCGCCAGCCCCAAGAGCGAGCAGTTACGCTTATCATTTCAGGTAGCTTGTCCCTCAAAAGTGTCCTTTTGACACCGCGCCCCACGTCGTCGAGCCCCAATGTCCCGGCGCGGTGGAGCGGTACATCGACCTGAGCGGCTTTTATGACCGCCCGGGCCTCCAACCCCTGAAGCAGGCCCTGATCGCAGCCACGGCGGAGTATCAGGGCCATTACAAGCGAGTCTACCGCTGCCTGGGGGCGGCGGGGGAGCTGCGCCGGGACATGACCGAGCTGCTGGACACAGACGAGGTCCGTCAGAAGCTGGTCAAGCGGGCGGCGGGCATCATCAGCCGGGAGCTGAAGGGCCCTGCCGCGGGGGAGGGCCGCGCCGACCAGCGCTTCATCTCTGCCGTCACCCACAAAGGAGCCTTCACCCTGTGGGACACGGTATCCGCCCAGGCAGACCGGGTGTATGAGCTGGCGGACGGCTATGGTCTGGCCCACCACCTGCTCACCCCCATTCTCACTGCCGGGCTGGCGGCGGGCCACGACGCCGTGGCCTGTCCCGACCCCATGTCCCCCGACCGGCTGGCCCACGTTATCTTCCCCGGCCTATCCCTGGCCTTTGTCACCTCCACCCAGGAGGACCCTTGGCCCCACCACGCCCACCGCCGCCTGCGGCTGGACGCCATGGCGGACAGCGACCTATACCGGCTGAACCGCCCCCGGCTGCGGTTCACCAAACGGGTGGCGTCCGCCCTGATGGACGAGGGCGTTGCGGGCCTGAAGGAGGCCAAGGCGGCCCACGACCGGCTGGAGGCGCTGTACAATCCGTACGTGGACTTTGACCGGGTGGAGTCGCTGGCGGACGACGTGGCGGCGCAGCTGCTGGCGCTGAAAGATGAATAAGGCAAAAAGAGGGCGGGGGAATCATTCCCCCGCCTTTACGGCGCTGAATCACAGCGATCTATATTCAGTACCGGCCGGACAGTTGGAACCAGTCGAGCAAACGGTCTTTAGCGCTGGGTAGGGCGGTACGGCAAATGTTTGCTAAAGCCAGTCGAGCACAACATCGCGCAGGGCTGTCGGCGTTACGCCGCCGCGCGTCAGCAGACCGCTGAGCTCATCAATGCGGGAGGCGCTGCATGTGATGTTCTCTACACACGCCTGTTCGCCGCCCTGTTCGGCCACTTTCACGCCGTAGCTCTCACAGGCGTACGCACCCACGTCCATCTCCCCAACCAGGATGGAATAGTCATAGCGTCGGACCGCCCCAGCCTGATCGGTCAGCTCCACGGTTTCAAGAAATAGTTCCCGCATGTTCTCTTAGTCACCTCGCTTTCTCTTTTCATACACTTATTATCCACACAGTAATCACCGGTTGCAAGTGGAACTGTCCGACGGGATTCGACAAAATCCGACAGAGCTACAAGATGTGGTAAGCGCGGGGTGTCTAGGAACACCAACGGTTGGAAGCCCACATATTTTCGCGGGAAATTTGTGCAAAAATGCACAAAAAGCCCAGAGCGAAACACCAGTTCGCTCCGGGCTCTTTAGTGGAATAAATTCCCTGTTAAATACTGTCAATCTGAGAAGAGGCGGAATTGTCGAAACTTCGCAGATTACTTCGCGTAATATCGAAATCCCGTGCCTTCGCTTTTACAGCTCGTCAACAGCGGTCTTGGTGCGGTCGGCGTTGTAGACATAGAAGCCCTTGCCGGACTTCACGCCCAGGTTGCCGCCGCGGACCATCTTCCGAATCAGCGGGCAGGCACGGTACTTGCTGTCGCCGGTCTCGTTGTACAGCACGTCCATGATGGCCAGGCAGATGTCCAGGCCGATGAAGTCGCCCAGCTCCAGGGGGCCCATGGGATGGTTGGCGCCCAGCTTCATGGCGGCGTCGATGCCGGCGATGTTGGACACGCCCTCCATCTTGATGAAGGCGGCCTCGTTGATCATGGGGATCAGGATTCGGTTGACCACGAAACCGGCGGCTTCGTTGACCTGCACGGGGGTCTTGCCCAGCTCCTTGGAGATCTCGGTGATCTTGTCCACGGTCTCCGCGGGGGTGTTGGCGCCGGCAATGACCTCAATGAGCTTCATGCGGTCGGCGGGGTTGAAGAAGTGCATGCCGATCAGGGGGCGGCTCAGGCCCTTGCCGATCTCGGTGATGGACAGGGAGGAGGTGTTGGAGGCGAAAATGCACTCCGCCTTGCAGATCTTGTCCAGCTCGCCGAAGGTGGCCTGCTTGACCTTCATGTCCTCGAAGGCGGCCTCCACGATCAGGTCGCAGTCGGCGCACAGGTCCTCCTTCAGGCCCGGAGTGATGGCGGCCACAATGCCGTCGGCCTTAGCCTGATCCATCTTGCCCTTTTCCACCAGCTTGGCGTAGCCCTTCTGGATCTTGGCCTTGCCGCCGTCGGCCCACTCCTGCTTGATGTCGCACAGGGCGACGGTCCAGCCGCTCTGGGCAAACGCCTTGGCGATACCCTGGCCCATGGTGCCTGCGCCGATAATTCCTACTTTGCTCATGATGACATACCCCTTTTCATTTTTGTTATGTTGCACAGATGCTTCCTGCGGGATGATATGGTCGAACTGCCGGAGGATCATGTTCCAAACCTGACCGTCCGGATTGCCGATGATGCTCATGGTCCCATGTTATCACGCTGGGGCTGGACGCGCGTTCCGGCGTGTCAGCCCTGACGCTTAGTTGTTGGTGAACACAGCCTTGGGCTTGGGCTTCTCCCGGGACAGGAAGCAGGCCATGCCCTCCACCTGATCGTGGGTCTCGAAGCAGTCGCCAAAGAGCTTCTCCTCAATCTCCACGGCCTTGTCGATGGAGACCTGCATCCCCTCGTTGACGGCCTTCTTGCAGGCGCGGACGGCGATGGGGGCGTTCTTGGCCACGTTGTTGGCCATCTTGATGGCGGCGTCCATCAGCTCCGCCTGGGGGACCACGGCGTTGACCAGGCCGATGCGCAGGGCCTCTGCGGCGTCGATATTCCGGGCGGTATACAGCAGCTGCTTGGCCATGCCCAGGCCTACGATGCGGGGCAGACGCTGGGTGCCGCCGAAGCCGGGGGTGATGCCCAGGCCCACCTCGGGCTGGCCGAACATGGCGTTGTCGGAGCAGATGCGGATGTCGCAGGACATAGCCAGCTCACAGCCGCCGCCCAGGGCGAAGCCGTTCACCGCGGCGATGACGGGCAGGGGGAAGCTCTCGATCATCAGGAAGATGTCGTTGCCCAGCTTGCCGAAGGCTTCGCCCTCGGCCTTGGTCATGGTGGACATGGAGCCGATGTCGGCGCCTGCCACGAAGCTCTTATCTCCCGCGCCGGTGAGGACCACGCAGCGCACGGCGTTCTGGTCGATGCCCTCGAAGGCGGCCTTCAGGTCGGCCAGCACGTCGGGGTTCAGGGCGTTGAGTGCCTTGGGACGGTCGATGGTGAGGACAGCCACGGCGCCCTGCACTTCACAATTCACAAATGACATCAGTTTGCCTCCTTAAATGTATAAAGTTGGGGGGAAAACAGCGAACAGCGCTCCCGTACCCGCCGCTTTTGCTCGATATTTTTTTAACAAATATCAGGCAAAGGCGTGCGGCAATGGAGCCGGAGGTCTGGACCGGCCTTGCCGCCTGGGGTGGGGAGAGACGTTCCCTATATTCTTTTCTTAGTATACCGCCTTTTTCCTGGTAATGCAAGGGTTTCTTTATATATGGTCCAACCTCGTCGGGGCAGGGTCCGCTTCATGGGAAACGCCCTTTGGGCATTCCCCGCTGCGCTTTGGCCGGGGGGCTGGCCGCGGCTTTTTGCCGGCTAGAACAACCCGGAAACAAGCGCCGAAAGCCAGCCGGCCAGGGGTATGTAAGCGATAGGCAGGAAGATGGCGGGCAGCATATTGCCCACCTTGATCTTCTGCCTGCCCAGCTCCAGCATGTTGACGGCGATGGCGATGATGAGCGCCCCGCCCACGGCGGTCATCTCGGTGACGACCGGGGCGGGCAGGCAGGGCCCCACCCATCCGGCCAGCAGGGTGATGCCCCCCTGGTAGATGAGCAGGGGGATGACGGAGAACATCACTCCCACCCCCATGGTGGCGGCAAAGGAGATGGAGGTCACGCCGTCGATAACGCCCTTGGAGACAATGGTGCTGTAGTCCTGCCTCATCCCCGCGTCGATGGAGCCGGTGATGGCCATGGCCCCCACGCAGAACAGCAGGGAGGCGTTGACAAAGCCCTCCGTGAAGCGGCTGGCGCCGTCATCCTTGATGAGCCGGGTCCGGAGAAAGTCCCCCGCGCCCTCCAGGCGGCGCTCAATGTCGACGGCGTTCCCGATGACCGTGCCGACGACCATGCATACGATGACACACAGCATGTCCTCCGTCCCCAGGGCACTGCCGATGCCGATGCACAGTACGCACAGGCCCAGGGCGTGGGTGAGGATAGACATGAGGCGGTCGCTGATGAGATTTTTGAACAGCAGCCCCGCCGCGCCGCCCAGCAGGACCAGAAGCATATTGATAAACGTTGCGGACATTGTTTGCGCTCATTTCCTTTCTGTTGAGCCGATTCCCATCGTTTTTCGCCCTGAGAATCAGCTCCCCCTTGGTCATTTCGGAGCGTTCGCGAAATAGTCCCTGGTCTGCCGGGCGTTTTCCAGAATGGCCTCCCGCAGGGCCTGGACCGAGGGGAACTTCTTCTCCGGCCGCAGGCGGGCGTAGAACTCCACCCGGATGTCCTGACCGTACAGGTCGCCTTGGTAGTCCAGAATCCAGGGCTCCACCGTGACGACGGTCCGGTCCCGGCTCACGGTGGGGCGCACGCCCACGTTGGTGACGGCCAGCCGCTCCCCGTCCGGAAGCCGGACGCGGCTTGCGTACACCCCAAAGCCGGGGGCAATGATCCCTGGCCGCACCAGCAGGTTAGCGGTGGGGGTGCCCAGGGTGCGGCCCAGCTCACTGCCGTGGACCACCGGGCCGGACAGGATGTGGGGGTGGCCCAGGAACCACCGGGCCCGCTCCATCTTCCCCTCCTGCACCAGAGTGCGGATGTAGGTGGAGGACACTGTGACCCCGTCGATCTCCACCTTGGGGATCACGTCGCAGCCCATGCCCAGCTGGGCGCACTTTTCCGCCAGCCGCCGGGGGCTGCCCTCCCCTTTGTAACCGAAGTGGAAGTCGTGTCCCGCCACCACGTGGATCACATCCAGCTCCTTTTGCAGATACTGCTCCACAAAATCCCGCCAATCCATCTGGCGCATCACGTCGAAGGGGGCCACTATCACCTCCCGGATGCCGTACAGCTCCCGCATCAGCCCCTCCCGGTCGTCCACGCCGCTGAGCAGGGGGACGGCCTTCCCGGTAAGGGCGGCGGCGGGGCTGCGGTCGAAGGTGAAGGCGCAGGGGATGGCGTCCAGCGCACGGGCCCGCTCCGCCACGGTGCGCAGCAGCGCGCCGTGACCCATGTGCACCCCGTCAAAGAAGCCCAGGGCAATCACTCGTTTTTGTTGTCCCATAACAGTCAAACTCCCTGTTTCGCTGCCGGGCAGAAGCCTGCCGCCTCCCATCCCGGTGGTCAGCGAACGAAAAGTATCTTACAGCTCGAAAAAGCTCTTGACGGTGGTGAGCGTCCCGCCCGACGCCCGGCCAAGGGCCAAAAATGTCTTGTCCATGCCGTATACCCGGTACTCCCCGTCGGGGACGTCCCGCGTGTTCAGCGACGCGCCGTTGCGGATCCTCTTCTCCGCCCCGGCGGTTTTCAGCGTCAGCGCCGAGAACGCGGCAAAGCAGGAATCCACAGGGCGCAGGAGGGCCTCCCCCTCCCCCCGGTCCACCGCCTGCTGGACAGCCTCTAATGTAACGGAATCAGCCAGAGTAAAGCCTGCGGCCTTCACACGCCGGAGGGAGCTCATGCATCCCCCACAGCCCAGAGCCTGTCCAATGTCGTGGCACAGGGTGCGCACATATGTCCCCTTGGAGCACACCGCCCGGAGCAGATAATCCGTCCCCTCCGGGGCCGCGTCCTCCAGCAGCTCCAGGGCGTGGATGGTGACGGGGCGGGGCTTGCGCTCCACCTCTCTGCCCTTCCGAGCCAGCTCGTAGAGCTTTTTGCCGTTGATCTTGATGGCAGAGTACATGGGCGGGATTTGCTCGATGTCCCCGGTGAACCGGGGCAGAACCGCCCCCACGTCCTCCCTGTCGATGTCCGCAGGCCGCTGTTCCAAAACTTCTCCGGTGGTGTCCTGGGTATTGGTGACAACGCCCAGTTTTAACCCGGCAATGTACTCCTTATCGGAATTGGCGGCGAACTCCACCGCCCGGGTGGCCCGCCCAATGAACACGGGCAGCACCCCCGTGGCCATAGGGTCCAGCGTCCCGGCGTGACCCACCCGCTTCTCCCGGAACATCCCCCGCAGCTTGGCGCACACGTCCATGGAGGTCCAGCCGGCGGGCTTGTCGATGATAATGATACCGTTTGGCATATCGGGAAGCTCCTTTTCTTAGGGCCTTCTTTTTCTTTCTGAGGAAAGAAAAAGAAGCAAAAAGAAAGACTTTTAGACCGCTGACGATCAGATACAGTCACTGTAAAGAATGTGCACGACAACCAGCCATATTTTTTAATATATTATTTTTATATGTGTTTTCTGTCTCGTGTGTGGCCGACGCGGCACTTTCGTTTACCGACACCATGCGAAACGAATCAAAAGTTTCTTTTTTCGCTTCCTTTTTTCTTTTCAAAGAAAAAAGGAAGGCCCTTGACCTCAGTCCTGGGTTGGCTGGGCCAGCTGGTCGTCGATGGCGGCCAGGATGACCCGTTCCGCCTCGTCCACCGTACCCATGACGGTACAGCCGGAAGCGGCCTTGTGTCCGCCGCCGCCCAGCCGGGCGCACACCCGGGTGGCGTTGAGCAGCTCGGCCTTGGTGCGCACGGAGATGCGGCACTGCCCGCCCTCGTGCTCCCGGATGGTGGCGGAGTGGAGCACCCCCGCGATCTGACCCGGAAAGGCCGCCAGGTCGTCGGTGTCCTCGGAGGTGGCCCCGGCCTCCTCCATCATGGCCAGGGAGATGGGCGCCACGGCCACGGCCCCCCCGTGGTACAGGTGCATGTTCTGCAAAATCAGGCTCTCCAGCCTCAGCCGCTGTATGGACTTGGTGCGAAAGTGCCTCTTGTTCAGCGCCTGGAAGGGGATTCCCTGCTCCATCAGCGCCGCCGCCACCCGGTGGGTGTGGGGGGTGGTGTTGGCGTAGACGAAGCAGCCGCAGTCGGTGGACACCGCCACGTACAGCGGCGTGGCGATGGCCTCGTCCATCACGCCCAGCTCGCCGCAGATTTTCCAGATGATCTCACCGCAGGCGGCCTTGTCCGCCTCCAGGCAGGTCTCTCCGGCGAAAAATTCCTGGGAGGGGTGGTGGTCGATGGCCAGGTCGATGCGCTCCCGCCAGGGCTGGGCGTTGTCCGGCAGCAGATTCACGGTAGCCACGTCCGTGCTGACCACCGTGTCCGGCCGGAAGCCCTCGGGGGCGGTGAGACCGTCCAGGTAGCCCGCCATCAGGGTGGTGGCGTCCAGGCTGGGCAGCACATGGGCAGTCTTGCCCAGGGCCCGCAGGGCGCGGCACAGCCCGGCGGCGCAGCCGATGGTGTCGCCGTCGGGACGCTTGTGGGTCAGAATCAGATAATTGTCGCGGGCCTTCAGAAATTCGGCCGCTTCCCGGCAGTCCATGGTTCAGTCCTCCTCATCCAGCACGATGTGGGCGTTGGCCGGGTTGGCGGGCTTGACCACCTCAGGGTCCCGCAGCATGTCCAGGATGTGGGCACCCTTGTCGATGGAGTCGTCCCGCACGAAGCTCAGCTCCGGGGTGTTGCGCAGGTTCAGCGCCCGCCCCAGCTCCCGGCGGAGATAGCCGGAGGCGGATTTCAGGCCCTTTAAAAGCTGGGCGCTGCTGTCCTTGTTCAGGGCGCTGATATAGATTTTGGCGTATTTCAGGTCGGGGGTGGTCTCCACGGCGGTGACGCTCACCATGCCCGCGTCCGCCACCCGGGGGTCCTTGACGGTGCGGATCAGGGAGGACATCTCCCGCTGGATCTCCTCATTGATGCGTCCGATGCGATTGCTTGGCATAAAGATTCCTCCTTTTACTGCCGTTCCCGCACGTCAGACCGGCCCACAAGATAGTCCAGGCTGACGTCGAAAAAGTCGGCAATGGCAATCAGTTTTGCCACCTCGGGGTAGGATTCCCCGTATTCGTAGCCTTGATAAGTGCGCAGTTTGACAGAAAATGTATTCGCCAGTTCCCGTTGTTTCATGCTGCGCTCTTTGCGCAATTCTTTCATGCGTAGAGAAAAATCTGACATTTTTTCCTCCAAGTCTTGACATGCGGAATAAGCACGTATATAATTTATACGTGTATAATCCGCGTAAAAAATATTATAGGAGTGATGAAAATGCAAAACCTGCTTGCTGAATTATTCTGGAAACCTGAGGAAGTCACCCAGAGGGCGGACCAGCTCTGCCAGACGCTCCCAGGCTATCCCGAGGCCAAACAAGAATATGACGATGTGGCCGAAAAAATCCAGGCAATTGTCGGCTATGAGCTGTACGACCAGTTCTTTACCCGCCTTATGCGTTACACCAATTATGAGATCTGCGCGTATTACGCCTTTGGGCTGGGCCTGCGGGAAGATGTTATCCGGGCGTTGAAGCTGTAAAACAGCGGGGCGGGCGAAACCGCCCGCCCCGTCTGGTTAGTCCTCAAGTGTGGCCTGCATATCCTCAAGGAGTCCTGCAATCAGCTCTCTCGTTTCTTCCGGGTCTTTGGTTGTCAGTGCCTTCCGGAGCGTCCGAATTGCCTGCCGGAGAAAACCGGCAAATTGTTTGTCTGTCATCCCCATCGTTACGGTCTCCTTTCCTGTTTAGGATATTTCAAATTATACCATAAGCATGAATGGTTGTCAAAAACACGGTCAAACCTCAATCTGCTCCATCTGGAAGGCCTCAATGATGTCGCCTTCCTTGATATCGCTGTACTTCTCAATGCCGATGCCGCACTCGTAGCCACGGGCGACCTCCTTCACGCTGTCCTTGAAGCGCTGGAGGGAGTTCATCACGCCCTCGTGGATGACGATGCCGTCCCGGACCAGGCGGATCTGGGCGTTCCGGGCCACCTTGCCCTCGGTGACGTAGCACCCGGCCACGAAGCCCACGCCGGTGATCTTGTACACCTGGCGCACCTCGGCCTCGCCCAGGGCCACCTCTTTGAATTTCGGGGCCAGCATGCCCTTCATGGCGGACTCGATCTCATTGATGCAGTCGTAAATCACCCGGTACATCCGCATATCCACCTTGTTCCGGGCGGCGGAGTCGGCGGCGTTCTTGTCCGGGCGGACGTTGAAGCCCACGATGATGGCGTTGGAGGTGGTGGCCAGCATCACATCGCTCTCGTTGATGGCTCCCACGGCGCAGTGCATGACCCGGACGCGCACTTCCTCGTTGGAGATCTTCTCCAAGCTGGCCTTGACGGCCTCGGCGGAGCCCTGCACGTCGGCCTTGACGATGATGTTCAGGTCCTTCATCTCGCCCGCCTGGATCTGGCTGAACAGCTCCTCCAGAGACACCTTCTGCTTGGCCGCGCCGGTGGTGGCGGTCTTCATTTCCGCCTTGCGCTGCTCCACCAGCTCCCGGGCCATGCGCTCGTCGGCCACGGCGTGGAAGTCGTCGCCCGCTCCGGGCACCTCGCCCATGCCGATGATCTCCACCGGCACGGAGGGGCCCGCCTCGGTGACCTTGCTGCCCCGATAGTCGGTCATGGCGCGCACACGGCCCACCGCCATGCCGGCGATGATCACATCGCCCTGCTTCAGGGTGCCGTTCTGCACCAGCAGGGTGGCCACGGGGCCGCGGCCCTTGTCCAGCCGGGCCTCAATGACCGCGCCGTGGGCGGTGCGGTTGGGGTTGGCCTTCAGCTCCTGCACCTCGGCGGTGAGGGTGACCATCTCCAGCAGGGTGTCGACGCCCATGCCCGTCTTGGCGGAGATGGGGCAGATGATGGTCTCGCCGCCCCACTCCTCGGGCACCAGCTCGTACTCGGTGAGCTGCTGCTTGATGCGCTCGGGGTTGGCCTCCGGCTTATCCATCTTGTTGATGGCCACGATGATGGGGATGTTGGCGGCCTTGGCGTGGTTGATGGACTCCACGGTCTGGGGCATGATGCCGTCGTCCGCTGCCACCACCAGAATGGCAATGTCGGTGACCATGGCGCCCCGGGCGCGCATGGCGGTGAAGGCCTCATGGCCCGGCGTGTCCAGGAAGGTGATGGGCTTGCCGCCGACCTCCACCTGGTAGGCGCCGATGTGCTGGGTGATGCCGCCCGCCTCGCCGGACACCACGTTGGCGTGGCGGATATAGTCCAGCAGAGAGGTTTTGCCGTGGTCCACGTGGCCCATGACCACCACCACGGGGGCCCGGGACTCCAGGTCCTCCTCCTTGTCCTCGGCGGTGTCGATGAGCCGCTCCTCAATGGTGACGATGACTTCCTTCTCCACCTTGCAGCCCAGCTCCATGGCCACGAGCGCGGCGGTGTCGTAGTCGATGAGGTCGCTGAGGGAGGCCATGACCCCGTTGCGGATCAGGCACTTGACCACCTCGGCCCCGGTCTTCTTCATCCGGGAGGCCAGCTCACCCACGCCGATCTCGTCGGGGATCTTCACGGTGAGCGGGGTCTTCTTGGCGATCTCCAGCTGGAGGCGGCGCATCTTCTCCGCTTCCTCCTGCTTGCGCTTGCTGCCGAAGTTCTGGTTCCGGTTCTTGTTGTTCCGGTTCTGGAACTTCTGCTTGCCGGTCTGCATCCGGTTGGCCTTGTCGGGGGCCAGGTCCTCCAGGCGCTGGTCATACTTCTCCAGGTTGACCCCGCCGCCCTTACGGGTGTCCACCACCTTCTTCTCCGGGGTGCGGCTCATGGGCTTAGCCGGGGCGGCCTGCTTGGGCTGCTCCTTCTGCCCCTGCGCGGCGGGCGCGGGGGCGCCCTTGGCCTTGTCGGGGGCCTTGTCAGGGGCAGGCTTGCCCTCCTTCTGGGGGGCGGGCGCGGCCTTGGGCTGGTCCGCCTTGGGGGCGGCCTGCTTGGCGGGCTCGTGGTACACGTCGGCGTAGATGGACTCGATGGAGTCCACCTGATTGCGCTGGGTCAGGTGCTCAAAAATGATGGACAGCTCCCGGTCGGTCAGGATCTTGGTGGGGGACACCGTCTCTTTGGTATGTTCGGTCAGGATCGCGGTAATGGCTTTGGCTTGCATGCCAAAGTCCTTGGCCACATCCCGGGCATTCAGTCTCGCAAGGCTCAAACAGGCCACCTCCTAAGTTTCAGGCGCAGCGGGCTTTTTCTGAGCCCGCGACTTCTTTTTCTCGTTCAGCAGGGATTCCAATGTGGGGCGCAGCCCCTCGTCCGCCCGGACCAGCTTTTGGGCGAACGCGGCCGCCAGCCCCCGGTCGGTGAGGGCCGCCATGGCGCAGGAGCCCCGGCCCAGTGCGGCCCCCAGCGTCCCCTTGTCCCAGGGGACCTGGGCCCACGGCACGCCGCTGCTCTCCGCCCAGCGCCGGGCGCGCCGGGCGCTGTTGTCCGCCGCGTCGCCGGCGGTGAGCACCAGCCTGGCCCGGCCGGCTTTGCAGGCCTCCGCCACCGGTTCTTCGCCCACGGCCAGGTTGCTTCCCCGCAGGGCCAGGCCCAGCAGGGACAGGGCGTTGCTAGTCACCGCCGTCACCTGCCTTCATCTGCGCCTCCAGCGCCTCCCAGACCTCCGGGGCCACCTGGGCGGACAGAGCCCGCTCAATGGCCCGGCTCTTTTTGGCCCGGGCCAGGCAGGCGGGGTCAGGGCAGAGGTAGGCCCCGCGGCCCGGCTTCTTCCCCCGGAAGTCCAGCGACAGCTCTCCCTCAGGGGAGCGCACCACCCGGATCAGCTCAGGCTTGGGCTTCATCTCCCGGCAGCCGAGGCATTGGCGCATGGGTATTTTTTTGGGCATTGCGTGCTCCCCCTCTCTCCTGATCCCGGCATTGTCACGCTGCGGATTGGCCGCGCGGCCGGGCCGCTTTCGCTGCAATTCGGCCAAAACCCGATCCCACACCGTGGGCCCTGGGCTTTTGGCCTCACTCCATTCCAAGCTCCCCTGCGCGGCTGTCCTCCGCGCTTCCCCCTTCCTCCTCGGGGGGCTCGGGGGCGCTGGCGGGACGGATGTCGATTTTCAGGCCGGTCAGCCGGGCGGCCAGCCGGGCGTTCTGCCCCTCCTTGCCGATGGCCAGGGACAGCTGGTCGTCGGGCACCACCACGCGGCACTTGCCCTCCTCCAGCTCCACCACGCTGATCACGTCGGCGGGGGCCAGAGCGGCGGCCACATACTGGCCGGGGTCGTCGGAATACTTAATGATGTCCACCTTTTCCCCCCGCAGCTCGGTGACCACGGCGTTCACCCGCTGGCCCCGGGGGCCCACGCAGGCGCCGATGGGGTCCACGTTCTCGTCCGCGCTCCACACGGCCAGCTTGGTGCGGCTGCCCGCCTCCCGGGCGATGGACTTGACCACCACGGTGCCGTCGTAGATCTCGGGCACCTCCAGCTCAAACAGCCGCTTGACCAGGTCGGGATGGGTGCGGGAGATGAGCACCTGGGGGCCGCGGCTGGCCTGGCGGACCTCCACCACGTACACCCTCACCCGGTCGCCCTCCTGGATGACCTCGCCCTTCACCTGCTCCCCTGCGGACAGGAACGCGTCGGTGAACTCGGAGCCGGAGGTGAGCCGGATGGCCACCGAACCGCTGCGCTCGTCCACGCGGGTGACGGTGCCGGTGAGGATCTCGTGCTTCTTGGCGGAGAACTCGTCGAAAATCATGCCCCGCTCCGCCTCGCGCATCCCCTGGATGATGACCTGGCGGGCGGTCTGGGCGGCGATGCGGCCAAAGTTTTTGGGCTTGATCTCAATGCGCAGCACGTCTCCCAGCTGGGCGCGGGGCAGGGCCTTCTGGGCGTCCTCCAGGCTGATCTCGGTCTGGGGATTGTCCACGACCTCCACCACGTCCTTCTTGACGAACATGCGCACGGTTTCCAGCTCCTCATGGGCCTCCACCACCACGTTGTCGGTGATGCCCTCGTGGTCCCGCTTATAGGCGGCGATGAGGGCCTGGGTGATCTTCTCCAGCATATAGCTCTTGGGGATGCCCTTTTCCTTCTCAATATCGGAGATGGCGGCGAAAAATTCCTTGGCGTCCAGCTCCGTGCTCTTTGCGGCAATCTTTTTCTTGGCCATATCACATTAACTCCTTCAAAACTCGACGTGCAACCGCACCTGGGCCGCGTCTTTCTTCTCAA
This sequence comes from uncultured Oscillospiraceae bacterium, assembly GCA_949841465.1. Taxonomy (GTDB): domain Bacteria; phylum Bacillota; class Clostridia; order Oscillospirales; family Oscillospiraceae; genus Enterenecus. The sequence goes on from CATKZW010000017.1 coordinate 48,283, forward strand.
ATCGGACGCCGTCCACGCTGACGGCCCCGTCCTCGTAGCCGGTGAGCACACCGGTGACCTCCTTGCGCCCGCCGATGGGCCGGTAGAGCTTCAAATCCACCTTCCGCCCCATGCACTGGGCAAAGTGCTCAGGCTTTTTCAGCGCCCGGTCCAGCCCGGCGGAGGACACCTCGAAGGTGTAGCTGCCCTGGATGGGGTCGGCCTCGTCCAGCGCGTCGGACAGGGGACGGGAAACCGCCTCGCAGCAGTCGATGTCCACGCCGCCCTCCCGGTCGATATACACCCGGAGGAACCACTCCCCGGCCTCCTTGACGTATTCCACATCCCACAGGGCGCAGCCTGCCTGTTCAACGATGGGGCGGGCCAGCTGGGCCACCACGTCGGTCACCTTTGCCATTTGGCGTCAGCTCCTTTACTTCCAAAAGAAAGAGTGAGGCGCAAGCCTCACTCTTAACCCTACCTTTCTTATGCCCTTATTTTACCACGCTTTTCCGCAGATTGCAAGCCCTTGCCGCGAAAATTTTTGCGTCAATCGGCCAGCCCCAGCAGGTAATCCGCCGAAACCTTATAGAGCCGCGCCATGGCGGCAATGGTGGTGGCGCTGGGTTCACGCTGACCGTATTCGTAGCGGGTATAGGCGCTGATAGAAATTCCAAGTGCTTCCGCAACTTCGGTTTGCTTCATTTTGTTCTCAACGCGCAATTCCTTCATGCGCTCTGCTAAAGTTTCCATAAAAACCCCTTGACTATTCCGTGCGGAACAGCGTATAATAGAGCTGCCACTATTCCAAACGGGGAGATGACATTATGACAAACGCTTTAAACGAACTCTATTATATCGTGGACGATTGGGTTGGTCAAGAATATGAACAGAGTGGAGAGGCAAAAATTCTAATGGAGCGCCGTTCCCGTCTCAGGGAAGAAATTGCGTGCCGTCTCGGCGCGGATGGGGAGAGCCTGCTGGAAGCTCTGTCAAATTTGGACCTGAGCCTGGCGGACATCCACGATAAGGCGCTGTTCCAGGCGGCGCTGAGCCTGGGCACGGAAATCGCACGGCCCAGGCGCGAATGGCGGCCCTCCCACAGCTGAGCGGGGCTTACATCTTATTGGGGGCGCAGACGCCCAGCAGGCCCAGCCCATTGGCAAGCACCAGCCGGACGCTGTCCGCCAGCTTGAGCCGCGCCGCCTGCAAGGCGGCCTCCTCGCCCTTCATGCGGCAGGCGTTGTAGAAGCGGTGGAAGTCCCCCGCCAGGGCGGTCAGATAGCGGTTGATCCGGCTGGGGTCGTAATCCCGGGCGGCCAGCCGGATCTCCTCCGGATACTGGGCCAGGGTCTTGACCAGCGAGCGCTCCTCGTCGGCGGCCAGCAGAGCCGGGTCCACCTGGGCGCAGGGGAGCACCCCGGCCCCGTCCTCGGCCAGGTTGGCGATCAGGGAGCAGATGCGGGCGTGGGCGTACTGCACGTAGTACACCGGGTTGTCGCTGTCCTGACGCACCGCCAGGTCCAGGTCAAAGTCCAGGGGGCTGGTGGCGGCGCGGTTGTTGAAGTAGTAGCGGGCCGCGTCCACGCTGATCTCGTCCAGCAGGTCGTGCAGGGCGATGGCCTTGCCCGTCCGCTTGGACATGCGCACCGGTTTGCCGTCTTGGAGCAGGTTCACCAGCTGCATCAGCACGATCACCAGCCGGTGGGAGCCGTCCAGCCCCAGCCCGTCCAGCGCCGCCTGGAGGCGGGCCACATGGCCGTGGTGGTCCGCGCCCCACACGTTGATCACCTTGTCAAAGCCCCGCTTCTCGAACTTGTTGCGGTGGTAGGCGATGTCGGCGGCGAAATAGGTGTAGAACCCGTTGGCCCGGCGCAGCACGTCGTCCTTCAGGTCCAGCTTGTCCGCCTGCTCCCGGGTCTTGCCCTCCCGGATGTATTTTTCCTTGAGCAGCTCGGTGGTGTTCAGCCACAGGGCCCCGTCCTTCTCATAGGTCCAGCCCTTTTGGGTGAGCAGGTCCACCGTCTCCGCCACATAGCCGCTGTCGTGCAGCTCCGACTCGAAAAACCACTGGTCGTACTCAATGCCGTACTTGCGCAGGTCGGCCTTCATCTTGGGGATGTTGCGCTCCAGGCCGAAGCGGCTCATGTCGTCCAGCCACCTGCCCTCGGGGGCGTCCTTGTATGCGTCGCCCTGGGCCTGGTAAAACGCCTGAGCCAGCTCCCGGATATCGTCGCCCTGATAGCCGTCCTCGGGGAAGGGGTAATTTTCCTCCCCCAGGATGAGCTGCATGTACCGGGCGTGGATGGACACGGCAAACTTGTGGATCTGGTTGCCCGCGTCGTTGACATAGAACTCCTTCCATGTGTCCCAGCCCGCCCGCTTGAGCACGTTGGCCAGGGTGTCCCCCAGCACGCCGCCCCGGGCGTTGCCCATGTGCATGGGGCCGGTGGGGTTGGCGGACACGAACTCCACCATCACCTTCCGCCCCCCGCCCTCGCCGCAGGCGCCGTAGGTCTCGGGCTCTTCCTCCACGGCCGCCAGCACCTCGCCGTACCACTTGGGCGCGTAGAAGAAGTTCAGGAACCCCGGCCCGGCAATCTCGGCGCGCTGGAACAGCGTGCCCTCCAGCTCCAGGTGGTCCAGGATGATCTGGGCGATCTGCCGGGGGGCCATGTGCAGGGCCTTGGCCCCCGCCATGGCAAAGGAGGACGCGAAGTCCCCGTTTTTGCTGTCCTTGGGCACCTCCACGGTGCCGCGGATTTCCTGCCCCGCCGGGAACAGCCCCTGGGCGGCGGCGGTTTCGTAAGCGGCCTGGGTGAGCTGGGCCACCTGCTCCCGGGCGGCCTGGATCAGATTTGCCATAGTAAACTTCCTTTCTTCTATCCACCCCAACCGTTGCCGGGCGGAAGCTCAAAATTTACGCAATACGGTGGGCGCGAATTAAAGTTCTTTTTCGGTTCCTTTTTCTTTCCAAGAAAAAGGAACTACTGACGCAGGGGCGGGTTTTTCTTCACGTTCATACGGAACAGGTTCTGCCCCGCCAGCAGGTTGTCGATCTCGATGGCGTAGTCGATCTCCAGATCGCCGCCAGCCTCCCCCAGGGTGGAGCGCATCCGCTTGGTGTTCACCCCGATGGACAGCTCCCCGTAGGGCGTCTCGTACATGGACAGGTGCCGCCTGCCCTCCTCAAACACCATTTGGGAATTGATGCTCCCCTCCCGCAGGAGCGTCACCTTGCCGCCGCATATGTGCAGCTTGGTGGTGGTGCCCTCCAGGCCGGTGAGTTCGCTCTCCTGGTAGGAGATGGTAAAGCCCCCCTGCCCGTCCCGCTTCAGGGTGCCGGAGGTGACCAGCTCCATCTCGTCCGGGTCGCTCTCCGCGTAGAGCTGCTTTCCTTTAATGGATATAATCACATTCTCTGTCATAGGGTTCCTTTCGAACCGCGGCCGCCCGCGGTTTTAATACGCTGTGATGTCAATCTGCTCCACCCCGGCGGCCACGTCCTCCCCCAGGAAGACGGAGGCCAGGGCGGAGAAGTCCTCGGTGCTGTCGCTGACGTAGTAGCGGTGCCGCCCCGCGCCGGGGCGCTGGTTGCGCAGGCCGTTCCACTCCAGCTGCTTCTTCACCCACCGGGCGCACTGCTCCCCCACGTCCACCAGGGAAACGCCGGGGCCCATATACGCGCCGATGATCGGCTTCATGTGGGGATAGTGGGTGCAGCCCAGGATCAATGCGTCCACCCCCGCGGACTTGATGGGGGCTAAGTACTCGGCCACCACGGTCTCCGCCACGATGTCGCCGGGCTGGAAGCGGCCGTTCTCCACCAGCGGCACCAGCAGGGGACAGGCCCGGGCGGTGACGGCGGCGCCGGGACGCAGTGCGTCCAGGGCCCGCTCGTAGGCCCCGGAGCGGATGGAGGCGCTGGTGCCGATGAGGCCCACCCGGCCGTTTTGGGTCAGCTGGGCGGCGGCGTGGGCGGCGGGCTCCACCACGCCAAAAACGGGGATGTCGTTTTCCGCCTGGAGCACGTCCAGCGCGGTGGTGGACACGGTGCCGCAGGCGATAACGATGGCCTTGGGGTCAAAGGTGCGCAGAAAGGCCACGTCCTGCCGGGCGTACCTCACCAGAATGTTCCTGGAGCGGCTGCCGTAGGGCACCCGGCCCGTATCGCCGAAGTAAACGAGGTCCTCCTCCGGCATGATTCGGGCCAGCTCCCGCAGCGCGGTGAGCCCTCCCAGGCCGGAGTCAAACACGCCGATGGGCCGTGTATCCATACGTGCCCTCCCTTCCCGATGCTTGAAACCATGATATTATATGCTATTCCTTCCATAAAAACAAGAGCGGATTTGTAAAGTCCATTATGGTCGGGATTTTGCGTGCGTTCCTGCTCCAAGTGCGGCAGTACGCAGTCTGAAACCCTCAAGGCCAGCCGATCCACTGTTCTTGAACACGATTTTGACCTGCCGCCATCGTCCCACCTCCCAAAAACAGCACCACCCACGGCCTGAACCGTGGGTGGTATTATTGTAACACAATCTGACGCGGCAGCCAGCGGATCAGCTAGTCCTGGCTGTGTTACACATTCTGCGCGTCTTTCTCTGCCGCCTCGGCAATGGCTGCTGCCCGCCGTGCCACCAGCTCAAAATTTTGCTTGGCCCGCTGCAAATCCTGCTCCAACAGCCGGAGTTGCTCCGTGGCACGCCGAAGGTCGTACAGCCGGTCTGGTTCCCTGTTGATCTGCGCCTGGATATCGGCCAGCTGCTTTTCTTTCTGCGGCAGCTCCCAGACGCACTGGGTAATCAGGTTCTCAAATTTCTGGGTGAAGGGGTGTCCCCTGCCTGCCGGTCAATGAGCTCCGCCAGCTCGTCGCGCCATTCCTGTGTCCACGCTTGTTTTTTACTGCATACCTGTCTTTTGTGCGCTTTAATCAGCAATTTCTAGAAACACAGATTCATCCCACTGTCATCTCTTTGAGTATAGCCTCAGCACCGCAGACGATTTCGTCAATGACCTCCTGAACAGTCATCACACTATGGATGCGTCCAATGCATTCGCCGGCCGGAATGGCTCCATCCTCCACGTCTCCGCTTTCATAGGCATTCTTTTGACGTTTGCCGTTGGTGAAAGGCAGAATTTCCTCCAAGGTCAAAGGATGGTCGGAGCTGCTCTCTAAGGCCATCAGCTCCTTGATGGTGTTGTTTTTGATATCCCGGGAGGCATTCTTGATGGAGCGTTGGACCATTGCGGTGCTGCGCTCGTCACACGCTACAAAGTACTGCTTGAAATTCTCATGGATCGGGCATTCAGCAGTGGCTACAAAGCGGGTGCCCATTACCACGCCCTCTGCCCCCAGGGCTCGGGCGGCCAGATAGCTGCGGCTGTCGCAGATGCCGCCCCCAGCAATCACGGGAATGCTCAGCGCATCCACCACGGAAGGGATGAGCACCATGGTCGCGACATCATCCATACCAGGGTGTCCACCGGCCTCAAACCCCACAATAGATACTGCGTCACACCCTGCGGCTTCAGCCTTTTTGGCGAAACGGACAGCGGTGGATTTGTGGATCACCTTCACCCCAGCCTCATGGAGAATGGGCACAAAGGGCTTCGGGTCCCGCCCAGCCAGCTCCACCACAGCCACCCTGGCCTCGGCACAGGCCTCCAGATACTCGCCCACCTTCTCCCCTGCCACCTGCACTGGAAGCATGGAGATATTCACGGCAAAGGGCTTGTCCGTGAGGGAGCGCACCTTGGCGATGCCTTCCAGCAGCTCCGTCTTGCTGGAAAACAGGGAGGAGTTCAATGTGCCCAGTCCTCCTGCGTTGGAGACGGCGGCGCAAAACTCAGGCGTAGCCAGCCATTGGATGCCGCCCTGCATAATTGGATGCTGGACCCCCAGCATATCGCATATTTTCGATTTCATATTGACTCTCCTTTGTCGTTGTTTTTATCCGCAGTCAGCGAGAGAAAATCAGACACCCCAGGGGATAAGCAACCACTGCCAGAATCACAGTATAGGCGGCCACCAGCGGCCACCCCCACTTCATCTGATAACTCACCGGAGTCCAGCCCGCGCCGGAGGGCAGCCCCCCCGACGGGCTGCAGCTGGGTGTGGCCATGGAAATGTTACAACCCCCCGCGATAATCATGGCCAGGGCGATGGGGTTGACCCCGGCAATGGTCATGGCAATTGGAATGAACACCGTATACATGGAGGCGGTAAGCGTATTGGACAGGAAGTTCGTCATCATCATGATAAAGGCAGTGACGCACAGCACAAAGAGCATGGCAGGCATACCGCCCAGCAGAGGCTCCATGGTTTGCATGATCCATGCGGTGACGCCGCAGCCCTCCAACCCAAAGATATAGGCGGAACCCATGACGGCAGTCATAATATACACTGAGTTCCATGCCACGCCTTTATTGGCCTCCTGCATGGTAATGATAGGCTCACCATCCACGGTAATCCCGCAGAGCAGACCGGCAGCCACCAGGGCCGGCACACCGGTGCCCAGCCGCTTCATAAAGCCGCCCACTGCGGTCAACCCCACAGCGTTGAATAAATCGGGACACAGCCACACCACGATCACCAGGGCGTAGGCGGCAGCCACTACCCGTTCTCTTTTATTCATACGGGGAACGGAAGCCCGCAGAGCCTCTATATCCAGCTCCGCCAGCCTGCCCACCTCCGGCTTCATCAGATAGCGGAACATCAGCCAGAACACCATAAACAGCAGGATGCCCACAGGGAGCATCATGGCCATATACTGGCCGTAGGAGATGACCAGACCGAAGTCCGCCTCAATATAGTCGAAAACCATGGTGACCAGCACATGGGAGATGGGGGTGAGGGCCATGGACATATTGCCCACGAACAGGATGCCCACCATCACCGCCTTGCCGATCTCATCCCCCTTTTTGTAACCGGTGAGCTGGAATATCTCCTCTGCCAGCGCCATGAACAGCACGATGATGGGAGAGCAGGTGCACACCAGCACCACGATCATCAGCGCCAGGAAGAACATGAACAGGATGCGCCACGGCTTGCCCTGACAGAATGGGCGGGTGATGAACCATAGGGCGATGCGCCTGGTGAGGCCGGTTTTGGACATGATGGCATTCAGGATGAAGCAGGCCACCAGGAAGGGCACCATGGAGTTGCCCCAGGTCTTTGCAAACAGGTCGGCTGCAGAGCACACGCCGGTGGTGCCCAGCATACCCACATAGAGCAGGCTGGGCCAGCCGGAACCCTCAGTGCACCACAGCCACAGGGTGGCGAAGAAGATGCCCACCACCCCCATGCCCGCCCGGGTGATAGGGGCGGGCGCGGGGAGGATAAATTGGAACAGTACATAGACCGCAGCCGCGGCCAGCAGGTGTTTCATACGGGAAGATAAAGCTTGTTTCACATCGGTTTCCTCCCTCGTATAATAAGTTTCAAGTTAATAGGTTTTAAGTATCAGCAGGCTTGGAGATGCCCGTGATACAATAGCTGTAGGACAGCAGGGACAAGTTCTCTTTCCTCCCGTAGAGCCGAAAGGCTGCTAC
>CATKZW010000018.1 GCA_949841465.1 uncultured Oscillospiraceae bacterium
AAATCGTACTCTCTTGGGCGCGTCTTTTTCCGCGCTCCTTCCAAATCCTCTCGTATCTGCTCGTATTCTTCCCGATTGATGTCGCTTGGATATTGATGCATCCCAACCTCATCTCCCGCCTGTTTTTTCCTTATTATCCGCTTCTTTCTACATCTTGTCAAAAGTTTTTAAACAGGCCCTAAGAGGCGGACATGAAATACAGTGGGCCGAGGGTCTCCGCGTACATAAGAAATGGAGCGGAAGTCGTACTGGGAGGTCAGCCCATCACCCGCTTCGAAAACCTGATCCTCTTCAGCGGAACTGACGACATATCGCACTCTTTGCTGAACTCAGATTTCTTTATACAACAGGAATGCTATTTCCGGCAAGCACCTGCGCCACATCGCTTACACTGTCATATCCGTTATCCGCTGCAATCGTCATGTGATCCGCACCGAGTATCTCTGAGGCTTTTTCTGCCATCGCCGCAGCGTTGACGTTGACAGGAAAAATTGTCCCGATTTTATACTTTTTTCATTCCCTTTTTTTGAAGGATGTGTTATAATATTTTGCGAATCTTTATGCAGGAGGGGACCGCCATGCAAAACCGGGTCACTGTAACCGTAGGTGGGCTGAAATATACGCTTCTGGCCGTAGAGGACGAGAACTATGTACACCGGGTGGCGGCCTATGTAAACGACAAGCTGAAGGAGACAAGCAGGTCCGGCGGCGTGTCGCAGATGGACTGCGCCGTGCTCACCGCGATCAACATCGCCGACGAGCGGTTCAAGGAGCAGGAGGCGTCGGTGGACCTGCGCCGCCAGCTCAAGGACCTGATGGAGGAGAACGCCAAGCTGAAATCGGAGCTGAGCGAATCCAAGCGGGAGATCTTTAAGCTGCAGCAGAAGAGATAAATCGTCGGGGCAAAGTCCGCTCTATGGGGAACGCCCTTCAGGCATTCCCCACTGTGCTCCCTTGCCCCTCCTCTCCCCATCAAACCCGCTTCGCTGGGCTTTGATGGGGCCCCAGAAAACTACTCGGAGGACCCCTATGGAGATATTATCCCCCGCCGGCAGCCCGGAGGCGCTGCGCGCGGCGGTGTGCGCTGGGGCGGACGCGGTCTACCTCGGCTTCGGACAATTTAACGCCCGCCGGGGCGCCCGGAACTTCACCCGGGACGAGTTCGCCTCGGCGGTTTCCTACTGCCGCCTGCGGGGGGTGAAGGTATACCTCACCCTGAACACCCTGGCGTCCGACCGGGAGATGGCCGACGCGGTGGAGTGCGCCGTCCAGGCGTCCAAGCTGGGGGCGGACGCCGCCCTCGTACAGGACATGGGCCTGGTGCGGGCTCTGCGCCAGGCCGCCCCCGACCTGCCCCTTCACGCCTCCACCCAGATGACCCTCCACAGCCTGGACGGCGTGAAGCAGGCCGCGGAGCTGGGCATCACCCGCGCCGTGCTGGCCCGGGAGCTGTCCCGCCGGGACATCGCCTACATCTGCGAGCGCTCCCCCATCGAGATTGAGGTGTTCGTCCACGGGGCGCTGTGCATGTGCTACTCCGGGCAGTGCTTTATGTCCTCCGTCATCGGCGGGCGCAGCGGCAACCGGGGCATGTGCGCCCAGCCCTGCCGCCTGCCCTACGGCTGGGGGGACGACCTGGTCTCCGGGCACCCGCTGTCCCTGAAGGACATGTCCCTGGCGGGCCACCTCAGGGAGCTCCAGGAGATGGGGGTGGCCAGCGCCAAGATCGAGGGCCGCATGAAACGGCCCGAATACGTCTATATTGTCACCAAGGTATACGCCGACGCCCTCCGGGAGGGGAGGGAGCCCACCGCCGAGGAGCTGTCCCGCCTGGAGCAGGCATTCTCCCGGCAGGGGTTCACCGACGGCTATTTCATGGAGAAGAAGGGCCCGGACATGTTCGGCGTCCGGGAGGAGGCAAAGCACCCCCGGGAGCTGTTCGCCCAGGCGAAAGCCGCTTACGACAGGAGCGAGGGCCCTGGCGTGCCGGTGAAGTTCTACGCCATGATCCGGGCGGGGGACCCCGTCCAGGTGGGGGTGGAGGACCGAGAGGGCCGGGTGGTCACCGCCGCGGGGCACACCCCCGAGGTGGCCCGCCGCCGGGTCACCACCCAGGAAGAGGTGGAGGGCCAGCTGTCCAAGACCGGCGGCACCCCCTACCGGGTCACCGAGGTGCGCTCCCTGGTGCAGGACGGGCTGATGGTGCCCCTGTCCTCCCTGAACGCCCTGCGGCGGCAGGTGCTGGACGGGCTGTCCGCCCAGCGCACCGCCCTGCCCCAGCGCCGCCACGGGGAGTACAAGCTGGGGGCCCGGTACGAGAACTACCGGGAGGAGCCGGATATCTGCGTCTCCCTGCGCAGGGCGGGGCAGATGACCTTTGAGCTGGTGAAGCAGCGCCCCGCGCTTATCACCCTCCCCGTGGAGGAGATCGCCGCCCACCCAGACGACGTGAGGGCCACCATTGGCCGGAACGTCCCCGTGGCGGCGGTGCTGCCCCGCATCTGCTTCGACCGGGAGCTGGACGGGCTGCGCCGTGAGCTGGAGGTCTGCAAAGAGGCGGGGGTGACCGACGCCTACGTGGGCAATCTGGGCCTGATCCCCCTGTGCAAGGAGCTGGGGTTCAGCCTGCGGGGGGACTTTGGCCTCCAGGTGTTCAACAGCCAGGGGGTAAAGGAGTACAAGCGGCTGGGGTTCCAGTCGCTGACCGCCTCCTTTGAGCTGAAGCTGGCCCAGATCCGGGACCTCTCCAAGGCGGTGGACATGGAGATCATCGCCTACGGCCGGCTGCCGCTGATGATTACGGAGAACTGCGCCATCAAGAACCAGTCCGGGAAGTGCGTGTGCTCCAACGTGAACCTGCTCACCGACCGGAAGGGGGTGCGCTTCCCCGTGGAGCGGGCCTACGGGTGCCGCAACGAGGTGCTCAACGCCAACAAGGTGTTCCTGGCGGACAAGCCCGCCGATTGGAAGAAGGCGGGGCTGCGGGCCATCCGGCTGCTGTTCACCACGGAGAACGGGGTGGAGTGCTCCCAGGTGCTGGAGGCCTACCGGGGCAGGGGGAACTACGTGCCCAACAACTATACCCGTGGGCTGTATTACCGGGACGTGGAGTAGGGGCGGACGTTGTCCGCCCGCTGTGCGGCAGGCTGGGCGATTTGAGCGCCTAACTGCATGGCGGCCCGGAACAACGCTTCTTCGTGAAGGTTTTCCAATTTTAAATTGAGGTCAACGAGGGTTTCCATCATCTCCTGGCCGCCCTCACCCAGACGGCGGATGATTTCATCCTGCAAAGCACCCTGTTGGTCTGATAATTTTTTGAATTCCGGATCGTTGATGTACTGTTGGTCCGTCCATTCGTCCACCAAATGAAATAGGCTATGGATGATTTCTGTCATAGCAATACCTCCGCATTTGCGATAGTTTAATTATAGCATCTTAAATGCGATAGTCAAGGGGTTTTTATGAGCATATTATCTGAGCGCATGAAGGAATTGCGTCTTGAGAACAAAATGAAGCAGGCCGAGGTGGCAAAAGCCCTCGGCCTGTCAATAACCGGGTATTGTGGTTATGAATATGGCAGTCGCGACCCTCAGACGGCCACACTTGTAGCGCTGGCAAAGCTCTACCACGTTTCTACTGACTACCTGCTGGGCGTAAACGAACCGCCCCGGGAGGAGAGGACGCGCATTATCCTTGCCTCCAACTCCCCCCGCCGCAAGGAGCTGCTGGGGCAGATGGGGCTCAAGGACTTCAAAGTCTCCGCCCCCAACGTGGACGAGTCCGTGGAGGACGGCCTGCCCCCGGCGGAAATCGTGGAGCGGCTCTCCCTGCGCAAGGCCCAGGCGGCGGCGGACAAGGCCCGTCCCAATGACCTCATCATCGCCGCCGACACGGTGGTGGCCCTGGACGGCGCGGTGCTGGGCAAGCCCCGGAACGAGACCGGGGCCTTTGCCATGCTCAGCGCCCTGTCGGGCCGGGAGCACCACGTCTACACCGGCGTGACGGTGCTCCAGGGCGGGCGGGCGCTCACCGAACACGAAGAGACCGCCGTCACCTTCCGGGCGCTGGAGGAGGCGGAAATCTGGGGCTACATCGCCACCGGCGAGCCCATGGACAAGGCCGGGGCCTACGGCATCCAGGGCCTGGGGGCGCTGCTGGTGTCCGGCATCCGAGGGGATTACTGCAACGTGGTGGGCCTGCCGGTGTTCCGGCTGGGACGCATGCTGGGCGAATTCGGCGTGAATTTGCTGCAAAATAAGGAGCAAACGAAACCATGAGGCGATTTTTCCGAAATAACGGCGGGCTGCTGCTGGTGGCAGCGGTGCTGCTGGCGGCGGTGGTGGCCCTGGGGGCCCAGATTCTGGGCTTCGACCCCATGACCGGCCTGCTGGAGGTGGTGGCCACCCCCTTCCGGTCGGCGTCCAGCGCCGTGACCAACTGGACCCAGGCCCAGTACGAGCGGGCTTTCCGGTACGAGGAGCTGGCCGCGGAGAACGAGCTTCTGCGCCAGCGGGTGGCGGAGCTGGAGCTGGACGCCATCGCCGGCCAGGACGCCCAGCGGGAAAACGAGCGCATGAAGGACCTGCTGGGCCTGGCCGAGGAGCGCCCCGAGCTGCAGTACCGGGACGCGGCGGTGGTGCGGCGGTCGGCCTCCAACTGGTCCTCCAACCTGACCATCGACCGGGGGACCCTGGGGGGCGTGGAGGTCAACGACTGCGTCATCGACCAGTACGGCTACCTGATCGGCGTGGTCACCGAGGCCAACCCTAACTCCTCCCTGGTGACCACCATCCTGGACCCCACCCTGGAGCTGGGGGGCCGGGTGGCCCGCACCGATGAGAGCGCCATTTTGGAGGGGGACTTTACCCTCATGCTGGAAGGGCTGCTGCGGCTGTCCTTCGTGTCCGAGAACGCCAAGCTGGTCACCGGCGACCAGGTGACCACCTCCGGGCTGGGGGGGGTGTACCCGCCGGGGCTGGTGGTGGGGTCGGTGCGCACCCTCTACGTGGAGGAGGACGGCATCAGCCGCTACGCCCAGGTGGAGCCGGCGGCGGATATCACCGGGGCGCAGTATGTGTATGTTATTGTGGATTTTGGAGAATAGAAGCGCGACGATAGCCGCGCAGGGGAGCTTGGACTGGAGCGAGGGCAAAAGCCCAAGGGCCGCGAAGCGGGACCGGGTTTTGCCCGAGACGGAAGGAAAGCGACCCGGCGGCGCGGCCAATCGGAGCGTGACACAGCAGAGGCGGCGTATCTAGAAAGAGAGTGTGTCGTAAAATGGCGGAAATGACCCCCATGATGAAACAATATTGGAAGGTGAAGGAGGCGCACCCGGACTGCCTGCTGTTCTTCCGGCTGGGCGATTTCTACGAGATGTTCCACGACGACGCCAAGCTGGGCGCGGAGGAACTGGGCCTGACCCTCACCACCCGGGACCGGGGCAAACCGGAGGAGGAGCGCACCCCCATGTGCGGCGTGCCCTACCACTCCGCCCAGAGCTACATTGCCCGGCTCATCAAGCGGGGGTACAAGGTGGCCATCTGCGAGCAGATGGAGGACCCGGCCACCGCCAAGGGGCTGGTGGACCGGGACGTGATCCGCATCGTCACCCCCGGCACCGCCATGGGGGACGAGATGCTGGACGAGAGCCGGAACAACTTCATCTGCGCGGTCTATGAGGACAGCGCGGGGGCGGCCCTGGCCCGGTGCGACCTGTCCACGGGGCAGTTCTTCGCCGCCCCCTTCCAGGGCCGGGACTTCCTGCCCCACCTGCTCAACGCCCTGGCGGCCTGCCCGCCCAGCGAGGCGATCCTGTCCGACGCGGCCGCCTCCGACGGCCCGCTGACCGAGTTTTTGCAGGACCGTCTGGGCTGCCTGTGCCAGCCTGCCGCCGAGGTGCGCTTCCGTCCTGTCCAGGCCAGGGACGCGCTGACTGCCTGCCGCCTCCGGGGGGAGGGGGAGCCCTTCCCCGAGGAGGACGGCCCCCGGATGTGCCTCCAGGCGGCGGGGGCGCTGGCGGCCTATCTCACGGAGACCCAGAAGACCGACCTGGGCCACCTGGGCCCCCTGGTGATCGAGGAGGGGCTGACCCAGGCGTACATGGAGCTGGATTTGACCGCCCGGAAGACGCTGGAGCTGACGGAGACCTTCCGGGGGAAGGAGAAGAAGGGCTCCCTGCTGTGGGTGCTGGACAAGACGAAAACCCCCATGGGCCACCGGCTGATCCGGGCCTGGCTGGAGCAGCCCCTGCGTTCCCCGGCGGCCATCGCCCGGCGGCAGGACGCGGTGGCGGAGCTGAGTCGGGACGGGGTGGCGAGGGAGGAGCTGGTGCTCACCCTCCGGCGGGTCCCCGACCTGGAGCGGCTCATCGGCAAGGTGGTGTACGGCAGCGCCAACGCCCGGGACATGCTCTCCCTGGCGGACGGTCTGGCGGTGCTGCCCCAGCTGATGGACCAGGCCCGGACCGTGTCGGGCAAGGCCCTGACCCCCATCCTCCGGGGCCTGGAGGGGCTGGAGGGCCTGGAGCAGGGGCTCCACGCCGCCATCCGCGACGAGGACGAGGACCACCGCCTGCCCTTCACCATCCGGGACGGGGACTTCATCCGGCCGGGATACAACGGGGAGGTGGACCACCTCCGGGACATCCTGGACCACGGGGCGGACATGGTGGCCGCCCTGGAGGGCCGGGAGAAGGAGCGTACGGGCATCAAGAGTCTGAAGGTGCGCTATAATAAGGTGTTCGGCTATTACATCGAGGTGTCCAAGAGCTACTACAGCATGGTGCCGGAGGACTACATCCGCAAGCAGACCCTGGTGAACTGCGAACGATTCATCACCCAGGAGCTGAAGGATTTGGAGCACGAGATCCTATCCGCTCAGACCAGGGTGACGGCGCTGGAATACAGCCTGTTCTGCCAGCTGCGGGAGCTGGCCTCCCAGCAGGTGCGGCAGGTGCAGGCCGCCGCCGCCGGCGTGGGCCAGCTGGACGTACTGTGCTCCTTTGCCGCCGCGGCGGTGCAGAACGGCTATGTCCGACCGGAGGTGGACGACAGCGGCGTCATCGACATCCGGGAGGGCCGCCACCCGGTGGTGGAGCGGATGCTGAAGGACGCCCTGTTCGTCCCCAACGACACCCACATGGACGGCGGAGAGGAGCGCCTTTCCATCATCACCGGGCCCAACATGGCAGGCAAGTCCACCTACATGCGGCAGGTGGCCCTCATCGTGCTCATGGCCCAGATGGGGTCCTTCGTGCCCGCCCGCTCCGCCCGCATCGGGGTGGTGGACCGGGTGTTCACCCGCATCGGGGCCTCCGACGACCTGTCGGCGGGGCAGTCCACCTTCATGGTGGAGATGACTGAGGTGGCCCAGATGCTGAAAAACGCCACCCCCAAGTCCCTGCTCATCCTGGACGAGATCGGCCGGGGCACGTCCACCTACGACGGCATGTCCATTGCCCGGGCGGTGCTGGAATACTGCGCGGACAAAAAGCGGCTGGGGGCCAAGACCCTGTTCGCCACCCACTACCACGAGCTGACGGAGGTGGAGCACACCATTGAAGGGGTGCGCAACTACCATATCGCGGCGAAAAAGCGGGGGGACGGCATCGTATTCCTGCGCAAGATCGTCCCCGGCGGGGCGGACCAGAGCTACGGCGTGGAGGTGGCCAAGCTGGCGGGGGTGCCGGGCCGGGTGGTGGACCGGGCCCGGGAGATTCTGGATGAGCTGGAGCGGCAGGGCTGGACGCCGGCCCGGCCTGAGCCGGCGAAGGAGGAGACGGACCAGGTGTCTCTGGGGGATATGGCGGGGGCGGCGGTGCTGGAGCAGCTGCGGAAGACCTCCGTGGAGACCCTCACCCCCATCGAGGCCATGAACCTGCTGTATCAGCTGAAAAGCCAGCTTTGAGAAGGACAAAAAAGCCCCTGCGGGAATCTCCCGCAGGGGCCTTTCCTGTGTGTGGGCTGACGGATGGGAGCGCTCAGTCCCGGTCGATTTCGTGCTCCAAAATGGCGCCGGACTGGGCGTCGATTTTGTACTCGTACTCCACCTGCCCCTGGCGGAATTCGATTTCATACACCATCTGCCCATCGTCCCGGTCCAGCTTGGCCTTGGTGACCATCACCTCAGATTCCGTGAGCCCCGCGTGATTCAGGGCAATGGATTTGGCTTGATCCGTGCCGATGTAGGCTGAGCCCGTATCCATTCCCGGATTGGACTGAGCGGGTCCGCCCTGGCTGCCGGAGGCGGCTTGAAACGCCTCCACGCTCCGGCTGTAGACCGCGCCGGTGGAGGCGTCGATCTCATATTCGTACTCATGGGTGGAGGTAAAGAATTCGATCTCATAGACCTGTATGCCGTCCTCCCAGTCCAGCTTGGCCTTGGTGAAGGCGACGGCGTCGGCGGACAGCCCCGCGTCGGCCAGGGCGGCGGCCTTGGCGTCCTCCAGGCCGGTCCCGCTGGAGACGGCCCCTGTCTGGCGGGGGGCGGAATCGTGGTCGTCCGGGTGGTGGGTGTAGGCGGGAGGGGCGCTGTCCTGGACCTGGCTGGGCGCGGGCCCAGGGGTGCTCTCCGGGGTCTGGCTGGGCGCGGGTCCGGGGGTGCTCTCCGGTATCGGCGCGGGGCTGGGCGTCACATAGGTCTTGACCACCTTGCTGTAAACATCCCCGGTGTTGGCGTTGATCTCGTATTCAAATTCGGTGTTCCTGGCCCTGAATTTGAACTCGTACACCCACAGACCGTTGTCCTGGTCCAGCTCCGCCTCGGTAAAAACGGCGTCGGCCTCTGCGATCCCCGCGTCGGCCAGGGCAATCTCTCGGGCCTCCTCCAGGCTCTTAGACGGGGTCATACCGCCGGGGCGGCTACTGGCCTGGGGGGCGGCGGTACTCTGGACCTCTTTCTCCTTCTTGACCACCGAGCCGTCCTCAGCGTCAATCAGGTACTCATACTCCGCCCCGTTGGCGGTAAATTCCACCTCGTAGACAAACCGGCCGTCCTCCCGGTCGAACTCCACCCGCAGGCGCTGGACGGAGGCCGGGTCCACCCCCGCGTCGGCAAAGGCAAAGTTGGCCGCGGCGTCCCCGCCGATGGCGGAGCTCCGGGCAAAGGCGTTGGCGGCGTAGACGCTGGCCGTGCCCAGGGTAGCCAGCAGGACTAGAATGCAGGCCACGGTAATGGCGGCTTTCTTGGGCGTTTCAAACAGGGTTTTCAGTTTTGGCATAACAGGGCTGCTCCTTTCCTGGAAAAATACTGAGTTCATTATATCAGATCGCAAAGAGTTTGAACAGCCCGAAAATGATGGAATTGGAAAAGGATGGGGCTGCCGCTTGACAAACTGATTGACGTCAGGTAGACTGGAAGCTGAGTTAGCGACCGAAAGCTGAACCATATTATAAGGAAATGAAGGGATTTGTTATGCTGAAAAACAAGACGGCCGTCGTCACCGGCGGCACCCGCGGCATCGGCTTCGCCATCGTGAAGCTGTTCCTGGACAACGGCGCCAACGTGGCGGTGGCCGGCTCCCGCCAGGAGACGGTGGACAAGGCCCTGGCCAAGCTCACCGAGTACGGCGGCCGGGTGATGGGCATCTGCCCCGACCTGTGCGACCCGGAGGCGGTGGGCGCCGCCTTTGCCGGCGTGAAGGAAAAGTTCGGCAGTCTGGACATCCTGGTGAATAACGCGGGCATCTCCTCCCGAACCAGCCTGTACGACTACACTGTGGACGAGTTCGGCAAAATCTTTGACCTGAACGTGAAGGCGGTGT
This sequence comes from uncultured Oscillospiraceae bacterium, assembly GCA_949841465.1. Lineage (GTDB taxonomy): Bacteria > Bacillota > Clostridia > Oscillospirales > Oscillospiraceae > Enterenecus. Next base: position 9,761 of record CATKZW010000018.1, read on the forward strand.
TCGTGTGCGCCCAGGCCGCGGCCCGGATCATGAAGGAGCAGGGCGGCGGTTCCATCATCAACACCAGCTCTATGGTGTCCGAGTTCGGCCAGCCCTCCGGCAGCGGCTACCCCGCCTCCAAGTTTGCCGTCAACGGCCTAACCAGGTCCTGGGCCCGTGAGCTGGCCAAGGACCAGATCCGGGTGAACGCCGTGGCCCCCGGCGTCACCGCCACCGACATGGTGTCCGCCCTGCCCAAGGAGATGGTGGAGCGTATCTCCGCCGGCATCCCCCTGGGCCGCGTGGGCCAGCCCGAGGACGTGGCCAACGCCTTCCTCTACCTGGCCAGCGACCAGGCCAGCTACGTCACCGGCACCGTGCTGAAGGTGGACGGCGCGGCAATGACCTGAGCCCTGCAGTCCCAAGCGGAATTTGTGAGCGCCCCCGCCGACGGCGGGGGCGCTCTTTCTTACTTGGTCAGTTCACCGTACCGGTGCAGGATGGCCGCCACTTGGGCGCGGCTGGCCTGGCCGGTGGGATCCAGAGTGTTGTCGGGGGTGCCCTGGATCAGACCGTTGCCAATGGCCCACTGCATGGGATACCGGGCGTAGTCGCGCACCGCCGGGGCGTCCTTGAAGGTGGAGATATTGGCGAGATTCCCCACCTTGCGCTCACGGCAGATGGTCTCATAGCGGTAGAGCATGGTCACCAGGCCCTGCCGGGAGACGGGGCCGTCGGCGGCAAAGCCGCTGCCGGTCATCCCGTCCATCAGATGGAGCTCCGCGGCCCAGTTCATGGCCTCGTCGGGGCTGACCCCGCCGGCCATCTGATACAAAATTTTCGCCATGGCCTGATAGGTCACAATCGCGTCGGGGTCGAACTTGCTGGAGCTGACGCCGGACATAAGCCCGGCCTGATGTACGTACCGCACGTCCTCATAATACCACGCGCCGGGGAGCACGTCGGTGTAAAGCATAGCGGTCCGCCAGGGGTTTTCCTCCCGGGGGTCGGTGGGGTCCCAGCCGTTGGCCTGTTCCTCGCTGATGTAGTCGATGTACTTGGCGGGCTTGCCCAGGGGGCCGGGATCGGCCCCGTCATAGACGGTCACTTTGGTTCCGGCGGCGCAGTTGTCGAAGATCCATTTCGCGTCCACCGTCTGGAGCCGCACGCAGCCCAGAGATGCGGGTGCGCCCAGGCCGTTGTATTCCTCCGTCATCAGGGTGGAGGGGTCCTTTTTGGTGTAGCATACGGAGTGGAACAGGATATTTCCCTTGATCTGGGTGCAGTATTGGCCGTAGGAGTTATCCAGCATGTGGACCCAGGTCCATCTGCCGCCAATGGAAAAGGTGCCGGTGGGGGTGGCGTGGCCCTTGCGCCCCGTGGAGCAGATCATGGCCTTTACGGGGACGGTGTAGTATCCGTTCTCGTCCAAACTGTACACCGTGACGGTGCTCTGAGCCCGGTTTACCATGATGTAGTAAGGTCTGCCGTTGCTTTTGGTGTGGTTGGCGGCGATATAGTCCTCCTGATCCTGGGCCGCCGATGCGGTCTGGACGGCGGGACACAGCAGCAGGACGGCCACGAGGGCAAGGAACAGGCTGGTGATGCGCTTCAATAGAACCCCTCCTACGATATCTTGCGTGTATGTAAAGACTTTTTTATTATATATGTTTGGAGAGGAAAATGCAAGAGAGATTTGTCGGGCTTGTTTCAGAGGTTTGTTTCAAATTTTGAGTTCAGACGTCTTTTGCCCCGTAGAAGTGCCGGGACAGCAGGAAGGACAGGGCCAGCAGGGCCAGGCCCGCCAGGGCCGCGGCGGCGGGAATAGCGGTTGCCTGTCCCAAGGTGGGTTCAGCAAACTCCAGAGATTTAAGCCACTCCAGCCCGCCCAGGGGGAATAGAATCGCGGCAATCAGCAGAACGCACCCGCCCAGGGCGCCGAAGAACATCATCCGGGCCCGCTCCGGGCCGAATTTGTACAGGAAGGGCAGCATGATGGCGTTCACCAGCATGGCCATCAGCCCCATCACCGAACAGCTCACCATGAACTCCACGGGCTCCTCCACCCGCCCCACAGCGAACAGCGCCGCTCCGAGGATGGCCGTCAGCACCACGCTGAACAGGCACAGAAGCAGCACGCACAGATACCGGGCGGCCACGGTCTTGGTGCGGCCCACAGGCAGGGCCAGGCCGTAGGTGTCCCATTGGCACTGCTTGTCGTAGGCAAAGACGTTCATAGGAAGTATCATCACAACGATCACCATCAGCACTCCCACAATGTCCGCCGACCACACTCCGGTGAAGGCGATAGCCGCATATACGATTATCACGAACAGATAGGAGCGCAGGCCCTTGCGCAGAATGAGAAGGTCCTTCAAAATCAGGCCGGTCATGCTTTCTCCCCCTTTACGATAAATACCATCAGCTCGTCCAGCGTCACCGGCTCCACCGTCAGGCGGGGATAGGTGCGCTTGAAGTCGTCCCTGCGCCGGATCAGCGCCTCGGCGGAGTACTGGCTCCTCCGGGCGGCCACGACATACCCCCGGTCCACCTGGTCCAGGTCCGCTTTGGTGCACGCCAGCCGCCCATAGTTCTCCAGCAGCCGGTCCTTCTCGTCGCACATCAGCAGCTTCCCCTGATGGAGGTAGGCGATGTAGTCCGCCACCTTTTCCAGGTCGGAGGTGATGTGGCTGGAGATAAGGACGGCGTGGTCCTCGTCGGAGACGAAGGCCAGGAATTCGTCCAGGATCTCATCCCGCATCACCGGGTCCAGCCCGGCCGTTGCCTCGTCCAGCAGCAGGAGCTTGGGCCGGTGGGCCAGCGCCGCAGCCAGGGACAGCTTCATCCGCATCCCCCGGGACAGCTCCTTGATGTTTTTTGCCCCTGTCAGGCCGAATTTGTCCAGGTAATCCCGGAACAGGGCCCTGTCCCAACCCTTGTACACCCGGCTGAGGACGCTGCCCACGTCCTTTACCCGCAGGTACTCGGAGAAAAAGCAGTCGTCCATGACCACGCCGATGTCCTCCTTGGCGCGGTCCGGTTCGGTGCCCAGCAGGGAAACCTCCCCCGCAGAGGGCCGGGTGATGCCCAGCATGGATTTGATAAGGGTGGTTTTGCCCGCCCCGTTCTCCCCGATGAGGCCCAGGATGGAGCCGCCGGGGACGGTCAGGTCGATGGGCCCCAGGGCGAAGGTCTTGTACTCCTTCACAAGCCCCTTGATTTCAATACAGTTTGTCATAACTACTCCTCGCTATACAATGTGTTTAGCATTTCTGTGAGTTCTTCCAGACCCACAGCCCCCGCCTGGGCGGCGTCCACCGCCTGGGACAGGTGCTCCTCGATCTGGCACAGCACGGCCTCCCGCCGGGTCTCCCGGTTCTGGGCGGCCACAAAGCAGCCCTTGCCGGGGACGGTGGTGAGAAAGCCCTGCCGCTCCAGCTCCTCATAGGCCCGTTTGGTGGTGATAACGGAGATGCGCAGGTCCCGCGCCAGCAGGCGCATGGAGGGCAGGGCCTCGCCCTCGGGGAGCCGGCCTGAAAGGATGAGCCCTTTCAGCTGGCGGACGATCTGCTCATAGATCGGCACGCCGGAGGAATTGCTGATGATGATGTCCATGGTGCACCCCTTTGTTCTGCGCCCATCCTGGCCCGCTGCCGGGCGGATGCGCGGTTTGGCCTCCGTGTGCCGTCGCCGGCGCGGAAGGTTCTCCGGGGACCGCTCGTCAGCGGCGCCCGGAATATTGTATATATACGATATGCACAGTATAGACGGACGGCCCTCGTTTGTCAATAGGGTGAGGCAAAAAATTTTTTGGAAAAAGAACGCCGCCTCCCTGGTGGGAAGCGGCGTTCAAAAAACTTTATAAAACCCGTTTCGCGGGCGGCGGCCGGGTGGGAACTTACCGGGGAACAGCTCACAAGAAAAAGAGCTTACCGGTGCTTGCCGGTGAAGAACAGGGCCACGCACCCCGGTCCGGTGTGGGCGCCGATGACAGGTCCGATGGAATTGATGATGATCTCCTTGGCGCCGTAGCGCTTCTTGATCTCGTCCGCCACGTACTGAGCCTCGTCCAGGCAGTCGCTGTTGCTGATGAACATGGTCTGGGACGCGGGGTCCTCCGCCAGCTCGCCCACCTTGTCCACCAGGGCGTTCAGCGACGCCTTGCGGCCCCGGGCGGTGGTCGCTTTAATCAGGTGCCCCTCGTTATCCACGTGCATCACCGGCTTGATCTGGAGCATGGTCCCCACCACGGCGGTGGCGGCGGACACCCGCCCGCCCTTCTTCAGGAAGAACAGATCGTTGACGGTGAACCAGTGGCACTGGTTCAGCTTGTTGGCCTCCGCCCAGTCCCGGACCTCCTCGATGGACTTACCCGCCTGGCGCAGCTTGGCCGCCTGGTAGACGAACATCCCCTGGCCCAGGGAGGCGCACAGGGTGTCCACAGCGTACACCTTCCGGTCGGGGTACTGCCCGGCCAGGTCCTGGGCGGCGATCTGGAAGGAGTTATAGGTGGTGGACAGCCCGGACGAGAAGGCCAGCACCAGCACATCCTTCCCCTGCTTGAGCACGGCCTCGATGGCGTCGGTGGCCTCGCCCACGTTGACGGCGTTGGTGGTGGCCATCAGGCCATCCTTCTGCTTGCCGTAAAACACGTCGGGGGACATCTCACGGTTATCCGGGTAATTCCGATAGGTCTTGCCGTCCATGATAAAGGACAGGGGGAGCACTTCCAGCTCCAGCTCCTTGACCAGATTGTCGGGCAGGTCGCAGGACGAATCGGTGATGATGATATAGTCGCTCATGGTCAATTCCTCCAAATTTGAAATATCATGAGACCGGCCGGTCAGACCGGGCCGGGAATCATTTCTTCTTGTTCAGCAGGTCCTCGTGGCCTGTGCGCTGGGCCAGGATCGCCAGCGCACGGTGGCAGGCCAGACGGTTGGCGTAGCTGCGCATGGCCAGCTCCAGCACCAGCTTGGGCAGGTCGTTGTCAGGGGTGTCCGCGTCGATGTGGGCGGCGGCGTCCTCCATAGCCTGGTCCAGATAGCGGCAGAAATACTCATACTGCCGCTCCGGCTCCCGCATCTCCCGGCCCACGGTGGTGAGCACCTTCATCTCCCGCACGCTCAGCACCTGCTTCAAGGCGCTGATGGCGGTGAGGTAGGCCAGATGCTCCTGGCCGTACTTTTTGCCGTTGGCCCGCTCCACCAGGCCGTCCTTGATGTAGTTGTTGATCATGGCGGAGGTGAGCGTGTCGCCGTCGCCGATGGAGACCATCTGACGGGACAGGTAGGACACAACCTGATCCATGTACAGCGGGATATCGGGCAGCTTGTCCCAGCTGCTGGGGCGCTGCTGAGTCAGCTGCTGTTTCAGTTCGGCCAGCTCTTCCATGGGGGTTCCCTCCAAAATCTGATACCTGGAATTATATCACATCGTTTTGGAGACGTAAAGGGGAAAAACGCAAAAAAAGCCGTCCCCGCTTTGCGGGGACGGCGCGTTTACGAACTCAGCCGGCAGTTGGGATGCGGGCCTCCTCCACGTAAGCGCGGTGGAGGAAGGTGACGATCTGCCCGCGGTTGCAAACCTGATCGGGGCTGAAGGTGGTGGTGGTGGTGCCGTTGGTGAGCCCGTTGGCAATGGCCCAGGACACGGCGGTGGCGTAGGCCGCGTCAGCGGACAGGTCGGTGAAGCTGCCGATGGTGGACTCAGCCTTCTGGCTGCCCAGGGCCTGCCAGATGTACATCATGGCCTGGGAACGGGTGCAGTAGGCGTTGGGGTCGAAGGAGTCGTCGATCAGCTTCTTCTCATAGGCCCAGTTGACGGCCTTCTTGTAGGCGTCGGCCACGGTGACGGGGGCCTTGGCGGAGGCGGGGGGATTACCCGCGGCCCGGTAGAGGAAGGTCAGGATCTGGGCGTGGGTGCAGGACTGGGTGGGGGAGAAGGTGGCGTCGGTGGTGCCGTTGGTAATGCCGTTGGCCACGGCCCACAGCACGGCCTTGTCATAGGCGGCGGGCACGTCGGAATACTGACCGGTGAGCAGGAACCAGTCGCAGGCCTTCTCCTCATCCAGCTGGCCGTTGGAGTACACGGACACGGAGATCAGCGTGTTGGGGCCAAACAGCTCGTTGAGCCGGTTGGTGTTGAAGGTGACGAAGGAGACGCTGGAGCCGTTGGCGTGAAGGGCCATAAAGCCGGCCTGCTGATGGGTGATGTAGTCGGTATAGCGGGTATCGGAGGTGGAGGCAGCGGGCCCCTTTTCGGTCAGGGGCACCACGGTGACGGTGCTGCCCTTGCGCTGGAACAGGCGGGCCTCATAGACGCCGTCGCCGTCCGGATCGGACCAGGCCCGGATGGCGGTGTTCTCCACCAGCAGGTTGTCCACGTTCTGCATTCCGTCCACGGTGATGGTGGCGCCCAGGGGAAGGGTGCGGGTGGTGAGGGTGCGGCCGGCGGCCTGGCTCTCATAGGTATAGGTGTTCTTGTCGGAGGCCTTGACGTTCAGCAGCTGATACTCAGCCTCGGCCTTGGCGGCGGAGCCGCCGTTGGGCACGCTGACCTGATAAGTATACGGGTTGGTCTCATCTGCCGCAAAGGCAGGGACAGCCATCCCCACGCACAGAGCCAGCGCAAGGATGATTGCCGGGAATCGTTTCTTCATGTGTGTCTCTCCTTTTATTAAATGATGTGTTTCAACAGGCCGTCCGGCAGGCCTGTATACCCAGTGGCCTGCCCCTTCTTGCCATTACCCCAATTTTATCCGATTACGGTGGAAAATGCAAGAGGTATTTGTCATGCGGCAGGTGCAAAAAAACGATTTCCATTATTTGGGTGACACAGGCCGCTTTTCCCCGCTCACAGCTCCGCCGGCAGCCGCCCCAGCAGCAGCGCCGCCCCCGCCTGGGCCAGCAGCAAGTCAGGGGTGCAGCCGTCGCAGGGCAGCACCAGCTCCTGACGCTCCACCGCCCGGCCGTCCAGGGAGATGAACTCCCGCTGCACCGCCACCGAGGCCCGCAGCTCGTCCAGGCTGGACAGGGTGAGGGTGTTCCGGCTGGAGGCGCCGTAGCTGAGCACCGTGCCCGCGGGCAGGGCCCGGGTCAGGGCGGACCGCCCGCCGGGGAGCAGGGCCGTGCGGCAGTTCAGCGCTCCCGCCCCCGCCCAGCCGGTGGCCCCGGGGGACACCACCAGCAGGTCCAGGCTGAGCCCCGCCAGCAGGGCCGGGTGGCGGCAGGCCCGCACCAGGGCGGACGTGCCCTCCGCCAGGCGGCTCACCCGCTCCGCCAGCCCCTCATCCCTCTCCCAAACGCCGATCTGCCACATACACCGCACCTCCCGACCTATGTACCTGCCAGGGGATAGTGTGGCCGCCGGGACGGATTTTATGCGCCTATCGCCGCGCTTCCAATTGTCACGCTCCGATTGGGCGCACGGCCGGATCGCTTTCGCGCCGACTCAGGCAAAATCCGGTCCCACTGCGTGGGCCCTGGGTTTTTGCCTTCGCTCTGCTCCAAGCTCCCCTGTGCGCCTATCGTCGCGCTTCCTGGCGGTGGGTAAACAGCACGTAATTGAGCACGTTGCCCATGATGAGGATGTTGCCGCACAGGTACAGCCACACCAGCATGATGATCACCGAGGCCAGGGAGCCGTAGATCAGGTTATACCGGGTGGAGCCGCCCATCATCAGGGAGAAGATCATAGAGGCGATGGCCAGCGCCGCCGAGGCCGCCAGCGCGCCTGGAACCACCGGGGGCCGGGGCTTGTCCAGGGGGGCGGCAAAGCGGTAGAGCAGCAGGATGAACAGGAACACCATGGCCAGCAGCAGCAGATACTTCACCCACTGCCATGTGACGAACTGCTCCACCAGGTTTTCCAGGCTGAGCAGCTGGCCCAGCAGGTGGAAGAACCAGTTCCCGGTGACCACCACCGCCAGGGACAGGTAGATGGTGGACAGCAGCAGCACGGAGAACAAAACGCTGGCCGCCACCTGCCAAAGCCCATGGAAGGTGGCCCGGCCGTACAGCTCCCGCATGATGTTCATCAGCCCCCGCACAGCGGCGGAGGCAAACAGGATGGTGAGAAACGCCCCGGTGAGCAGCATAGCGGAGGACTGGTTGGTGTCGATATAGGTCAGGTAGTCTTGAAAGATGTACAGCACCCCCTCGGGCAGGAAGGGGTCGGCGTGGTCCATCAGGGCGGACAGGTCCAGGTGCAGCTCGTTGACAAAGGCGGAGATGCAGATTATGATGGGGAAAAAGGTGAGAATGAGGAAATAGGCCAGCTCGGCGGCGGCCCGGCTGACGCATTTGGTGAAGTACACGTCCACCACGTCCGCCACAAAGCGGATGAACGGGTGGGCGCGCAGCAGCTTGTCCAGCTTTTGTTTCACTTCGGTGGTCCCCCTCGTGTCGGTTGTTTGGAACAGTATACCAGAAAACGGGCAGGAGGGCAACCGGAAAGAAGGTCGAAACAGCGGGGACTTCGGTACGGCAGGATGCGGTCATTCTAATAACATAGTCAGCTCGTCCACGCTGAGCGCCGGGTTCAGGGCGATGCTGACGGCGTAGCCCAGCACCTTGCCCAGGTCGGCCACCCGGCTGTCCACCTCCCGGGGGGTGACGAAGAAGTCCTCCCCGCCGGGCAGCTCGGCCCGGTCCGGGGCGGGCCTGCCCGACCGCTCCAGCAGGTCCAGAGCCAGGGTGGCCCCGTCCACCACCGTGGGCACCCCCACGGTGAACACGGGCGCGCCCAAGCTCTCCTTGTCCAGGGCGGACCGATGGTTGCCCACGCCGGAGCCGGGCACCACCCCCGCGTCGGACAGCTGCACCGTGCGGCACAGCCGGTCCAGGGAGCGGGAGGCCAGCGCGTCCACCGCCACGACGCAGGCGGGCCGCAGCCGCTGGACCAGGGCCTGGGCCACCAGGCTGCTCTCCATGCCGGTGGAGGCCAGCACCCCCGGCGCGGCGGCGGCCACCGGCCGCAGGTCCCCAAAGTGCTCGGGCACCTGCTCCACCAGATGGCGGGTGACCAGCAGGTGGTCCACCGCCAGGGGGCCGATGAGGTCGGGGGTCACCGCCCGGTTGCCCAGGCCGATGACCAGGGCGGGGCCCTGTTCCGGCAGGAGGGGCCGCAGGGAGTCCGCCACCGCCGTGACCGCCCGCTGGAAGGCTCCCTCCTCCCGGCGGAGCAGGCCGTCCAGCTCCAGGGTGACGTAGGTGCCCTGGGGCTTGCCCAGGGCCTGGGCCGCCTCGGGCGAGGAGACGGTCACGGTGGTGACGGGGAAGCCCTGGCGCTCCTCCTCCGAGGCGCGCACGCCGGGGAGGGACGCGGCGTCCCCCGCCCCCTCCTGCCAGAGCTGGTGGGCCTCCACGGCCAGGTCGGTGCGGCGCTGTGCCATAGAAACGCCTCCTTACACACAAGATGTTGTGGTCGTTTTTGACCATTGCTCCTATTTTCTGCCGGAAGAAAGTTTCTATGCGAAAAAAAGAAAAAAGGTGTTGCAATTTTTTGATTTTAATGTTAGAATACATATCTGCGACGGGAAACCGCATTCGTAAAATCAAAAATATCGGAGGAGGTGTTTGGTTTGCCCAATATCAAGTCTGCCAAGAAGCGCGTCCTGGTCAATGCGACGAAGGCCGCTCAGAACAAGGCGCAGAAGTCCGCCCTCAAGACCCACCTGAAGAAGTTTGAGGCCGCGGTGGCCGGCGGCAACCGCAGCGAGGCCGATGCCGCATATAAGGTGGCCGTCAAGGCTGTGGATCAGGCCGCCGCCAAGGGTCTGCTGCACAGCAACAATGCTGCCAACAAGAAGAGCGCCATGACCCTGAAGCTGAACAAGCTGGCGTAAGGATTCGCTGACAAAACCGTCTGCCAGAGGGCAGGCGGTTTTTTCGTGAAGGAGGAGGACGCAATGGAGCGCCGATTCGCGCTGGTGGAGGCGGCGGTGTCCTGCGGCTCCCCCACCCGGGGGAGCGAGGGGGCCTTTGACGCGCTGGTGGAGGCCGGTCTGCCGGGGCTGTTCGGGGCCGCCCGCCTGGCTCCCATGAAGAAGCTGGCCCCCTGTGAGCGCTGGCCGGAGGGTCTGCGCCATCTGGACACGGTGATGGAGGTGTGCCGCCGCCTGCGTGCCAATGTGCTGGGGGCGCTGGAGCGAGGGGAATATCCCGTGGTCATCGGCGGCGACCACTCCTGCGCCATGGGGACGCTGGCGGCACTGGGAGAGTTCTTCGGGCCGGAGAACCTGGCTGTGGTGTATGTGGACGCCCACACCGACATCAACACCGACCGGACCTCGGAGAGCGGCTGCATCCACGGCATGGACCTGGCGGCAGCCTGCGGGCTGTGCTGCGACGGGCTCACCGTGGGGAAAAACAAGGTGAACCTGCTGGGGGAAAACCTGCACATCATCGGGGCCCGGAGCATCGACCCGCCGGAGTACGGCGTGGCCGAGCGGGCCGGGGCCCGTCTCCACACCGCCCGGGAGGTCCGGGAGCGGGGGCTGGAGGCGGTGCTGGCGGACATCCTGCCTGCCTTGGAGGGAAAGCGCGTCCACATCAGCTTCGACGTGGACGTGCTGGACCCGTCGGAATTCACCGCCACCGGCTACAACATCCCGGAGGGGCTGAGCGTGGCGGAGGTGGAACGTGTTCTGAGCGCCGTGCTGGGCACCGGGCTGACCTGCTCCTTCGAGTGCGTGGAGTACAACCCCACCATGGACCGGTCAAAGAAGGATCTGAACACCCTGATGGATATCTTCCGAATGGTTTCGGGAAAACTGAGATAGACAAGCACCCTCTGCCCGGGGGCAGAGGGTGCTTTGCGCACGATATGAAGCTTGCTATAACCTGAAAGGGGCCCCCGCGAAAGCCCAGCCCGCGAAGCGGGCGGCTTTCGTGGGGAAATGAGGAGCAGCGGAATGAGCGAGCTTTCGCCGGAGGCGGAAGCGAGGGATATGAAGCTTGCTCCGAATTAGTCGGCGAGCGCGGCGGTGATGATGGACATGGAGTAGACCTCCAGGGCGTTGCAGCCCCGGGACAGGTCGTTGATGGGGGCGTTCAGGCCCAGCAGGATGGGGCCGTAGGCGTCGAAGTTGCCCATGCGCTGGGCGATCTTGTAGCCGATGTTGCCCGAGGAGATGTCCGGGAAGATGAAGGTGTTGGCCCGGCCGGCCACGTTGGACTTGGGGGCCTTCAGGTGGCCCACGGTGGGGGACACGGCGGCGTCGAACTGGAACTCGCCGTCCACGGGGTAGTCCAGATCCAGGGCCTGGAGCTTCTTGCAGGCGTTGCGCATCTTGTCCACCATGGGGCCCGCGCCGGAGCCCATGGTGGAGTAGCTCAGCATGGCCACTCTGGGCTCCGCGCCGAACCGGCGGGCGCACTGGGCCACCTCCTGGGTAATCTCCACCAGATCGTCCTCAGAGGGATCGATGTTGATGGCGCAGTCGCCCATGGCCAGCACCTGGTTGCCGCCGGTGGCGAAAGGCCGCACCAGAATGAAGCAGGAGGACACGATCTTGTTGCCCGGCTTGGTCTTGATGAGCTGGAGGGCGGGACGCACGGTGTCGGCGGTGGAGTAGGTGGCGCCGCCCAGCAGGCAGTCCGCCTCCTTCATGGCCACCAGCATGGTGCCGAAGTAGTTGCCCTGCTGGAGGGCGGCACGGCACTGGTCCTCGGTCATCTTTCCCTTGCGCAGCTCCGCCATCTTGGCCACCATGGCGTCCATCTTGTCGTAGGTGTGGGGCTGAAGGATGGTGACGTCCTTGATGTTCAGGCACTCCTCGTCCGCCACCCGGTAGATCTTCTCGGGGTTGCCGATGAGGATGGGGGTGAGGAAGGTCCCGGACAGCAGCCGGGCGGCGGCCTCCAGGATGCGGGGATCTTCCCCCTCGGTGAACACGATCTTTTTGGGGTTCTTCTTCAGCTTCTGGATCATCAGTCTAAACATGGTATTGTTTCCCTCCGTTTTCGGGCGGCGGCGGGGCGCGTGCTCGCGCGGTTCCGCCCCCTCCCCTTGATTTTGTGATTGCTATTATCTAATTTAACACCACTCCGACATTTTTTCAAGAGCAATATGGGCACAATCACAAAAAAACACCCTTGAATTTCTCGCTCATTCCCCATCTGACCTCTTTACAAAAGGTATTGCTGCCGCTATACTATACTTGCTGTGTTTTGGGGTGGGACGGCGTCCCGGCCCCAGGTGACGTAAAAGGGATCTTTTAAACTCCCGGTCCCGCAGAGCTACACTAGGAAAGGGGGAAATCCGGATGACCAATCCCGATTTCGCACGAACCCTCTCCCTGCTGCGGCAGGAGAAGGGTATTTCTCAGCGGCAGGCAGCCAAGTCGCTGGGCATATCCCAGGCGCTTCTCTCTCACTATGAAAACGGGGCCCGCGAGCCGGGGCTGGTGTTTGTGGTGAAGGCCTGTGACTTTTATAATGTGTCCGCCGACTTCCTGCTGGGGCGCACCCTCAGCCGGGACGGCACCACCATCCTGGACGCGGACACCCTGTACGACGTGTCCGACGAGCGGGACAACGTGCTGCGGGGCTCGGTGCTGGCCACGCTGTCCAAAAAGCTGGTGGTCAACTCCGTGGGCCTGCTGTTCGATCTGCTCAGCCGGCTGGGCAGCAAAAAGGCCATCCGGGCGGCGGCCAACTACCTGTCCAGCACCGTATATATTCTGTTCCGCCACCTCCACCGGGCCAGCGGCAACGAGAACGACGACTTTTTCAACGTGCCCCAGGAGTGGTTCCTGGCGGGCCTGCCCCGGGCGGATATGCTCATGAGCGAGGCGGAGTTTGTGGAGGCCCTGGCCAACCCCGGAAAGGACGCCAAGTTCCCGCCCCTGGACCACGACACTATGAAGGCGGCCTATCCGGGGACCTACCAGTCCCTGCTCCAGATCGTACACACCTGCGGCGAACGGCTCAACGGCGAGATGGCCAGCCATCTGGAGAACACCCGCTGAGCGGCCGGGCGCCGGAAAACGAGGAAATTCCATGAACGTTCAAAGCCATCTGTTTGTGCTGGCCTATCTGCCCGCCGTCCTCATCCTGTGGCGGGCGGCGGGCCGGACCGCCGCTCAGGCGCTGCTGCTGTGCGCGGGGGCGCTGTTCTGCGGCTGGGGCGCGCCCTGGGCCCTGCTGGTGCTGGCGGGGGAGGGGGTTGTCACCTACCTGCTGGGCCGCCGCATCGCCCGGGACCGGTCCAAGGGCGGGCCCCTGCTGTGGGCGGGGGCGGCGGTGCTGCTGGCGGTGCTGGCGTTTTTCAAGTACACCGGCTTCGCGCTGTCCCTCACGCCGCTGGAGGGGCTGTTCACGCCGCCAAGCTGGCTGATGCCCCTGGGGCTGTCCTTTGTCACCTTCCAGCAGATCCTGTGGCTGAGGGACTGCCTGGACGGGGAGGCGGGGGAGGATGTCTCCCCCCTGGACTACGCCTGCTGCCTCACCTTTTTCGCCACCGCCACCTGCGGGCCCATCACCCGGGTGGGGGAGCTGGCCCCGCAGCTGCGCCGCCCCGCCCCCTTCTCCTGGGACGATCTGGCGGCGGGGCTGTACTGCTTTGCGCTGGGGCTGGCCAAGAAGGTGCTGGTGGCCGGTGTGTTTGCCAACGGGGCCGACTTCGGCTACGCCAACGTGGGCAACCTCACCCCCATGGACACGGCGCTGACCATTTTCTGCTACACCATGCAGATTTACTTTGACTTCTCCGGCTACTGCGACATGGCCTCCGGCATGGCCCGGATGATGGGCGTAACCCTGCCGGTGAACTTCAACAGCCCCTATCAGGCCCTGTCCGTCCGGGACTTCTGGGGCCGGTGGCACATCACCCTGTCCGGCTTCTTCCGCCGGTGCGTGTACATCCCCCTGGGGGGCAACCGCCGGGGGGCCGCCGCCACCTGCCGGAACATCATGCTCATCTTCCTGCTGTCCGGGCTGTGGCACGGGGCGGGCTGGGGTTTTATTGTCTGGGGGGCGCTCCACGGCGCGGCCCAGGTGCTGGAGCGGCTGCTGAAGGGGAAGGTCTCCCTGCCCAAGCCCATGGCCTGGGCGCTGACCTTTGCCTTTGTCAACTTCGCCTGGGTGTTCTTCCGGGCGGACAGCCTGGGGCAGGCGTTCACCCTGCTGGGCGGGCTGTTCCACGCCAACTGGGGCCTGCCTACCAAGGAGTTTGCCGCCGCGCTGCCCCTGCCCGCCGTTTCCAAGGTGCTGAGCTTTTTGCAGTACGCCCTCCAGGATGGCGGACGCATGCTGATCTACTGGGCGCCTCTGCTGGCCGTCCCGGCGGGGCTAGCCCTGCTGGTCCTGCCCAACCCCATTGTACAGGCGGAGAAGTTCCGCCCCACGGTGTGGAAGGCGCTGCTGGCGGCAGCCTGCCTGGTGGGGGCCATGATATTTTTCTCCGGGGTGGATACGTTTATTTATGCGAATTTCTAGAGAAGCGCGCAGCCGCCGCAGCGTGACAATGCGGGGAGGGGATACGTCGTGAAAGCAAAGACGTTTTTTATCGCGGTGCTGGCCGGCGTGCTGGCCTGCCTGGGCACGTTCATCCTGCTCCTGTCGCTGGAGGACCCCTTCTTCGTCATGCGGGGCATCGGCGAGGGGGAGACGGCCCTGTTTGACAACCAGCGGTATCAGATGGCGGGCTTGATCCGCCACCAGGACTACACCCAGGTGGTGATGGGCACCTCCCTGGTGGCCAACTACCGGGCCTCCTGGTTCACCGAGGGAACGGGGAAGGAGACGCTGAAAATCACCTTTCCCGACGGCTGGGTCACCGAATTTGACACCGCGCTGAAGCTGGCCTTCCGCACCCACCCCCAACTGGACCGGGTGTACTTCTGCCTGGACCCCAATATCCTGATCCGCCCGGACAGCGAGCGGACGGTGGAGTTGCCCCAGTACCTCTATAACCAGAACCCCTTCGACGATGTGGAGTACCTCATCAACGCCGACACCTACCAGAAGGCTCTGAGCAGCTGGCTGCGGCGGCGGCTGGTCCAGACGCTGCCGTTGGACATAGCCTATGTGTGGGAGTACACCTATGACTTCAGCAGAGAAGTGGTGCTGGAGGGCTACCGCAGGCCGGAGGTGTCCGGCACCACCCTGCCCGGGGACGCCTACCTGGAGGCGGCGGCGGAAAACCTGGACGTGATCTGCGCCTGGGCGGAGAAGCACCCGGAAGTGGAATTTGTGGTCTGGTTCCCGCCCTACAGCATTTTGTACTGGGACATGATGCTCCGGGAGGGCCGGGCGGACGCAATTTTGAACGCGGTGGAGTACGCCGCCCAGCGGATGATGGAGTACGACAACGTGGCGGTGCACTGCTTCCTCCACTCCAACTATATCACCGACCTGGACTTTTACACCGACCACATCCACTGCTGCTACCGACTGACCCGCTGGGAGGCGGACAGCCTGATGGCGGGCAAGTGGCGGCTCAACGGGGAGAACTTCCCCGCCTGCCTGGAGGGGCTGCGGGAACGAATCAAGAGCTATGACTTTGAGGCGTTATTAGCTTCTTGAATACTCGGAGGATTCAACTTTGCCCACACAACCCACCCCGCTCCAGGCGGGGTGGATTTTCCTACGGAGGTTGGCTTATGACAGACCAGTCTAAAATTCGCAATTTTTCCATCATTGCACACATTGACCACGGCAAATCTGTTCCCCACAAAATCTGACGATTTTGCGGGGGCCCCTTATGATTTTATATTCTCGGGCGAAATGAATTCGCCCTGCGAAAATTCTCCGCCTGCGGCTCCGAATTTACAGCGCGTTCGCGCCGCCCCACCTATCGGCGGGGCCCCAGGGTGGATTTTCCTACGGAGGTTGGCTTATGACAGACCAGTCTAAAATTCGCAATTTTTCCATCATCGCCCACATTGACCACGGCAAATCCACCCTGTCCGACCGGATGATTGAGATCTGCGGCGCGGTGGAGCAGCGCCAGATGGAGTCCCAGCTGCTGGACAACATGGAGCTGGAGAAGGAGCGGGGCATCACCATCAAGGCCCGTGCGGTGCGCATGGACTACAAGGCCGCCGACGGCGAAACCTATTGCCTCAACCTCATCGACACCCCGGGGCACGTGGACTTCAACTATGAGGTGAGCCGCTCCCTGGCCGCCTGCGAGGGGGCGGTGCTGGTGGTGGACGCCGCCCAGGGGGTGGAGGCCCAGACCCTGGCCAACACCTATCTGGCTCTGGATCACGACCTGGAGATCCGCCCGGTGCTGAACAAGATCGACCTGCCCGCGGCGGACCCCCAGCGGGTGAAGCAGGAGATTGAGGACATCATCGGCCTGCCCGCTCTGGACGCGCCGGAGATTTCCGCCAAGCAGGGCGTCAACATCTCCGCGGTGCTGGAGGATATTGTGAATCATATCCCCGCCCCCTCCGGCGACCCCGCCGCGCCGCTGAAGGCCCTCATCTTCGACAGCCAGTACGACCCCTATCTGGGGGTCATCGTCTACTTCCGGATCATGGAGGGCACGCTGCGGCCGGGGATGCAGGTGAAACTGATGGCCTCCGGGGCCCAGTATAACGTGCTGGACTGCGGCTATCTGCGGCCCCTGGGCATGGAGTCCGCCAAGGAGCTGTCCGCCGGGGAGGTGGGCTGGTTCACCGCCTCCATCAAGACGGTGAAGGACACCCGGGTGGGCGACACCATCACCGAGGCCGCCCGGCCCACGGCGGAGGCCCTGCCCGGCTACCGTCCCGCCCAGGCCATGGTGTACTGCGGCGTGTATACCGAGGACGGCTCCAAGTACCCAGACCTGCGGGACGCGCTGGAAAAGCTTCAGCTCAACGACGCCTCCCTGTCCTTCGAGCCGGAGTCCTCCATCGCCCTGGGCTTCGGGTTCCGCTGCGGCTTCTTGGGGATGCTCCACATGGAAATCATCCAGGAGCGGCTGGAGCGGGAGTTTGATTTGGACCTCATCACTACATTACCATCTGTAATTTATGAGGTGACAAAAACGGACGGTACTCTGGTGCGGGTGGACAATCCCCACAACTATCCGGACCCCGGCTCCATCAAGGAGGCCATGGAGCCCTATGCCAACGTGTCCATCATCTCCCCGCCGGACTACGTGGGCAATATCATGCCCCTGTGCCAGGACCGCCGGGGGGAGTACAAGGACATGCAGTATCTGGACACCAATCTGGTGGAGATCCGGTATCTCATGCCGCTGAACGAGATCATCTACGACTTTTTCGACACGCTCAAGGCCAAGACCCGGGGCTACGCCTCCCTGGACTACGAGCTGGACGAGTACCGCCCCTCCGACCTGGTGAAGGTGGACCTGCTGCTCAACGGCGACCAGGTGGACGCGCTGTCCTTCATCGCCCACCGGGAGAAGGCCTACAAGCGGGCGCGGCGCATCTGCGAGAAGCTGAAGGAGAACATCCCGCGCCAGATGTTCGAGGTGCCCATCCAGGCGGCCATCGGCGGCAAGGTCATCGCCCGGGAGACCTTGAAGGCCCTGCGCAAGGATGTGCTGGCCAAGTGCTACGGCGGCGACATCACCCGGAAGAAGAAGCTGCTGGAGAAGCAGAAGGAGGGCAAAAAGAAGATGCGCTCTCTGGGCACGGTACAGATGCCCACAGAAGCCTTTATGGCAGTGCTCAAGCTGGACGAGGAAGGGTAAAAGGCCGCCTCAGGCGGCGTTTAGGCAAAAGTGCGCACCCATGCGGTAGAAACCGCGCGGGTGCGCACTTTTCAGCGTAGGAAAAAGCTGCGCTGCGATAAACTCCAAACCCGGTTTTTCGGGCACATTGTCTCTGTGAAAAATGAATGGGACAGCGCTTTAGAAAAATTTGTCGTTCCCTGTAAAATAGGATTGTTTACTACATCAAAAGGAGGCAATTCTATGGAGGGAACAACTTACGGCTATGTACGGGTGTCCACGCAGGAGCAGAACGAAGCCCGTCAGCTCACCGCCATGCGGAAATTCGGGGTGGCGGAGAAAAACATCATCGTGGAAAAGCTGTCTGGAAAGGATTTCAACCGCCCTCTTTACCAGAGGCTGATGAGGACTTTGCGCCCGGAAGATGTGCTGGTGGTGAAAAGCATCGACCGACTGGGCCGGAACTACACCGAAATTCTGGAGCAGTGGACGGCCATTACAAAGGAGCGGGAGGCCGCCATTGTGGTGCTGGATATGCCCCTGCTGGACACCCGGAAGGGGCGCGACCTGACCAGCACGCTGATTGCAGATATCGTCCTCCAGCTCCTCAGCTATGTAGCCCAAACGGAACGGGAAAATATCCGCCAGCGGCAGGCGGAGGGCATCGCCGCGGCCAAAGACAAGGGCGTCCATTTTGGACCGCTGCCTCGGGCTTTGCCGGATAATTTTGACGCGGCGCGGCGGGCGTGGCGGGATGGTAAAATCACACTGCGCGCAGCGGCCGAGCTTTGCGGCATTCCAAAGTCCACGTTCCGCGACGCCGTAGTCCGTGCGGAGACGGCGCTGACCCATAAAAAGTAACGGACGGAGTAGTATACAACCCCGTCCAATTGTCTGGGATTCTGGCCGGCAGAACAAGCGCGAGGGGGGCTGGAAGGGTATGGCTCGGAAGAAACGGGTTGCCGCAGGCGGCAAAACGGTTCAATACACCACCATCAAAATCCGGCTCTACCCCACCCAGGCCCAGGCGGAGCTGTTTGAAAACACGTTTGGCTGCTGCCGCTACATCTGGAACCAGATGCTGGCCGATGAGCAGCGGTTTTACCTGGAGACCGACCGGCACTTTATCCCCACCCCAGCAAAATACAAAAAGGAAGCGCCCTTTCTAAAAGAAGTGGATAATCAGGCGCTGATCCAGGAGCACAACAAGCTGTCCCAGGCGTTCCGGGTGTTCTTCAAAAATCCGGGCTCCTTCGGTTACCCCAAGTTCAAGAAGAAAAAAAGCGATAAAAATTCCTTTACCGCCTGCAACCACGAGTTTGAATCCGGCCCCACCATTTACACCACAAGGGACGGCATCCGCATGACCAAGGCGGGAATCGTCAAGGCAAAGTTCTCCCGCCGGCCCCAGGCGTGGTGGAAGCTGCGGCGGAGACCACGCTTGGCCTGAAATACTCCATGGCCCACTTCTATGTGGCCGATAACGGAGAGCTGGCCGACCCGCCCCGCTGGCTGAAGCAGTCCCAGGAAAAGCTGGCAAAAATCCAGCAGCGCTTAAACCGCATGCAGCCCGGTTCCAAAAACTATGAGGAAGCGGTGCAGAAATACCGCCTGCTCCATGAGCACATCGCCAACCAGCGCCGCGACTTCATCCACAAGGAATCCAGCCGGATAGCCAACGGCTGGGACGCCGTGTGCGTGAGGGCGGACGCGCTGGACGAGATGGCCAGGAACGTCCCGCGGGGGAATGCTTTGAATTCCGGCTACGGCGCGTTCCGGGAGTGCCTGCGCTACAAGCTGGCGCGGCAGGGAAAGCAGCTGATCGTGGTGAACCGGTACGTGCTCACCACACGGACCTGTTCCGTGTGCGGTTTTGTTCAGGATTCCGTCAGCTACAGGCGGCGGATTTGGAGCTGCCCCAAATGCGGCGCGGCCCACAACCGGGAGGTCAACGCCGCCAGAAACATCAAGGCCCAGGGACTGGCCCAGTATTTCAACCGTCAGGAATTGCGCGAAAGCGCTTAACAGATAACAGGCGGCCGCAGGCCGCTCCCAACCGTGAGCCCAACGCAGTGGGTCGCGGTTGGAAAAGGAGGAGCAAGGGAGCGGGCGCAGTTTTCCCTGTCAGGGGGAAACGGAGCTTGACGGACTTTGCGACGACGCGCCGGTCGGGACGCCGGTGAACGCCCATGGTTCCGGCTGGGAGCGTTGAGCAGAGCGAAAACAATGGATTTCCGTTCTGTTCAGCGTTTTCCAGGCCGCAGAGTGGGAAACGAGAGGGTGTGTGCGCACATCCGAAAGCCCTTAGGGCTGTCCAAAATATTATGACGATGAAAACGTGCGGGCTTGCCGCCCGGGGCGGGAGGATGGAATACCGAACCGCCAAACCGAAAAGGAGTTGCAGCCATTCTCAGCTTAAATCTGAAGCCAGGGGAGTATATGACGATACTAAGGTCTATAATACCAGGCCTTATTTGAAACAGTGCGTCGAGAGTGTATTGTGCCAGACATATTCCAATTTTGAATATATCATCGTGGACAATGGGTGTACCGATGGAAGCAGCGAACTTCTGGCAGCGTATGCTGAACAGGATCCACGGATATGCCTGATTCGATATGCGATAAACTGGAGCGGCAACTCTCAAAAGGAACTCCAGGATCATGCGACCGGCAGTTTGCTGGCCAGACTGGATTCCGACGACTGGTGGGAACCTGATTATTTGGAACGGCTGATAACCTTTATTGAGAAAAACAACCTGGACTTAGCCATGACGGGAACAATCAATTACCTGGAAGAAGCCTGCTGCCATCGAATATTACGTCAGCTCAACAAACCTGTTTGTCTGACTCAAAGTCAATTTGCCCAGCAATATTCCTTATACTGGGTATTCCCCAGTACTGTCTGGGGCTCAATCATGAGGCTGGATCTATATTTGCAGACTGATTTCAGCGTGGTAGGATATTATCCCTATGGTTCAGACACAATGATGATGATTGAATACATCAAGCAATGTTCCCGCATCGGCATCGACAACTCCGCGCTTTACCACTACCGCATCCATCCCAAAAGTGTCAGCTACCAGTACACCCCCCGCCGTTTCGATGCAAATATCGCCTACTATGAGCAGATTAAAGGTTTTTTGGAGCTGCACCATACATTTGACCACCCAAAGCAGGAGTGGCTTAAACGGGTTCATCTTGCCTCCATGCTGGCCACGCTGCAGCTGCTGAGCAATGCCAAAGTGCCCGGAGACGAGAAGGTGGCGGAATGCGCCCGCATCGCGGCTCATCCTCTAACCGTTACAGCGCTGACAAATAACTGCGATGAGCGAAAGCAGTGGTATGCCCTGATGCGCGGGATTGTGTTCTATGAGCTGTCCGCGAATACGCTCTCAGACGCCGAAAGCCTGCGCACAGTGCTGAAAACCCTTTCCCCCCACTGCTATGGCGCCGTACAGCCTGAAAACCTGGGGTTATTTGCCCGGGAGCCTTCTCTGCGAGATGCACTGCAAAAGGATGACCAGAGTCAGCTGGCAGAATTTATTATGAACCTGATCGCGGAGAAGAGATATATAAAGCAGCACGATCTAGGGAAAATGTTATGTGGATTGATTCCAAGCGGGTCGCCGCTGTCGGGGATATCAGACGCCCGCTTTTTCCGGGAATACGCACAGGCCTGTATGCTGATGCTGCAGGGGAATTATTCCGCCGCACTTGATCAAATGACCGGCGTACTGTTTGAGAAGAAGAAGCTGTATGGCGGTGAGCAGCTTCTTAATTTATACTTATCACTGGCCGCATTGGAAAACCATGCCCCGGCCTTCCTGTTTGGCAAGCTCCGGCTGGCTCAGCTGTATCTTCGGCAGAACCGCCTGAAAGAGTGCCGCACCGCTATAGACGAACTGGCCGAGATGGGTCTGGACAATAGCGAACTGGCAGATCTGCGCCAGCAGCTGGAGGGCGCACA
This sequence comes from uncultured Oscillospiraceae bacterium, assembly GCA_949841465.1. Taxonomy (GTDB): domain Bacteria; phylum Bacillota; class Clostridia; order Oscillospirales; family Oscillospiraceae; genus Enterenecus. Next base: position 31,341 of record CATKZW010000018.1, read on the forward strand.
GTGAAAAAGCTCCTGCTTTATGGCCACGGCGGCGCTTATAACCACGGTGCCGAGGCCATCCTCCGTTCCAGTTTACCTGCCTTTCGAAGGACAAATGCACCAATCCTGCTGTCCACACACTTTCCAGAGCAGGATCGGGAGTTTGGCTTGGACAGGCTGGTGGACCGCCTGATCCCAGCCGACCTGTCCCTGGTGCCCGAGGAACGGGCGGCAGGTAGTTTTGAGGACAAGCAGTCCATTGCCGCCCGGATTTACCGGGACGCCCTGGCCGAAATCGACAGCGAGACGATCTGCATTGGTATAGGCGGCGACAACTACTGCTACCCCAACTGGCATCGCCAGAGCGTGTTCCATCTCACCGCAAAGGAGCGCGGTGGGAACAGCATCCTGTGGGGCTGTTCGATCCAGCCAGAGATGATTAACGCCAGGATGGCCAGGATTCTACGGGCTCATGACCGCATCTATGCGCGAGAGTCGCTGACAGTGGATGCGCTGGGAGAGCACGGGATAGATCATGTTGTACTGCAATGCGATCCGGCATTCTATCTCCAACCCGAGCCCGCTGCGCTGCCGAAAGGATTTCGAGGTCAGGTCGCAGCCATCAATCTCAGCCCGCTGATGCTCCGCAGGTCGGATTTGCTGCTGGAGAATTTTGCGGAAGCGGCCCATTTTTTGCTTGGCAAAGCAGATACGCTGCTGCTGCTCCCCCACGTCACCATGCCGGCGGACGATGATCAGGAGGCGCTGGAGGCCTTGGCAGAGTGTCTTTCCCCGGATGAGCAGGCCCGCGTCTGCCGGGTGCCAAAGACGTTTAACGCGGCGCAGCGCAAATATCTGATTTCCCGTTGTGAGCTGCTGGTATGCTGCCGTACCCACGCGTCTATCGCAGGGTATTCCTGCGGAATACCCACGCTGGTAATCGGATATTCCGTAAAGTCTCAGGGGATTGGCAGAGATCTGGGCATGGAGCGATGGGTATTACCCATGGAGGACGGCAAAAAATTGGCGGCAGCGACCGCCAAACTCTGGAATGAACGGGACAAGGTGCGTAAGGCGCTGCAGTGAATGGGAAAAGCGGATACCTCTCAATATTATTTTGTGGCTAAAGTAAAAACGGCCTGTCGGTCAGCGCAGCTGGCGTTGACCGACAGGCTGTTTCTATTTTCTGAGGAAAGGAGGGAAAAAGCTTCCACGCTGTAATTAGAGAGAATTAGAGAGCGATCCGAACTATGCGTTCGGTTTATGCTCCATGATGTCAATTTGTTTGTCTGGGGTGGTTCACACTGACCACGCTCAGCACGATGCTGGTCAGCAGCAGCGCGGTGAGGCCAGCCACCATGCCCATCCCCGCCTGGATGCCCGCCCGCTCGGCCACCAGGCCTACCAGGGCGGGAGTGACAATACCGCCCACGCTGCCGGTGAAGATCATGACGCTGCACCCCAGGTCGTTTCCCCGGATGCAGTCGCTGCCGAAGGCGAAAGCGGTGGGATAGATGGTGGCCATGAACAGCCCCACCCCGATGAGCCCCAGGACGACCAACCCAGGCGTACGGCTTAAGAACATCAGCAGAAAGGACAGGAAAAAGCCCGCGCCGTCCACCAGCAACAGCCTGCTCCGGGATACCTTCCCGGTGACAGCCGCGCCGATCATCCGGCCGATGAAGATTACCAGCCACAAAAGGCTGTTCATCAGCTGGGAGCGGCTGGCATCCAAAATGCCCGTGTCCTGGAAATAGGTCACCAGCCATCCTACGATGGCGTATTCTGCCGAGATGTAGAACAGCAGCATGGCACTGCCGAGCCAAAACTGCTTTACCTTGAGGAAGCTCTTGTCCGCTGCCCGGGCGCCTTGACAGTCTGGCTCAGCGGGCAGGGGCATTTTGGCGTATACCGCCAGCTGGCACAGGCACAAAGCACACAGCAGCCCCGCCATCACCCGCCAGCCTCCCCCCGGCCAGCGTCCGGTGAAGAATACCAGCAGCAGGGGGGACAGCAGCGCACCCACCGCGAAGCAGCCGTGGAGCAGGTTATATCCCTGGGCAGCCTTCTCCCCTGGGAGGGTGGAGATCATGGTGTTGGAGAAGTTGGAGTTGCCGCCCCGGGCAATCCCTGTCATGAGGAATGCCGCCACCAGCAAAGGCGTGGCCCCCAGTCCGGCGGCAAAGACGAGGTAAGCCACCGTCATCCACACGGCTGTGACCAGGATGGCCCGCCGCCGTCCCAGCCACAAGGGCAAGAATCCCGCCAGCAGCACAGACAACAGGTTGCCCGCCGACTGGCAGGACAGCAGCATGCCGGACAGGTCGTAGCTGAAGCCGTAGGTTTCCCGCAGGAAGGGGATGAAGGACCCCAGGGGCTGGGAAGCGGCCCCGCTGACAAAAAATGTGAACAGGACACAGTATAAAAGCTGGTTTTGACGGCGCTCTGCCAGGGTCATATCACGCATGGTTTAGTCAACTCCTTTGAGCTTTGAAATCACAGCATCGTTCGCCGATCCGCCGGAACCCAGCGCTGTATCAGCGCCCACAACTCTTCTGAGCCCTTCGCGGCGCAATCGTGTGGAATCAGATAGGCGCACTGCGGGGTGATGTAGAGATAGCAGGCGGTTTGGGTGCGGTAGACGTGAAAAACCTGTTCCCAGAAATAGGCGGTATGCTCGTTCCCATTGTCTACCGTGATCCCCCGGCCATCATCGTATAATTCTATCGTATAGACGTATTTCCCCCCGGCAAGCCCGGCGCTCTGTCTGCGCAGGGAGAGGAAAAAGCTCAAAAAGTAAGCCCCAGGCAGGCCCAGCGCCACCACCAAAAGCACGCTCCCAAGCAAAACGGCTCCGCGCCGGTCATGCAGCACAAAGCAGGCCATCGCAGCCGCGCCCAGAATGGCGGCAAACAGGGCAGGACGGCGCCAGACCTTTTTGTGCCGGAGGGCATCAAACCAGCTGAATTTCATAAATTCTCTCTCATCAAGACGAACCTGGATGTTCACACAGCATGCCCCCTGTCCATGATATAACAGCATAGCACAGCTTGCCCCGACAGGCAATTTCAAAAAGATTGCAAAAAGTTAAAGAAAATGCTATCATTGATTTTGATATCAGCCGTGGAGGTGGACGCCTATGGGCCGTATCAGATGCCCGCGCATGACGCTGCTGGGCCGGATTGTTCTGTTCCTCGCGGCCTTCGGTGCGGCAATGGCCTTTCAGATCGGCATCGGCTACTACCAGACAAAATACGTGCTGGAGCCGTTGGAAAGGCGCAGTGAGAGCATCCAGAACATCAGCCGGTTTCTCAACGATGTGGAGGCGTGCATGACGGCGCTGGAAAACCACCGCTGGGACTACGGGGATACGGCGGCGCTGATCGAGACCGTCCAGGAGAGCCGCCAGAGGTCCGCCGCCCATTTGGAACACATCGAGACGGACCTGCGAGTGGTCAGCGAGGAGCAGTACCTGCTGGCCAACGCGGCCCAGACCACCTACCGCACGCTGTGCGGCACTCTGGACACCATCGTTTCGCATCTCCAGGCCAGCCAATCGACCCAGGCGTCGGAGCTGTATTACAGCAGCGCGGAGCCCTGCGGGACTTATCTGCGCCAGTACACCCAGCAGCTTTTGGAGCAGGCCTGCTTTGACAACCAGGACGCCCACATCCGGCTGACCCAGCTGAACGAAGAGCTGCAGCAGGTTCAGACCGTAGTGATCCTTCTCTGCTTTGCCACCGGGGCCATGCTGGTGGTATCGCTGGTGCGGCTGCTGCGCTCTGCGGCGGCGCTGGCCCAGGCGTCCCAGGCCATCAGCCGGGGGGAATTTGACACCCCCGACCTGGACGAAAGCCCCAGGGACGAGACCGGCCACACGGCAAAGGCATTCAACGAGATGAAGCACTCCATGAAACGGCAGGTGGAACTTCTCAATGAAAAGAGCATCATGGAGGGCCGGCTCCACGCCAAGGAACTGGAGGCGCTGGAGCTGCAAACCCTGATGGAACGGGAGAAGCTCCAGCAGCTGCGCAGCCAGATCAACCCCCATTTCCTGTTCAACACGCTGAACGTCATCCTATATACTTCCCAGCAGGAGGGAGCGGAGCGGACCTGCGCGCTGATAGGCTCCCTGAGCCGGTTGTTCCGCTACGCTTTGGGCAGTAACGACAGCCAGGTGCCCCTGCTGCGGGAGGTGCAGATTGTGGACGAGTTTTACGCCCTGTACCGGGCCCGCTTCGGAGAACGCCTGGGGATGCGCTGGCACATCAGTCCGGAGGTGGACCTGCCGGATGCCCTGGTGCCCTCTTTCATCCTCCAGCCATTGGTGGAGAACGCCTTCAAGCACGGCATCGCCCCCAAGGAGGAGGGCGGCTGTGTGGACATACACATCCGGCAAGAGGACGGCGTACTGAAAATCATCGTGGCAGATAATGGTGTGGGCATGAGTGCGGAGGCGCTGGAGGCGCTGCGGAGCAATTTGAAAAATCCACCCACCACCGGGGAGCACATCGGTGTTTACAACGTGGCCGCCCGTCTGCGGCTGTGGGGGCAGGAGTACGGGATGGAGATCGAATCCGAGCAGGGGAAGGGGACGGCGGCAGTCCTCCGTCTGCCCCGGATTTTCTCCTGGGAAGAAGAGGGTGATGAAGATGATTAAAATTTTGGTGGCGGACGATGAGGGCTACGAGCGGGAAATCCTTGCGGAGATTTTAGATAAGCGGTTTGGCCGGGAGGCGGAGGTCCGCACAGCTGAAAACGGCCGTCTGGCGGTGGACGCGGCAACGCTGTGGGCGGCGGACGTGGTGCTGATGGACATCGAAATGCCGGGGATTAACGGCATCGACGCGGCAAAGCAGATTCTGGCCCAGCGCCCGGACTGCAAAATGATTTTTGTCACGGCCTACAGCCTGTTTGCTTACGCCCATGAGGCGGTGAGGCTGGGGGCCTGCGACTACATCCTCAAGCCTGTAAATCCGGATGATGTGGAGCGGGCGGTCCGGCGGGCGGCGGCCCAAGCTGACGCGCAGCGTCAGCTGGAGGCCATGGCCTCCAATGGGGAGCTGCTGGAGAGCGCGGACAACTACGATAAGACCGCCGTCCTCATGGGAAAGGTCAAAAAATACTTACAGCACAATTATATGCTGCCCGACATTTCTCTGGATTCCGTCAGCGCCATTTTGAATATCAATTCCTCCTACTTTTCCTCCCTGTTCAAACGGATCTTCCAGGTGAATTTCCTGGATTACCTGACGGAGCTGCGGATGGGCGCTGCCAAAGACCTGCTGAGGGATCCGCTGCGTTCCACGGCGGAGGTGGCCGGCATGGTTGGCTATGAAAGCGCCAATTACTTCACCCGGGTCTTCAAGAAGAACGTGGGTATGACCCCCACGGATTTCCGGCGCTCCATCGCCCGGGAGCGCGGGGGAGACGCGCCATGAAGCGGTGTGCCTGCCTTGCTCTGCTGCTTTGCCTGCTGCTGTGCGGCTGCGGAGGAACGGCGCAGGAGCAGAATATGCCCCTGCTGATTCTGCGCTACGGAGAAAACCAGCCGGAGGACTATCCCACCACCAAGGCGGCGGAGCACTTTGCCCGGCTGGTGGAGGAGCGTACCCAGGGGAAGATCTGCATACGGCTCTATTGCAACGGGGAGCTGGGCGATGAAAACCAGGTCTTTGAGCAGGTGCAGTTCGGCGGCATCGATATGACCCGGGTGTCTTTGGGAACACTGGCGGAATACCATCCGGAGGTCGAAGTGCTTCAGCTTCCGTTTTTATATGACGATGCGGAGCATATGTGGCGGGTGCTGGACGGGCCCATCGGCGAAAAATTCCTCACCGGCACCCGCCAGGCGGGAATCATCGGGCTGAGCTGGTTTGACGCCGGGGCCAGGAGCTTTTATACCCGCGCCCCCATTGAAGGCCTGGAGGATTTGCGGGGGCTGACCATCCGGGTCCAGGAGTCTACGCTGATGAGCCGGATGGTGGAGCTTTTGGGGGCCAGACCTGTCCAGATCCCCTACAACGACGTGTATTCGGCTCTTCAGACCGCCAAAATCGACGGCGCGGAAAACAACTGGCCCAGCTACGCCGCCACCGGCCATTACCAGGCCGCCCGCTACTATCTGCTGGATGAACACTCCCGTTTGCCGGAGATGCAGATCATGAGCACCGTAGCCCTGGATAAGATTGCGGAAATCGATGAGGACTATGTGACCATCATCCGCCAGTGTGCCAGGGAGTGCGCCCTCTACGAGCGGGAGCTTTGGCTCCAGGCGGAGGGAACCGCGGAGGAGCTGGTGCGGGATTACGGCTGTGTGGTGACAACCTTGACCGATACACAGCTGGCGGAGTTCCGCCAAGCGGTACAGCCCATGTACGAGGATTACTCCGATGAACAGCAGGCGCTGATTCAAAAGATCCGTGACAGTTGACCAGAAAAAAGAGCCGCTCCGGCCAATGATGAGGTTCCGCAACGGACAACCTCGTCGTCCTCCCGCAGCGGCTTTGCAGCCACAGTGACGGCCTCCGCCGTATAGGCAAAACCGCTGGCAAGGTTCTCCTGCCAGCGGTTTTCGAATCATAGCATGCAAGTCACAGGCTGTTGGTACTCAATTTACTCGAGAAGAAAATCCTCCCGCATGGGATTGAAAACGTCCAGCAGTATTCCATCTTCCAAACAAGTACAGCCGTGGACAATCTCATCTGTTTTCAGCATCGTGTCCCCTGGCCCCACCTCGTGAGTTTCCCCGTCGATGGTAAAGGAGAATCGTCCGCTGACCACATAGGTAATCTGGGTGTGGGGGTGGCTGTGAAGCGCCCCCACTGCCCCCTGCTTGAATTGATTCTCTACACACATGAGCTGTTGCGTATAGGCCAGCACTCGGCGGACGATGCCGGTTCCGGCCTCCTGCGGCAAAGTGTTCTCATGAAATACCCACCGCTGGTCTTGATTCATAGACATAGTTTAACCTCCTGGCAAGGGCAAATTCGGCTCAAATAAACAGTCCCAGGCGCCTTCTTAACGTCGCTCGTACCGCGCCGGGCCCCGCCAGCATCTCCCGCAGCATCCCGCCGATTTTCCCTGCCAGACCGGCTTGGCACAGGTCCACCCCGAACAGAGCCGAATTGGATAAAATAGGCCGCAAGATATCATCAGAGGCAGTGGCCGGGCTTCCAAGAATTACTCCTGTCAGCAGCGTTTGCAGCGTCTCCAGCATGGGGTCGCCGCTGCACTCCATGGGCTTACCCTCATCGTCCACCGCCAGCAGATACCGCAGCCAGCCGGCAATGGCTAAGGGAATATAGGTCAGGCTGGTCACATCCAGGTCGGATCGGGCCATATAGCTCTTGATAGTCTCGCCAAAGCGGATGGGCACCTTCTGGCTGGTGTCGGTGGCGATGCGCTGGGGCATATCGGGGATAAAGGGGTTGGGCAGGCGCTGGTCGATGACTTCGTGGATAAAGTCCATGGGGCTGAGGATCTTAGGGTCCACCACCACGGGGATGCCCTCGTCATAGCCGATCTTCTCCACCAGGGCCTTGAGCTGGAGGTCCCTCATCTCGGCGGAGATGGACTCATAGCCCAGCAGGCAGCCGTATACCGCCAGGGCGGTGTGCAGGGGGTTGAGGCAGGTGGTGACCTTCATCCTCTCCGTCTTGTTTACTGTGTCCCGGTCGGTCATGTACACCCCGGCCTTCTCCAGCGGCGGGCGGCCGTTGGGGAATCGATCCTCCACCACCAGGTACTGGGGCCGCTCGGCGTTGACAAAGGGGGCGATAAAGGTGTTTCTGGACGTGATGACAGGGGCCATATCCTCCACCCCGGCGGCGGCCAGCGCCTCCTCCACCGCCTTGGCCGGGCGGGGGGTGATCTTGTCAATCATGGACCAGGGGAAGGAGACCTCACTCTGATTGTCCACCCACAGGGCGAACTCGTGAGAGACGTGTCCCCGCCTCAGCCACTGCTCCACCACGGTCATGACGCTGGTGCGCAGCTTCTCCCCGTTGCGGGAGCAGTTGTCCATGCTCACCACAGCGATGGGGGAGCCCCCGGCCTGGAAGCGCTCCCACAGCAGGGCGGCAGTTATGCTCATGGCGTGGGCGCAGCCCTCGGGGCCCTTCTCAAAGTCCGCCTGGACAAAGGGGAAAAACTCTCCCTGGATATTTGTCAGGGCATAGCCCTTTTCTGTAATGGTGTAGCTCGCCATTTGCAGGGAAGGATTTCGGAACAGGGCCTTCAGCTTTTCCATGTCCGCCGGATAGGCCGCGCCCGCCCGCAGGCCCTGGGCGATGGAGGCGATGACCTCCTTGTCCATGGAGCCGTCGGGCAGCAGGGACACCATCAGAGTCATGCAGTCGAAGGGGGCGTAGATTTTGTCGATGATGTCGTAGTCAAAGGTGTCGGCGGCGATGATGCCGCCTTTCACTAACCCAAGCTCCAACAGGTCCTGCTGGAGCTTGGCAAGGAAGCCCCGGAAGATGTTTCCCGCGCCGAAGTGGACCCAGGTGGGAGCCTGCTCGGTATTGACGCGCATCTCTTCCCAGTCAAACCCAGGCAGCTTGACCCCGGCCTGTTCCCAGGCCCCCCGGTCTTTCAGCCCCTTATAACATAATTTCATGCTTCACTTATCCTCCCCGCGACAGCTTTTCGATGGACTCCCACAGGCCGTTGAGGCCGGTCATACCGGGGATCTGCCGGAGGGTGATGCTGTTGCTATTAGAGCCGCTCCCGCGAAATGTCATTTTCACCCTTCGCTCCCTCCTCCACTATTTAAAGAAGAGCAGCGGGACGGTGGGCTCGTAGCCGCCCAGCACCTTGGGGATGACAAGGCTGATATCCGGGATAAAGGAGATCAGCAGCAGCGCAACGATCATACACAGATAGAAGGGCAGGGTGGCCTTGACCACCTTTTCCATGGGCCGCTTGGCCACGGCGGAGCCGATGAACAGCACCGCGCCCACCGGCGGGGTCAGCAGACCGATGCCGCAGTTGAGCACCACGATGATACCAAACTGGACGGGATCCAGGCCGCAGAACTGGGTGGCGATGGGCAGCAGGATGGGGGTGGCGATGAGGATGATGGGGGCCATGTCCATGATCATGCCCAGCACCAGCAGGATCACGTTCAGCAGGAGGATCAGGATGACGCGGTTGTCCGTCAGGCCTACGATGGCCTGGGCGGCCAGGTCGGGCACATGGAGCAGGGTCAAGCAGTTGCCGAACACCTTGGAGGTGGCAATGAGGATCAGCACGATGGCCAGGGTACCGACGCACTCGTCCAGGGCCTTCCACACGCCCTTCCAGTTCAGCCCCTTGTAGATAAACACGGAAACGAACAGGGAGTAGATGACCGCGATGGCGGCGGACTCTGTGGCGGTGAATTTGCCGGTGACCACACCCACGATCACAATAACAATGGCTGCCAGGGCCCAGATGGAGGTGCCCAGCTGCCGGAAGAAAGCGCCCAGGCGGAACTTCTCTCCCTTGGGGTAGTTTCGCTTCACCGAGATGATATAGGAGCCGATCATCAGGGCGACAGCCAGGATGGCGCCGGGGAGATAGCCCGCCAGGAACAGGCTGCCCACCGAGATGCTGCCGGCGGTCATGGAGTAGATGACCATGTTGTGGCTGGGGGGCACCAGCAGTCCCTCGCAGGAGGAGGTGATGGTGACGGCGGTGGAGAAGTCGTCGTCATAGCCCTGGTCCACCATCATAGGGATCATAATAGAGCCGATGGAGGCGGTGTCGGCGGCGGCGGAGCCGGAAATGCCGCCGAAAAAGTAGGAGGCCACAATGTTTACCATGGCCAGGCCGCCCCGCATCCAGCCCACGCAGGCGTTGGCCAGGGCGATGAGCTTATCGGAAATGCCTCCCGAGCCCATGAGCACGCCCATGGTGATGAAGAAGGGCACCGCCATCAGGGAGTAGGAGCTGATGCCCGCCACCATCAGGCGGCACACATCGGCCAGGCTGTTGCCCATGACCATCAGGCAGAACACGGATGCCAGGCCCACGGCGTAGGCGATGGGGAAACGGAGTAAAATCATAAGGGCAAAGCTGCCCAGCAAAACGATGATGGCCAGTGTCTGGGTATCCATTATGCCTGCACCTCCCCGTCCTTCAAATAGAACGATTTGATATGGTTATACAGCGCCTCCAGCTCGAACACGATCATGGCGGCCCCGGCCAAGGGCACCGGGAAATACATCCAGAACCGGCTCAGCCAGGGCATGGACACGTAAAAGCCCCGGCCGCCCAGGGTAGAGGCGTACTTCCAGCCCTCCACCAGCATGATAATGCCCAGCGCCAGCACCGCCACATCAGACAGAATGTCCAGCGCCTTGAGGACGGTCTTGGGGAGGTAGCGGTCAAAGGCGGTCATGCGGATGTGGGCCCCCCGGCGGATGGCCAGGGCGGCGGCCAGCACCGCCATATAGGACATGCAGGTCAGAATGACCTCCTCCGACCAGGAGGGGTCCTTGATGACGCCCAGGAAGCCCAGGATGTCAGGGTAATCCTTGGCCCAGGTCTGGCACCAGCGGCCCAGCACGGTGTAAGAGGCAATCAGGATATCCGCAATCAGCAGCAGTTTGCAGATGACCAGAAAAACCTTGTAGGCCACGTCATACGCCGGTCTGATTTTGTCCAATGTATTAAAAATTTTCGGCATATTGTTTCTCCTCTCTCAAAAATTCAGCGCGGACACGGGGCATCCCCCGCGCCCGCGCTGGTTTGGCTTACATTGGGTTGAAACAGGCGGTATGATTACTTCAACTCCTGGATCTTCTGATACAGGTCGGCCAAATCGCCGCTGGCGTACTGATCAATAACCGGTTTGCAGGCTTCCACCCAGGGGGCCTTGTCGGTGACCTCGATCACGTTGACGCCGTCGGCCTTCAGGCCGTCCAGCACCTCCTGCTCGGCGCCCTCTACGTACTCCTGGTTGAACTTCTGGGCATAGGCGGCGGCCTCCATAATAACGTCCTGCTGGGCGGGGGTGAGCTTGGCCCAGGCGTTGTCGGTGATGATGACCTGCACCGCGCCCAGGGTGTGACCATCCAGAATCAGGTTGGGGGCTACCTCGTCAAAGGCGTTGGACTTGTAGTTGCCGATGGGCTGCTCCGCGCCGTCGCACACCTTGGTGCTCAGACCGGAATACAGCTCGCCGAAGGACACCACCGTGGGGGAGGCGCCCAGGCCCTCCACCAGGCCGTTCATGATGGGGTCGTTGGACACGCGCAGCTTCATGCCCTTCAGGTCCTCAATGCCGGAGATGGAGTCCCGGGTGAAGAAGTGGCGGAAGCCCTCCTCACCGAAGAAGATGCCCCGCACGGGCAGGCCCAGCTCCTGGGGTTCGTTGAGGAACTCCTGGGCCAGCTCGCCGCTGTTGGCGAAGTTCCAGAAGTGCTCCCGGCTCTCAAAGGTGAAGGGGAGGGTGCACAGCACAGTCTTTTTCACGCCGTAGGAGTTCAGCGCGAAGACGGAAATGCGGGAGATGTCGATCTGGTTGGAGCCGGCCATGATGGAGTCCAGCACGTCGTTCTCGGAGCCCAGCACGCCGCCGGCCTGGATGTCGATGGTGATGGAGCCGCCGGACAGCTCCTCAGCCTTCTCTTTAAAGGCGGTGGCCACGTTGCCGATAATGGAGTCGATGGGGTTGACCTCGGCGTACACCAGGGTCACCTTGGGGTCGTTTGCCACATCGGAGCCGCCTGAGGTGCCCTCGGGGTTGGAGCCGGTCTGGCTGGGCTGAGTGGAGCCGGCCGCGCCGGGGCTGCCGCCGCAGGCGGCCAGACCCAGCATCATGACCAGGGCCAGCAGAGTGCAAAGGGCTCGCTTCATTTTCATTTTGTGTTCCTCCATTTTGTCACAGCATTGCACTGCTTATTTGGGCGGTATGTACAACATTAGCCGTCCGCCCTGCTGCCGTCACTGTAGCAAATTGCAAAAAGCAATTCAATAGCGTTTAAAATATGTGCTATTTATCCAAAGGAATTGAAAACTGCCTTTGTAGATTCCCCACAATTTACATTGGACCGATTTTGGCAGTTTGACCAGGCGGCAAAAGGAGAGCCGCCCTGGCTTTAAGCGAGGCGCCGCAACGAAGTATTTTATCGAAGCGCTGATTTAATTTTCGCATAACAGAAAATATGATGAAATAAGGGAAAAGGAGGCGCAGGAAATGAAACAGGAAAGCGTTGACAAAGGGGACAAAATGTGCTATGTTAGCATTGCCAAGTAATGTGGCCCCATAAAAGTCAAAGCCATGCTCCTGGAGTAGGCCCAGGAGGAGCGCCGTGCCGCCAACGACAAGGCTATTGAGGCTTTCGGTGGTTCTGGGCAGGTGCAGATCTGAGAAGTACCGTTTTTATCGGCGACATTTTTGTTCTGAACAAGAGAGCAGGCGGTTCCCCGCAGATTACGCGGGGAACCGCCTGACCCACCCAGTTACAAAGGAGGGAAGCCCAATGGGTAAACAGTTTCTGGACGATGAAACCCTGTATCAGTTCGTATCTTCTGAATATCATGCGCAACGTATAGAAAGTGAATCCGGAATTGGAATGTCCTGGGCAGATATGGGCGGCAGCGAGGAATTGGAAGAAAGGCTGTCCGATCTGTCTGAGGAGGATCAAGAGAAATTTACGGAAGACCTGAAACATGCTGCCTCTGACCCAGAGATTGCAAGCTGCTTTAGACAGATGGATGGCCTGATCCATACCGGCGAGGATAGCGAAGAGGAAGAGGACGCAGAAGAAGAAGACGCTGAGGACAAACTCCAGCAGCTGGAGGGTCTTCAATCAGATGTCATGGATTTGATAAGAGATCAGCTCGGAGACTATCTGAACTAACAAAAAGGTACTGCCAAAATTTTCTTGGCAGTACCTTTTTTATTAAGCAATTAATCCTTAGACCTCCATGATGACAGGCAGAATCATGGGGTTGCGTTTCGTTTTCTTGTAGAGGTAGTTGGACAGCGCGCCCTTCATCTCCGACTTGATGGACGACCAGTCCCGAACACGGCGCTGGCCACAGGTGTTCAGCGCGTCGATGGCCACCTGCCGCAGGTCGTCCATCAGCTCCTCGGACTCCTTCACGTACACAAAGCCCCGGGTGATGATGTCCGGCCCGGAGATCACCGCGCCGTCCTCCCCGGACATGGAGACCACCACCACCACCATGCCGTCCTGGGCCAGGTGCTGACGGTCCCGGAGGACCACCGCCCCAACGTCGCCCACGCCGTAGCCGTCCACGAACACCTTGCCCGCGGGGACAGTGCCGTTGAGCTTAACGCTGCCCTGGGTGAGCTCGATCACCCGTCCCACGTCGCTGATGACGATGTTCCGGGGGTCCATGCCCATGTCACGGGCCAGCCTGGCATGGGTTTTCAGGTGCCGCTGCTCCCCGTGGACGGGGATGAAGAACTTGGGCCGAACCAGGGCGTGTATGATCTTCAGCTCCTCCTGGCAGGCGTGGCCGGACACGTGGAGGGGCAGCTCCCGCTCGTTGACCACTTCGGCCTCCCGGCGGTAGAGCTCGTTGATGACGTTTCCGATGGAGTCCTCGTTGCCGGGGATGGCGGAGGCGGAGATGATGACCCGGTCGCCGGGCTGTATGTCCACCTGCCGGTGGGTGTTGAAGGCCATCCGGGTGAGGGCGGACATGGTCTCCCCCTGGCTGCCGGTGGTGATGATGCACACCTTGTTGGGGGGGAGGGTCTTGATGTGGGCCACGTCGATCACCGTCCCCGCCGGGATGTTCATATAGCCCAGCTCGGTGGACACCTTCATGGCATTCTCCATGCTGCGCCCGGTGACCGCCACCTTGCGGCCGTACTTGGCGGCCACGTCGATGATCTGCTGGATGCGGTCGATGTTGGAGGCAAAGGTGGTGATAATGATGCGGCTCTCACAGCCCCGGAACAGCGCGTCAAAGGAGGCGCCCACGCTGCGCTCGCTCTTGGTGAAGCCGGGGCGCTCCACGTTGGTGGAGTCGCACAGCAGGGCCAGCACACCCTCGTTGCCCAGCTCACCCAGGCGGGTCAGGTCGGCCATACCGCCCTGGATGGGGGTGGGGTCGATCTTGAAGTCGCCGGTGTGGACGCACACGCCCACGGGCGTGCGGATGGCAAAGGCCACCGCGTCGGCAATGGAGTGGTTGATGTGGATGAACTCCACACTGAACCGGCCCGCCTTCACCGTCTCCCCCGCCTCACAGGTGATGAGCTTCACCTTGTCGGTGAGGCGGTGCTCGTCCAGCTTCAGCTTGATAAGGCCGGCGGACATGCGCGTTGCGTAGATGGGGGCGTTCACGTCCCGCATGAGATAGGGGATGGCCCCGATATGGTCCTCGTGACCGTGGGTGATGAAGATGGCCCGGATGCGGTCACGGTTCTGGATCAGGTAGGTGAAGTCGGGGATGACCACGTCGATGCCGTACATGTCGTCGTCCGGGAAGCCCATACCCACGTCCACCAGGATGATGTCATTGCCGTACTCATAGACGGTCAGGTTCTTGCCGATCTCGTTGAGGCCGCCAAGAGAGATAATCTTCAGTTTTTCTGCCATAAATACTCCTTTTTATGTTGTAAAAGATTTTTGCGTACAGAACCATAGGCGGTCCAAAAAGCCCGCCTTTTTGTCCCTATGTAGATGGCAGAACGCGCTGGATACGACAAAATACGCGGCGCAGCCACCCGCGTACGCTGCGCAGGCCAAGCCCCGCCCCGCCGGCCCTGTCTCGCCGGAAGGACGGAGCAGCTGCCCCACAGCCGCTGTCATCCGATGCTCTGCCTATCAAAAGCGCTGTCGTCAGCGCCCTACGCCAAATGCAGAAGGCTCAACTCGACCCGAAGGGAGGAGCCGTTTCACGCAGTATACCACACTTGATTGGAAAAGTACAGCACTTTTTGTCGGCTCGCCCCGGTCCATCGGTCCGCCCTGCCATCCAGCATCTGCAACCAGGTTGCATTTCATTCACATTGGTGATATACTTTAGCTGAAACAAATGGATACGTCAAAATCCGGCGGAGATTTTATGAAAGAAATATTTCTATGTATTATGACCAGAGAGCTTTGTCATGAATTGTATAAGAGTTGGGAAAATGATCCCGCTATATATAATGATGCGAATTTATTTGCACCATATCACTATGACAAAAACACTGTAAATAGATATTTTGACTCTAAGCAACATCCGTCCCGCGTTCTATTTGCCATTATGAAAGATGGAAAGCCAATCGGTGAGCTCCAGCTAAAGCAGATAGACACGGAAGGCAAAGAGTGTACTCTGAGCATCCATATGCAAAATGATGCTGTAAAAGGCCGGGGATATGGAACATGCGCGGAGAAGTTAGCGCTGAAATACGCCTTTGACGTCTTGGGAATGGCCGCAGTAAATGCTGACACGGTTATAAAGAATACGCGGAGTCAGCATGTGCTTGAGAAAGTCGGATTTCAGTATATAGGGGAGAAGGACGGTTTTAGGTATTATCGGCGTGTGCAATAATTGAAGATTTATAAGGGAGCGTCACTTTAGGTAAAATTCCCCCTTGATAAATCTTCTCCTGGGAGGCCGCTCCAATGAACGACAAAGCATACCTCAGCATCCGAATGAACCGGCAGCTCCACGACAAGTTCCAGTCCGTGGCGGCCTATGAGGGCCGCTCCATGAGCGGCCAGATCTTGTACCTGGTCAGCCAATGCGTCCGGGACTTTGAAAAAGAGCACGGCCCCATTGACCCGCCCGGCCAAGGGCAGTGAAGCCGCTCCATGTTCTGCTGGACCTGCTCTACCCGCCCAAGTGCCCGTTCTGCGGGCGCATCCTGGAGCGGGGCGAGGAGGGCTGGTGCGCCTCCTGCCAGGAGGAGCTGCCCTGGACCGAGCCCGGCCAGGCAAAAGCTGTAGAGTTCTGTGATACCTGCCTGTCGCCGCTGTGGTATCAGGCCGGCGTGCGGAAGGGGCTGCACCGCTACAAATTCGGCGGGGGCCGGGGCCGCGCCCGGCTGTTCGGCGCCCTGATGGCCCAATGCCTCAAAGACCGCTGGACGGAGCCGGTGGACCTCATCACGTGGGCGCCCCTGCACCCCAAGCGCAGACGAAAGCGCGGCTATGACCAGGCAGAGCTGCTGGCCCGCCGCGTGGGTGAGCTGGCGGGCCTGCCGGCGGAACAAACCCTGGAAAAGATCCGCTCCACCGCCGCCCAGTCCCAAACCGGCGGGAACGAGGCCAGGAAGACCAACGTCCAGGGGGCCTACCGCGCCCTGCCCGGACTGGATTTCACAGGAAAGCGAATCGTCCTTGTGGACGACGTGGCCACCAGCGGCGCGACGCTGTCGGAGTGCGCCGCCGCCCTGCGCCGGGCGGGCGCGGTCTGCGTGGTGGGGCTTACCTTTGCCAGAGCCAGGTGAGGCGCTGTCCCAGATCTCGTCAAAAAGCAAAACAGCGCCGGAGCTGATCGCTCCGGCGCTGTTCCGTCACTCCAGCGGCGTCCCCTCGGCGGAAAACAGGGGCAGCTTTTCCAGGAACAGGATGTCCTTCCGCTTGGCGGCGTTCCCCTCGGCCAGGATGGCCATGCGGCCCGCCACCTGTCCCCCGGCCTGGTCCACCAGGCTCTCCACCGCCGCCAGCGATCCGCCGGTGGAGATCACATCGTCCAGAATGAGGATGCGCTTGCCTTTGATCTTCTTGGCGTCCGCACCGTCCATGTACAGCTTCTGCTCCCCCACAGTGGTGATGGAGTGGTCCACCGCCTCAAACACCCCGTCCATATACAGCTTGGGGGCCTTGCGCGCCAGGAAATATTCGTTCCTGCCGCTCTGCCGCGCCATCTCGTGGACCAGGGGGATGGCCTTGGCCTCCGGGGCCACCATGTAGTCAAACTCTGGGGCGATCTTCAGCAGGTCCCGGGCACAGGCGCAGGTCAGCTCCACGTCGCCGAAGATCACAAACGCGCCGATCATCAGGCTGTCGCTGACGGGGCACAGGGGCAGCCGGCGCTTTAAGCCGGCCACGGTCATTTCATAGGTCATGCGGCTCATCTCCTACCTGGGACGGCACTCCCCGCCGTCCCATCGTGATTTGTACGAGAGACATTATACTATCCCAGTCGCTTCTTGTCAAAATGTAATGAAATTTTCAGAACAAGAAAAAACTTGTAGAAATTTTCCTTGTCCTATGGTATGATGATTTTGTCAATTTCATATCCTTCGGTATAATCGGGGCGAGATGGGCCCCGAGTCTCTACCGCCTAACCTATTTAGGCCGCTACCGAAAACAGAACAGGTCCGGAACCCCCAAGTTTCCGGGCTGATTTTGTTATTCCCGCTCCCGGTTCTGCCGAAGGAAATTCTGGAGAGGGAGTTTTTTATGGAAAAAATCTTTAAGCTCAAGGAGAACGGCACCACAGTCCGCACTGAGATTGTGGCGGGTCTGACCACGTTCATGACGATGGCCTACATCATCGCCCTGAACCCCAACCTGATCGTCGGCTTCGGCCGCGGCGAGTTCGGCAGCTTCGGCGCGGATGCCGCCGCTGCGTGGAACGGCGTATTCATGGCCACCTGCATCGCCTCCGCCATCGGCATGTTCGTCATGGCCTTCCTGGCCAACAAGCCCTTCTGCCTGGCCCCCGGCATGGGCCTGAACGCCTTCTTCGCCACGGTAGTTGGCAATATCGCGGCCATCACCCAGATGAGCTATCTGAACAGCCTCCAGGCGGCGCTGGTCATCATCCTCATTGAGGGCATCGTGTTCCTCATCCTGTCTGTACTCAACGTCCGCGAGAAGATTGTAGACGCTATCCCCCTGGGCGTCCGGCTGGGCATCGCCCCCGCCATTGGCCTGATGCTGATGAACATCGGCTTCGGTTCCAACGCCGGCGTGGGTGCCGCCTCCGAGCACTATGTCATGCGGGACTTCTTTGGCGCCCTGACCCCCAGCACCGCTCAGGCAAGCATGGGCGATTTCTATCCCCAGATGGTTCTTTACGTAATCACCATGTTCATCGGCCTGTTCGTCATCATCCTGCTGTCCAAGAAGGGCGTGAAGGGCGCAGTGCTCATCGGGATGCTGTGCGCCTCCGTCATCTACTGGATCGGCTCCTTCGCGTTCCTGTCCACCAACCCCTTCCAGTCCCTGTCTACCGCCAGCTGGCTGCCCCCCTTCGGCGACATGGCCCAGACCACCCTGTTCAAGTTTAACTTCCAGGGCTTCCTGGACATCGGCTGGTTCACCGTCATCACCCTGGTCATCACCTTCTGCATGATTGATATGTTCGACACCATCGGCACCCTGGTGGGCACCGCCTCCCGGGCCGGCATGGTGGACAAGCAGGGCCGCATGCCCAACATGAAGGAGGCCCTGCTGGCCGACGCCGTGGGCACCGTGGCCGGCGCCTGCACCGGCACCTCCACCGTTACCACCTTCGTGGAGTCCGCCTCCGGCGTGGAGGCCGGCGGACGCACCGGACTCACCGCCCTGGTCTGCGGCATCCTGTTCCTGGCCTGCACCTTCCTTTCCCCTATCGCCGCCATCATCCCCGCCCCCGCTACCTCTGCCGCCCTGATCTACGTGGGCGTGCTGATGCTCCAGGGCCTGAAGAACGTGAGCTTCGACGACATGGACCAGATGGTGCCCGTGGCCCTGATGCTCATCGCCATGCCCATCTCCAGCTCCATCGGCCACGCCATCGGCCTGGGCCTGATCTCCTACACCGTCATCAAGGTGTTCTCTGGCAAGGCCAAGGACGTGTCCGTACTGACCTACGTCATCTCCGCGCTGTTCCTGGTGAAGTTCTTCCTGATCGTGTGACAGCCCCCAAAGGGCAAAGCGCACTGCCCCCCGCCTTATGGCGGGGGGCAGTTTTGAGCTTCAAGAGACGGGCGAAGGCCGAAAGGCCGCGCCGCGCTGACGGCCCGGGGCTGTCCCCTATACCGGGCGCCGCCGCCCCCGCCGCTTTCGCGGGAGCTTGGCAGCGCCCTCTGCGATTCCTAATAAAAAATTAAGCGTCCAGCGACTTTACACCGCGGGGGAAAAAGTATATAATGTCTTTCGTTATCACACTCCGAGGGAGGGGATCACCATGGCGGACGGCTTCGGCACCAGCGGGCAGGACCCACGGGACGATTCACAGCAGGGCAATACCTACCACTATAAATATAACTACAGCTACGGTTCCGGCAGGGGGACCACTCCGCCCGGAGGTCAGAAGCCCCCCAAGAATCCCAATGACCTAGGCGAATGGGTCGTCATTGCGATTCTGCTGCTTGCACTGCCTTTTCCCGCCAAGCTTATTGGAATATTCTGGCTGCTGAGCAAGCTGGGGAGGATGTCCAACAGCGACAAGCGGCGGTATAAGCAGGAGGCCAAAAGGGCCGCTGAGCGGGCCAGGGACACCGCCGCCAGCTTCTTCCAGCAGACCGCCGACGCGGCCCAGCGGGGCGCTAACGCCGCCCGCCAGGCGGCGGACAACATCCACCAGTCCACCAGCGGCGCCCGGCAGCAGGGGCAGAGCGCACCCTCCGGCGGCGCTGCTGGCAGCAGCACTTATCACTACCAGTACGGCCGCGCTGCCCAGTCCCAGCAGAAGGGGACGGCCCAGCCCAAGGCGGAGCCCTGGGAGCAGAAATCCCAGCCGGACGCCTGGAACCAGACCGAAAGCGGACGGAAGAAAGCCCGCCGGAAGGCTGGGGGCGGCACAGGGCTCATCATCGCGGGCAGTATCCTGAGCGGCATCTTCGGGCTGGGCAGCATGGCCACCGGCATCGAGTTCATGCAGTATTTTGACGGCGACATACTTGTGGGTCTACTGGCCTGTTTGATGTTCCTGGCGGGTGGTCTAACCATGCTGTTCTCCGGCATCGGCAAGAACCGCTGCAGCGAGCGCTACCTCAACTATCTGGCCTACATCGGGTCCAACCGGGAGGTGGCTCTGGTCCCCATGGCCGCCAGCTTTGGCGTGCCCGTCAGCAAGCTGTGCAAGGATCTGCGGCGGATGCTGGCCAAGGGCATCCTGCCCACGGGCTACCTGGATCTGGCCGAGGGCAAGCTGTTTCTCACCGAGATGGGCTACCGGGCCCCGGAGCCCAGGCGGGAGGCCCCGCCCGTCCAGGAGGAGACCCCCCAGCAGGCCGCCGCCCGGGAGGACGACATCCTGCGGGAGATCCGGCAGGTCAACGACGAGATCCCCGACCGGGTGATGAGCGCCAAGATTGACCGGATTGAGGAGATCACCGGCAAGATTTTGAAGTACCAAAAGGAGCACCCCAACAAGGAGGGGCAGCTGCGCACCTTCCTGAACTACTACCTGCCCACCACGCTGAAAATCCTGCGGGCCTACGCCCAGCTGGACGCCCAGGGCATCGAGGGGGAGAACATCTCCGCCGCCAAGAAGCGCATCGAGGACATGATGGACCAGGTGGTGTCCGGGTTTGAGAAGCAGCTCGACAAGCTGTTCCAGGATGACGCCATGGATATCACGTCGGACGTGGAGGTGCTGGAGAATATGCTCAAGAAGGACGGACTGTCCGACGAGGGCGGCATCACCATGACGCTTTAGCGCAGGGCTGATGATCTCACAGAAAAAAGGGAGCGGCAGGCCGTTTTGGCCTTGCCGCTCCTCTTTCCATTCAAATGTTTCAGGACTTCCCGCCTTTGAGGGCCTTCATCCGCTTCTCGTGGTTTAAAATCCGCTTGCGCAGGCGCAGGTTCTCCGGCGTGACCTCCAGCAGCTCGTCGTCCGCCAAAAACTCCAGGCACTGCTCCAGGCTGAGCTGCTTGGGGGGTACCAGCCGCAGGGCCTCGTCGGAGCCGGAGGCCCGCATGTTGGTGAGCTGCTTCTTCTTGCACACGTTGACGGTGATGTCCTCCATCTTGGGACATACGCCGACAATCATGCCCTCGTACACAGGCACGCCCGCACCGATGAACAGCGCACCCCGCTCCTGGGCGGCGAACAGGCCGTAGGTGACGGACTCGCCCGTCTCGTGGGCCACCAGGGAGCCGGTGTTCCGGCGCTGGATATCCCCCTTGAAGGGGGCGTATTTCTCAAATACGGAGGCCATGATGCCCTCGCCCTTGGTGTCGGTGAGGAACTCGTTGCGGTAGCCGAACAGCCCCCGGGACGGCACCAGGAACTCCAGCTTGGTGCGGCTCCCGATGGGGTCCATGGACAGGAACTCGCCCTTCCGGGCGCCCAGCTTTTCCATAACGGCTCCTACGCAGTCGGCGGGCACGTCAATGACCACCCGCTCCACCGGCTCGCACTTCTTGCCCTCCACCTCCTGGTAGACCACACGGGGGGGCGATACCTGGAACTCATAGCCCTCCCGGCGCATGGTCTCGATGAGAATGGACAGGGACATCTCGCCCCGGCCCGCCACGTTGAACGCATCGGTGGACGACTCCATCTCCGCCACCCGCAGGGACACGTCCTTTAAGGTCTCCCGGAACAGCCGGTCCCGAAGCTGGCGGCTGGTGACATACTTGCCCTCCCGCCCGGCGAAGGGGGAGTCGTTGACGGAGAAGGTCATCTCCAGGGTGGGGGCGGAGATCTTTACAAACTCAATGGGCTCGGGATTGGCGGGGACGCAGACGGTGTCGCCGATGGTGATGTCCCCGATGCCGCTCATGGCAATGATTTCACCGGCGCTGGCCTCGGCAACGGGGGTGCGGGCCAGTCCGTCGAAGGTGTACAGGGCGGTGGCCTTGGCCTTCTTGGGGGCCTCGTCCCGCTTGTGGTAGTTGCATACCGCGATTTCCTGGTTCTGCCTCACGGTGCCCCGCTCAATGCGGCCCACGGCGATGCGGCCCACAAACTCGTTATAGTCAATGGAGGACACCAGCATCTGGAAAGGCGCGTCCGGATCACAGTCCGGGGCGGGGATATAGTCCAGAATCGTCTCGAACAGGGGCACCAGATCGGCGCCCGCCACGTCGGGGGAGTAGCTGGCGGTGCCCTGCCGCCCGGAGCAGAACAGGGTGGGGGACTCGAACTGCTCGTCGGTAGCGTTCAGGTCCAGCAGCAGCTCCAGCACCTCGTCCATTACCTCGTGGATGCGCTGGTCGGGGCGGTCGATCTTGTTTACCACCACAATGACCTTGTGGCCCAGCTCCAGGGCCTTGGAGAGGACGAAACGGGTCTGGGGCATGGGGCCCTCGGCGGCGTCCACCAGCAGGATGACGCCGTTGACCATCTTCAGGATGCGCTCCACCTCACCGCCGAAGTCGGCGTGGCCCGGGGTGTCCACGATGTTGATCTTGGTATCCTTGTAGTG
Source organism: uncultured Oscillospiraceae bacterium (assembly GCA_949841465.1). Lineage (GTDB taxonomy): Bacteria > Bacillota > Clostridia > Oscillospirales > Oscillospiraceae > Enterenecus. The sequence continues at coordinate 53,593 of CATKZW010000018.1, forward strand.
GACGGCGGTGTTTTTGGCCAGGATGGTGATGCCCCGCTCCCGCTCCAGGTCATTGGAGTCCATGACCCGCTCCACGGTGACCTGGTTCTCCCGGTAGATGCCGCCCTGCTTAAGCATCTCATCCACCAGGGTGGTTTTGCCGTGGTCCACGTGGGCGATGATGGCGATGTTGCGCAGTTTTTCGTTTTGCATATCCGTACCTTCTGTCTAGAATATAGAATCATTTTTCAAATAACAAGGTATTATTATACCCTCTGTTTCCCCTGATTGCAACAGTCGGAAAAGCGGAATTCCAGGCCTTTGGGGAAAATTTCTTGTGCCGCATTGACAGAAGGCTTGAAATTGGTTACAATAGATTACGCTGAACGAGCGCATACGCCCCGATGCTCAGATGGATACAGCGACCGCCTTCTAAGCGCACATAGGTTCACCCGCTTTTTCCGTCCGATACGGGCGGCGCACTGTTCAAGCAAGCTCGCACAAGTCAACACGCCCCGGTAGCTCAGGGGATAGAGCATTCGCCTCCTAAGTGATAGGTGACCTTTCACCTGGCAAGACAAAATTTCATACACGCCCCGATAGCTCAGATGGATAGAGCGACCGCCTCCTAAGCGGTAGGCCGCTGGTTCGACTCCAGTTCGGGGTGCCAAAACGCCGATTTCTCCATGATTTCGGCGTTTTTCCTTTTCAAAAGTTTCTTTTGCGTTTTGCGATCAGCGCCTGCATATCTAAGGGTTCAAACCAAGTTTCCTGAGAGGATTAGAACGATTTTTGCCCCACTTGCTAATGAAAACCGGCATTCTGCTAATTTGCCATTATATGTCATCTTGTGCAATGCTATGCTCTCCCGTTACGTGGCGTTCAAAATCGCTTTGAGCTGAGCCGCCAACTCCGGGTTTTCCTGGATCTGCGTCAGCAGCTTTTGAAGGTCTGTCCCCTGCTCTTGTTTTGGCGCGTTCAGTTCCCGTTCTACCTCCCGCATATCTGGGTTGGCGTAAAATGCGATCTCAAACTTTTGGGCATTGATTTTCCGCTCCTCATCTAGGATGTGGGCGTATACCTCCGTCACCATCTGGGCTTGGGCGTGGCCGGTGTCTCCCTGAGTGGCCTTGATGTCGCCATGGTTCAGCTTCAGCTTGTAGGTTGTGCTGCTGTGCCCTTATGGCATAATAAGGACAAATCGGAAAACCCTTGCGGCGCAACGGGTTGACTGGTTTGTCCTTATTCTTTTTCCACTAAAAACGGCCCTCAAATGGGGTCTGCGGGAGGGGGTGAAAAACC
>CATKZW010000019.1 GCA_949841465.1 uncultured Oscillospiraceae bacterium
AGACTGAGAACTTGACCCTGCTGTCCTACAGCTATTCTATCATGGGCATCTCATAGCCTGCTGCCCTAAAGTGAACTAAGCAGACACACTCTAAATCGTCTGCAAATCTTATTATACGAGGAGAATTCCAATGATATTGGATTATTCCACTATGGAGACGACCCATATTCCCGGCTTTCTAGGAGGCGAGGGTACCGTTCATGCCCAGATGCGGGTGGATGAGCTGGGCAAAATATTGAAGGGAGTGCTGGACCCTGGCGCCTCGATCGGCTACCACGCCCATGAGACCAGCAGTGAGATCATCTATATTCTGTCCGGCGCCGGCAAGGTGAAATATGATGACGGCGAGGAGCTGCTGAAGGCTGGAGACTGCCACTACTGCCCTAAGGGTCATGCGCATTCTCTTATCAACAACAGCGACGGCCCGCTGGAATTTTTCGCCGTTGTTCCGAATCAATGACGAAGCGTGACAATTAAAGGAGGTTTGACCTATGCTCGGTACACAAAACCCCGACTGCCTGTTCTGCAAGATTGTCAAGGGGGAGATCCCCTCCAAGATCATCTACAAGGACGAGAAATGCGTGGCTTTCCACGATATCGATCCCCAGGCCCCGACCCATTTTCTGGTCATTCCTAAGGTGCATATCGGCTCCTGCGGGGAGATCAACGGGACCAATTCTCTCGTGGTCAGCCGCTGCTTTGAGGTCATCTCCAAGGTGACGAAGGAGCTGGGGATCACCGACTTCCGTGTGGTGTCCAACTGCGGTCCCCAGGCAGGTCAGTCCGTTCCCCACCTGCATTTCCATGTGCTTGCGGGCCGGGATATGACGTGGCCTCCGGGTTAAAAACAACTGTAAAGCCCAGTTCCTTTACAAAAGGAGCTGGGCTTTTCTTTATCAAAACTTTATAAATCCTTTCGCATTTTTGCGGGACTGATGTGATATAATGATATAAACAAAGGAGGCGAAAGGCATGATACGAGAGACCGCAGTGCGGCCGCCGGAGGGCCAGGTATGGGAGGCGGCGGAAGCGGCGGCTGCCGAACCGCTGACCATGTACCGGGTGCTGTGGCTGTTCCTCATTGCGGGCTTTGCCGGGGACTTCATCGAAGTGGTGTTCTGGCTGGTCACTCGGGGGGAGCTCATCAGCCGCAGCAGTTTGGTCTATGGGCCGTTCAGTTTGGTATGGGGGCTGGCGGCGGTGCTCCTCACGATGGTGTTTCACCGCATAGGTGACAGGGGCGGCGGCCGAATTTTCATAATCGGAACGGTGCTGGGCGGCTTGTACGAATACATATGCTCCTGGGTGCAGGAGATCCTGTTCGGCGCCTGTTTTTGGGATTACCGCCATCTCCCGCTGAACATCCACGGCCGGGTCAATCTGGTATTCTGCCTGTTTTGGGGATTTGCGGCATTGACATGGGTACGGCTGGTTTACCCGGTACTGTGTGTCTTTATTGACCGCGTTCCCAGACAGCAGGGCAGAAGGATTGTCCGGGCCGCGGCATTGTTTCTGGTGTGCAGTGCGGTGCTGTCTGCCGCCGCTTTGCTTCGGATGGATCAGCGGCACAGAGATGTGCCCGCTTCCAACGCGGTGACCCGTTTTTTGGATGAGGCTTATCCAGACAGCATGTTGAGGGACCGATACCCCAACATGGGCATCTTGGATGAGATCGGCTGGTGAATGAAAGCCGCTCCGGATTGTTCCGGGGCGGTTTTTCATGCTTTGGGGCGTTTTGTGCGGTCGTGGATCAGGTTTCCGGTGGCGGGACCGTCCAAGAGCCGCCCGTCCTCAGCGAATCGGGAGCCGTGACAGGGACAGTCCCAGGAATGCTCCTGACGGTTGTATTTCAGTGCGCAGCCCATGTGAGGGCATCGGGGCCGGGTAGGGGTGAGCAGGTTTAAAACGCTTTCCCCAGTGTTTGCGGCCAGCTGTGGGTGGAATACGGAGCGGGAGGGCGCAAAAGCATCCTGACAGGGGGAACTCCGGCCCAGGACCAGATCGGTCACCAGGGTAGCGGCGGCCATGGACGAGGTCATCCCCCACTTATTGAAACCGGTAACGGCATACAGCCTGGGGAGGCGCGGGGAATACAGGCCGATATAGGGCGCGCCGTCCAGGGTCATGCAGTCCTGAGCGGCCCAGCGGCATACGGGTCTGGCATCCGGCCAATGGCGGCGGGCGAAGCTCTCCAGCCCGGCCCAGCCGGCGCTCTGCCTGCCGGTGCGGTGTGCTCCGCCCCCCAGCAGGAGCAGGCCGTCGTAATTGCGGAAGGACAGCCCTTTGCCACTGGCGTCCACATACATTCCATCTAAATCCGGAGCGCCCTTCAGAGCCAGTACATAGGAGCGGCTCTGATACAGTTTCAGCCAATAACAGCCGAATTTATTGAGGAATGGGAAATGAGTGGTCACCACGATGTGATCCGCTTTGATGGTCCCTGCATCTGTGACGGCCTCGCCGGTCTTGACTTCCAGCACCCGGGTGTGTTCGTAAATCCGTAAGCCGTCCACGATGCCGGCGGCGAATTTCAGGGGGTGAAATTGGGCCTGCTGATCGAACCGCACCGCCCCCGCCACCGGGAAGGGAAGCGCCGTCTCAGACACCAGCGCAGCGGGGCAGTCCAGCCGCTCCAGCGCGGCCATTTCTTTGTCCAGCTCCCCCTGGCTGTCCAGGGTATAGACGTAGTTGGGCTTTTCCTCAAAGTCACAAGGGATGTCCTGGCACAGGTCCCGAATTCGCTCCAGCGCGGCCTGATTGGCGTGCAGATATGCCTGGGTGCGCGTCAGGCCGAATTCCTTCAGCAGCTTGTGATAGACCAGTCCGTGCTGGACGGTGAGCTTGGCGGTGGTATTTTTCGTCACGCCGCCGCACAGCCGTCCCGCCTCTGTCAGAACACAGTCCATTCCGGCCCGAGCCAGCTCATGGGCGCACAGCAGTCCCGCCAGTCCGCCGCCAATGACCAGCACGTCGGTGTGGAGGTCTCTGCGAAGGGGCTGAAATTTGGGAAGCTGGGCGGTTTTCTCCCAGATGGATTCCACAGTGCATCACCTCTTGGAGGTAGTATGTGTGATTTTGAGGTGAATATGTGAGAACAGAGGACCGCAAAGGCGGCCCTCCGTTTATCAGTCAGGTTTCTTTTTAAATATGATAAATTTGCTCAACACGTAGTTGACCACGATCACTACTACATTGGCAGCCAGCTTGACAACGGCTTCATTGCAACAAAGCCGTTCAACAAAAAGCCACAAAATGCCCGTTTCCAGTCCCAGGGAGAACAGGCGGGAGGCGACCATCTGCCACAGCTCCCGCAGGGCAACCTGCCAGGTCCAGTCCTTGGACTGGAATACGAACAGCTTGTAGACGAAGTAGGCGAACAGCACACTTACCATCCAGGCGGTCACGTTGCTGGCGAGCAAGTTTACGTGGAGGCCGGATCTCAGCAGGAAGTAGGACACATAGTTGACCGCGGTGGTCATAACACCCCAGAATCCGTAGCTGACCAGCTCCCGGTGCTTGCGCAGGAGGCCGCGTATCGTGTCAATCATAGGGCTGCCTCACAGAGCCATGCGATAGATGGCGGCCATGTCCGCCTCATACAGCACCTTGGCCGTTCCCTTTTTCCCTCCGGCACCCCGGGCGCAGGAGGCCGCCATGGCCAGAATCTGCTCTTCGGTGGGCTCTACGCCCAGCTCCTTCAGGGTGACGGGCATATGGATGGAACGGAAGAAATCCTCCAGGGCGGCGATGCCCGCCAGGGCGGTTTCCCCATCGTCGGCTTTGGGCGTGACGTCCATCACATTGACGGCGAATTGGACAAACCGGGACAGACAGTCCCTGTACACATACCGGGCCCAGCTGGGCCACACGGCGGACAGCCCCGCGCCGTGGGTCACGTCAAACATGCCGCCCAGCTCGTGCTCCAGGCCGTGAGAGACGAAGTCCATGCCGTCTGCGCCCAGGCCGGTGAGGTCGTTGTGGGACAGGGAGCTGGCCCACATCACCTCCGCACGGGCCTCGTAGTTGGCGGGGTCGTCCTGGAGAATGAGGGCATTTTTCATCACCGTGCGCAGCAGACCCTCGGCGATGCGGTCAGTGAGTTCCATATTGCCGCCCTGGGTGAAGTAACGCTCCAGGGTGTGCATCATGATGTCGGTGCAGCCCGCCGCCGTCTGGTAGGCGGGCAGGGTGGCAGTCAGCTCAGGGTTCATGATGGCCAGCTTGAGCCGGCACAGATTGTTGCGGCAGCCCCGCTTTTCCCCGGTTTCTTCGTTGGTGATGACGCTGCTGTTGCTCATCTCGCTGCCCGCGGCCGCGATGGTGAGCACGCAGGCCACAGGGAAGCAGGCTTTTGCCGTACGCTTTTGGGCGTACAGGTCCCATACGTCATATTCCGGCTCCGCCAGGGCGTAGGCGATGGCCTTGGATGAGTCGATGACCGAGCCGCCGCCTACGGCTAGAATCAGCTCCGCGCCGAATTGACGGGCCAGCTCCGTGCCCTCCCGCACCTTGGACAGCCTGGGGTTGGGCACCACGCCGCCCAGCTGGGTGTGGGCGATGCCCGCCTCATCCAGGCTGGCAGCCACCCGGTCCAGCAGGCCGGAGCGAACAACGCTCCCGCCGCCGTAGTGGATGAGCACCCGGCTCACGCCCAGCTCTTTAAGCAGCCGGCCGGTGCGGGCCTCCACGCCCCGTCCAAAGACCACGCGGGTGGGAGCAAAAAATTCAAAATCAAACATCAGAATACCTCCTATGGGGTGTCTGCCCCGCATTTTGCATGAATATCATTATAAACGATTTCCTGCTGTTGGCAAGTCCTTTTTCATGAGAGCTGAAAAACAAGTAAGTTTCCACTTTGAACATTTTAGGCGTGACTTTTCTTTGCCGCTGTGGTATATTTGGAAAAGACTGAGTATAGGACAGGTGAACGCATGAACATCCTTGTGATCGATGCCCAGGGCGGCGGCATCGGCAGGCAGCTGGTGGCCGCTGTGAAAAAAATGTTCCCCGACGATACCGTCACAGCGGTGGGCACCAATAGCCTGGCCGCCTCCGCCATGCTGAAGGCCGGGGCGGATTTCGTGGCCACGGGGGAGAACGCCGTGGTGGTGAACTGCCGCAGGGCGGACGTCATTGTGGCCCCCATCGGGGCAGTCATTGCCGACGCCATGCTGGGGGAGATCACTCCGGCCATGGCACTGGCGGCGGGGCAGAGCCCGGCGAAGCGCATTCTGCTGCCTATCGCCCACTGTGACAATATGGTGGTGGGCACAAAGGATTTGAGCATGGGCCAGCTGGTGCAGGAGGCGGTGGAGCGGCTGAGAGAGATCCGCAGGGGGTGCGAAGCAAAACAAAACACCGGTGGACAAATAAGATAAAAAAGGAGAGATGTGTGATGAACAAGCCCGTTCTGGTTATCATGGCGGCGGGTATGGGCAGCCGGTACGGCGGCCTCAAGCAGCTGGATCCGGTGGGCCGGCACGACCAGGTGATTTTGGACTACTCCATCTATGACGCCCGCCGGGCGGGGTTTGAGACGGTGGTATTTGTCATCAAAGAGGAGATTGAGGAGGAGTTCAAGGTCCGGGTGGGCAGGCGCGTGGAACGGCACATGGACGTGAAGTACGTTTTCCAGCGCAGGGATGATCTGCCGGAGGGCTACACGGTTCCCGAGGGGCGGGTGAAGCCCTGGGGGACGGCTCAGGCAGCGCTGGCGGCGCGGAATGTGGTGAGCGGTCCCTTTGCCATTATCAACGCCGATGACTACTATGGTCCGGAAGCATACCGGAAAATCTATGATTACCTGTCGAATAACCGGCCTTATCACTATGCCATGGTGGGCTATCGCCTGAGAAATACAGTGACAGAGAACGGTTCCGTGGCTCGGGGTGTGTGCAATGTGGACGAGGATGGAACCTTAATCGACATACACGAGCGCACTGCCATTGAGAAGGACGGGGACAATGCCCGCTATACCGAGGACGGCGGCCGGAGCTGGACGGCGCTTCCCGGTGGGACGCTGGTGTCCATGAACATGTGGGGCTTTGACCGCAGCTTTTTGGATGAGGCAGGAGATCGTTTCCCTGCGTTCCTGGACAAGGCCCTGGCGGAAAACCCGCTGAAGGGGGAGTATTTCCTGCCCAGCGTGGTGGATCAGCTGATTCGGGAGGGGAAGGCCCAGGTACAGGTGCTGCTCAGCGAGGACAAATGGTATGGCATCACCTACCGGGAGGACAAGCCCACTGTCACCGCCGCCGTCGCGGCCATGACGGAGGCAGGGCTGTATCCGGACGAGCTGTGGCCGGGGCAGTGAGGGAAAAGGGGGCGCGGACATGAGAGTTGAATTGAAACGAGGCGCATATTCCGCCGCTGTGGATACCAAGGGTGGGGAGCTGGTTTCCGTTCGAGATGGGCAGGGTGTGGAGTATATCTGGCAGGGAGATCCCAAATCCTGGCCAGGGCAGAACCCAAACCTGTTTCCCATTGTGGGGAATCTGAAAGGCGGACAGGTGACCATCAACGGGAAAACCTGTGAGATGGCCCGGCACGGCTTTGCCCGACGCAGTGAGTTTACCGTGACGGAGCGGGGAGAGGACTACGTGGTGATGGAGCTGCGGGACACCCCGGAGACGCTGGCGTGTTACCCCTATCATTTTGTGCTCCGGGTGCGGCATCAGCTGGTGGAAAATGGATTTTGCACCCGGTTTGAGGTGCAGAACCCCGGCGGGGTGGACCTGCTGTTCTGCGTGGGAGCCCACACCGGTATCAATTGTCCGTTGGAGGCGGGAAAGCGGTTTGAAGACTACCGGCTGGTGTTTGACCAGACGGAGGATATCAAGGCCATGATCCCCACAGCCCAGGGGCTGCTGTCCGCCGGGCGGTACGGCCCTGCGCTGGAGAATACCGAGACGCTTCCTCTGGACCACGCTGTGTTTGACCGGGTGGACACCCTGATCTTTGAGGGACTGCGCTCCAAAGGGGTCACCCTGCGGCACAGGGACGGGGGCAGGGAGGTCCGCATGGAATTTGGTGAGTTCCCCATGATTGCCTTCTGGACCGCGCCAAACGCCGGCGCCCCCTACATCTGCCTGGAGCCCTGGCACGGCTGTGCCGCCTACGAGGAGGAGAGCGGCGAGTTTGCCGGTAAAGCCCACGTGATCCGGCTGGCTCCCGGCGGGGAAAAACAGTTAAGCTATACCGTGACCGTGGGGTGAGCGGCCTTTCCACCGCCTCAATAGTTCAAAAAAGGAGAACGATCACCATGAATAAAGCCATTCACACTGATAACGCCCCCGCCGCCATCGGCCCTTATTCCCAGGCGGTCCGGTGGGGCAATACCGTCTATGTGTCCGGGCAGCTCCCTATCGACCCCGCCACCGGTGCTTTCGCCGGGGAGGATATCGCGGCCCAGACCCGCCAATCCCTCACCAACATCAAAAATATTCTGGCGGCGGAGGGGCTGGATATGTCCCATGTGGTCAAGACCACCGTCATGCTCAAGGACATTGCCGATTTTGCCGCCATGAACGAGGTGTACGCCGAGTTTTTCGCCGCGCCCTATCCCGCCCGGGCCGCCTATCAGGTGGCCGCGCTGCCCAAGGATGCGCGGGTGGAAATCGAGTGCATCGCCGCCTTTTAAGCGGGTGGAACGGCTGACAGACCTGCCCAATATCGGTCCGGTGCTGGCAGGGAATCTGGAGAAGATCGGCGTGGCTGGGGCGGATCAGCTCCGTGAGCTGGGGGCGGAGGAGGCGTTTGTGCGCATCCGCGCCCAGGTTGATCCAACCGCCTGCCTCCACCAGCTGGAGGCTCTGGCGGGAGCGGTAGAAGGGGTCAGGAAAAATCTGCTGCCTTCAGAACGCAAGGCGGAGCTGAGGGCGTGGTTTAAGAATCTGTGAGGGAGGACGCGATGTTTCGAGTGGTCAAAACCGAGGGCAGTGCCCGTCGGGGGGAGTTCACCTGCCCCCATGGCGTGGTGCAGACCCCGGTGTTTATGAATGTGGGCACTCAAGGGGCCATCAAGGGCGCCCTGTCCGCTTTTGATTTGAAGGAAATCGGCTGCCAGATCGAGCTGTCCAACACCTACCACCTCCACCTGCGCCCCGGTGACAATGTGGTGCGGGAGATGGGCGGGCTGCATAAGTTCATGCGGTGGGATGGGCCCATGCTCACCGACTCCGGCGGATTCCAGGTGTTCTCCCTGGCTGGTCTGCGGAAGATCACCGAGGAGGGGGTCACCTTTTCCTCCCACATCGACGGCAGGCGCATCTTTATGGGGCCGGAGGAGTCCATGCGCATCCAGTCCAACCTGGGCAGCGACGTGGCCATGGCATTTGACGAGTGCGTGGAGAATCCCGCGCCCTACGACTATGCCAAAGCCTCCTGTGAACGGACCCTGCGCTGGCTGGAGCGTTGCGCGGCGGAGCATGACAAGCTGAATGCCTTGCCAGACTGTGTCAACCCGGGGCAGATGCTGTTCGGTATCAACCAAGGGGCCACCTACGAGGATCTGCGGGTGTGGCATATGAAGGAGACAGCTAAGATCGACTGCGGGGGCTATGCCATCGGCGGCCTGGCGGTGGGGGAGCCCACCGAGGTGATGTACCGAATCATTGAGGCGGTGGAGCCCCACATGCCCGCAGACAAGCCCCGGTATCTCATGGGCGTGGGTACGCCGTCCAACATCATCGAGGGCGTGGCCCGAGGGATCGACTTTTTTGACTGTGTCATGCCCGCCCGCAACGCCCGCCATGGCAAGCTGTTCACCTGGGAGGGGACGCTGAACATCAAAAACGAGCGCTTCAAGCTGGATGAGCGGCCCATTGACCCTGGCTGTGACTGCCCGGTGTGCCGGAATTTCTCCCGGGCGTATCTGCGCCACCTGTTTGTGGCGGGGGAGATGCTGGCCATGCGGCTGGCGGTGATGCACAACCTGTATTTCTATAATGAGCTGGTCAGGCGCATACGAGATGCCCTGGATGTGGGACAGTTCGCTGCTTTCCGGTCGGAATATTCGGAGAAACTGTCCGGCAGAGCGGAGTAAGAACCTGGACCAAGCTATACAAGCAAACCGGCTCCATGGAGCAAAAACTCCATGGGGCCGGTTTGCCTGTCTACTGTCTCAGAGCTGCGGCCTGCGTCAGCCCTTCCAAAGGCCGTGCAGGTTGCAGTAGGAGTACGCCGCCTCTACCTCGTCCGCGTCGCACAGGGCAAAGCTGACCTCTGGGCTGTGGCCAGGGCGCAGAGTTTTATACTGTGCGCCCTGCTTGGTCTGCAAGGCTACCCATTCGATGGAGTGCTCGTCCAGCATGGGGTGATGGGTCGAGCCGACGCATACGGTCACTCGGTTGCCCTCTACTCGGTATACGGGGATGTGCTTCTCTGTGGACGCCTCTGCGGTGCCGGGGACGAGTTCCTTCATCGGTTCCCCACAGCACATGATGGGGACGCCGGCATCCTTGATTACGGAGACGATATTCCCGCAGTGTGCGCAGATCAGAAATTTTTGTTCCATTTTGGTTTGCCTCCTGATGAAATCTTATGCCGCTATGGACGTGGAAAAGCAGCATTTTTAAGAATACATGCCACATGCCATCTTATCTTTCCGTGTGGCAGGCAGTGGTATTATCAGTGTGCCCACCGCCGCTAAATCCCATGCAATGGATTTAGCGGCGGTCGATTTGATCTCAGCAGACGTCCATGGGAAATCCTCACTGTTTAGAACATCCAAATAGTGGATATTCTTGCTGCGGAGGGGATGCAGGTGAAGTTCAGGTATTTCGATCCAGAAGGCCGCCCAATTGCTCCGGAGCAGCTGCGTGCGATGCAGATCATGACGCCAGCGATGGACCATGTCTTTGTGACGGTATTGGAGCGCCTGGAAAAAAGTGAAAATTTGAAAAGCCCAATTGAAAAAGCCAAACTGAAATGATATGATGAAACCATGGCTTCGCGGCCGGGGCTGATTTTGTTGATTGGAGGTACTATGTGAGTAAATCAAAAATGTTTCAGCCGCTGGAAACTGTCAGTGAGCTGACGCTGGCCCTTTACCGCCGCGTATCGACAGACAAACAGGCCGATGAGGGATATTCTCTGGACGTTCAGCAGGAAAAACTCCAAGCGTACGCCAAAACGTTTTCCAATGTAAGGGAAGTGCGGGATTATATGGACGACGGCTACTCCGGCAGCAGTCTGGACCGCCCGGGGATCGGGCGTTTGATGAAGGACATTCAGGCCGGCGAGATTACGCACGTGATCGTGGTAAAGCTGGACCGTCTGAGCAGAAGCCAGAAGGATACGCTGCACTTGATTGAAGACGTGATGATCCCGGCAAACGTGGCGTTCATCTCCATCATGGAGAGCTTCAACACCGACACCGCATTCGGAAGGGCGATGGTGGGCATTCTGTCCGTGTTTGCTCAGCTGGAACGGGAAAATATTTTCGAACGCACCCGCGGCGGTATGCAGAAACGGGTGGAGAAGGGCTACTGGCCCGGCGGGGGGCGGACGCCTTACGGTTATGACTATGACCCTGCGAGGGGGATTTTAGTCCCCAACGAGCAGGCGGAAATGGTCCGTTATATCTACGACCGCTATCTTGCCGGTGTATCCATGCAGACCATTGCGGACAACCTTGATTTAAAGTATGAAAAGCTGGTCTATAACATCATCACCCGAAAATCCAACGCAGGCTATATTGTCTACAAGGGGGAGGAGTACAAGGGCCTTCACGAGCCTATTGTTTCTCTGGATACCTATGACCGCGCCATGGAGCTCCTGGCGGAGCGCTCCGCAGCCAAGCTGGTGACCAAAACCAGTCATCTGCTCACGGGACTGTGCCGCTGTGGGACCTGTGGGGCGAGGATGCGGTACATGAAGTGGGGGAAAACTGGGTATAAACTGGTGTGCTACTCCCAGCAGCGCAGCAAAAAATACCTGGTGCGCGACCCGGACTGTGACGGGCCCTCCCCCTTTGCCGAGGATGTGGAGGAGGGCGTGGTGGGCGCCCTGTTTGCGGCCTCCAAAGAGAGGCTGGAAAACGCCCGCAAATCTGTGGAGTCAGGTAGTTTGACCGGTATGCTCCAGGAGCAGCTTCAGCGGGCGGAGGCAAAGCTCCGCCGCCTGTACAGTCTGTACGGCGACAGCGGAGATGACTACCTGTTGGATGCGATCCACGATGCGAAAGAGGATATTGACCGTCTAAATGGAACGCTCAGAGAGGAGCGCACAAAGGGAGCGTCCACCCAGTCCGCCATGAATGCCTATGAAAAACTGGAGAGTATTCAGGACGCTTGGCCGTATATGTCTGTTCAGGAGCGGCGGGTAGTTCTGGTTTCCGTTGTGGAAAGCGTTACAATTTCCGGCGATTACACCGATGTAAAGCTGAAATTTGGACTGTCTGCATAACAAAAACTTGGTTTCAACTTCGGAACGCTGTGCCGATGATTGTGGGAGAAATTCGCCGTTATCTCCGGGACAACAGTGCGATCCGGGTTTCTCGGTCGGTGCGGGACACCGCCTACCGGGTGCTTCAGGCGAAGGAGAAGTATATGGCCGAGCATCAGAAGGAGCCCACGGTGGACGAGATTGCCCAGATCCTGGAGTTGCGCAGGGAAGACGTGGTGATGGCGTTGGACGCAGTGGTAGACCCGGTGTCGTTATTTGAGCCGGTGTACTCCGATGGCGGGGACACAGTGTGCGTTATGGACCAGGTGCGGGACAAGAAGAACACCGACGAGGCCTGGCTGGAGCACATTGCCCTGGGGGACGCCATCAGCAAGCTGGATGAGCGGGAGCGGCGCATCCTTGCTCTGCGCTTTTTTCAGGGTAAGACGCAGATGGAGGTATCCGCCGAGGTGGGGATTTCCCAGGCGCAGGTATCGCGACTGGAAAAAAATGCACTGAACCGAATACGAAAAGAGCTGTAAAGTGAAAGCCGTATACACAAAAGACCCCGCAAACCTTTTTGTGGATTTGCGGGGAACTTTTTCAAATCACTTTAACAGATACTTTTCCACACAGCCTTGTTCAATTACTTTTTTGCCCAGTAGGGTAATAGCTTGTGTGGGGCACCTGTTGGCACAGCGGTAGCACATAGTACACTGTGTCCCTGGTGCTGCGTGTTTTTTATCCATGTTCAGAGAGAGGTTACTCATGGGACACAGCTGTACACATTGCCCGCATCCGACACATTTTGCGATATTGATTTTCAGCTTGTCAGAATAACTTCTGGTTTTATTGTAGAAATAGAGGCGTTGACCGAATAGTCCTATAAAATGAGAAAGTGGTCCAAGCCCCTCCTGAGGAGGCGTTCCCCTGATGAAAGCATTTGCCGCACAGTTTATTTTCAGTTCCGCTTGTCTGACGAGTTGTTGATTTTTGCTCAACGACCTCTTCAACATGGGTTCGTCACAAATGCTGTCAGGCATTTTTATGTGAAGGCCGCCGGTTATAACAGCGTCGTATCTGCGAAGCAGGCGGGCCAGCACCCCGGCGCCGTCCCCGCTGAACAGCCCCATAGTGGCGATCACAAATATTCGCTTTCTGCACCATAGTTGGTCATTTGCAGCCACAAAATCACGCAGCATTTTCGGCAGGTTACTGTATTGGACAGGGTATCCGATCACCAACTCCTGATGCTTCTGGATTTCGTGCGCGGCATCTGGGCTTTCAATGGAAATTGCTTTAGCATCTGGGCTGTATTGACGCAAAAACAGTTCTACACAGTATCTTGAATTTCCTGTGCCGCTGAAATAAATTCCGAGCATAGTTTGTGCCTCCGCGATATAAAAAGGGCGGTATACGCTGTATACCGCCCTGATTTATGGTGAGAGAAACTTACTGTGCCAGCTTGGCAATCTCCTCAGCAAAATTCTCCTGCTTCTTTTCGATGCCCTCGCCCTTCTCAAAGCGCACAGCGTCCTTCAGGGCAACGGTGCCGCCCAGCTTCTTGGCAGCGGCGTTCATATACTGCTCCACAGTGACCTCATTGTCCTTGACAAAGGTCTGCTGGAGCAGGCAGTTCTCAGAGTAGAACTTGTTCAGCTTGCCCATGACGATCTTTTCCTTGACCTGGTCGGGCTTGCTGGCCATCTTGGGATCGTTGGCCATCTGGGCCAGAAGGATCTTCTTCTCCTCGTCCAGCACCTCCTGGGTGACCTGGCTTTTGTCCAGGAAGCGGGGGTTCAAGGCCGCGATCTGCATGGCCATATCCTTGCCAATCTCAGTGGCATCGATGCCGCCGGTGACCTCCAGGTTGACCAGCACACCGATCTTGCCGCCGGCGTGGATATAGGGGACGGAGACGCCGTCGGCGAAGCGGGCAAAGCGGCGGATCTTAATATTCTCGCCGATGACCAGGACCATTTCCTGCTGCTGCTGGATCACGGTGAGGTCGGTGCCGTTGTACTTGCACTCCATCAGCGCGTCCAGGTCGGCGGGAGCACAGTCGACCACGGTGGCGGCCACACCCTTGACAAAGTCCACAAACTTCTCGTTCTTGCCCACAAAGTCGGTCTCGGCGTTGACCTCGACCACCACGCCCACGCCGTTGATCACCGCGGCGTAGGCCATGCCTTCGGCAGCGATGCGGCCCGCCTTCTTGGCAGATGCAGCCAGGCCCTTCTCGCGCAGCCACTCAACGGCCTTGTCCATGTCGCCGTCGGAGGCGGCCAGGGCCTTCTTGCAGTCCATCATGCCCACGCCGGTCATTTCCCGCAGGGCCTTTACATCCTGTGCAGTGATTGCCATAATATCGTTACCTCCAAATATAATTGTAAAAACAAGCGCCCGCCCGCATGGGCGGGCGCTTGGGTGTTGAAACGCTCAGCCAGAGTAGGGGAGAGGCTTACTCGGCGGCGGGGGCGGGCTCCTCAGCCTTCTCGGCGGGGGTGGCGTCCTGGCCCTGACGGCCCTCCTGCACAGCGTTGGCCATGACGGAGGAGATCAGCTTGATGGCGCGGATGGCATCGTCGTTGCCGGGGATGACGTAGTCGATCTCATCAGGGTCGCAGTTGGTGTCCACGATGGCCACAATGGGGATATTCAGCTTGCGGGCCTCGTTGATGGCGTTGCGCTCCTTGCGGGGGTCAACGACGAACAGGGCGCCGGGGAGCTTACGCATCTCGACCACGCCGCCCAGATACTTCTCCAGCTTGCTGATCTCGCCCAGCAGCTTCATGACCTCCTTCTTCGGGAGCATATCGAAGGTGCCGTCCTCCTGCATCTTTTTCAGCTGGTTCAGACGGTCTACGCGGGTGCGCATGGTCTTGAAGTTGGTCATCATGCCGCCCAGCCAGCGGGCGTTGACGTAGAACATGCCGCAGCGGGTGGCCTCCTCACGGATAGCGTCCTGGGCCTGCTTCTTGGTGCCCACGAACAGCAGGGACTGACCGTTGCCGGACAGCTCCTTCACGAAGGAGTAGGCCTCCTCCAGCTTCTTCACGGTCTTCTGCAGGTCGATGATATAGATGCCGTTGCGTTCCGTGTAGATGTAGGTGGCCATTTTGGGGTTCCACCGGCGGGTCTGGTGGCCAAAGTGCACACCGGCCTCCAAAAGCTGCTTCATAGATACGACTGCCATTGATTTTTCCTCCTGTTTTTTGGTTTTTACCTCCGAAAGCTTCATTTTTCCCGCCCACCTTTCTGGAAAGGCACCGGGCGAAAAATCGGCTCTCGTGCGGAATGCCTGGATATTCTACCACAACTTATGGGGGAACGCAAGCATTTTTCACCAGTTGTTGAGAAAAAAGTCTGCCTGTTCAGGGGTTCCGCCCAGTGAGGCGGCGTCTACCAGAATGATATCCTCTCCGACGCGCCGGACAGCGGACCAGGGGAATACCGCGTCCGGTTCCCGGCCCAGCAGCCCCCAGAGCCGGGGCCGGCCCCGGATGATGACCGCCTCGATTGCCCCGCGGTCCAGGTCCAGCTCCACATCGCTGACGAATCCGTATCGGACTCCGCTGGTGATGTCGATGATCTCCTTATATTGCAGCTCCGCGATGCGGCAGATCATAGTATGCCCTCCTTTTTCCGGTTCCATTGATTTTATGAGGAGGGCGGGTCGTCCCATCCCGTACCGAGAAAAATACACGGAAAATTTTCAATTAACCTCTAGGCAAATGGCAGGTTTTCCAGTATAATACTGCCATGAGTACGATCCAATTCTGGGATAAGAGAGGATGAGAGCCATGAACGAGCTGAAATACCGGCGTGTGCTGCTGAAGGTCAGCGGTGAGGCGCTGGGCGGCGAGGCGGGCCGGGGGCTGGACTTTGACGTGATTGAGCACGTGTGCGACGTGGTGGCCCGCTGCGCCGAGGAAGGCGTCCAGGTGGGCATCGTGGTGGGCGGCGGCAACTTCTGGCGCGGCCTGAAGGACGGTAAGGGGATGCATGAGCGGGTCCGGGCGGACCACATGGGCATGCTGGCTACCGCCATCAACTGCCTGGCCCTGGCTGATGTGCTGGAGCGCAAGGGCGTGGACGTCCGGGTGCAGACCGCCATCGAGATGCGCGCAATGGCAGAGCCCTATGTCCGCTCAAAGGCCATCCGGCATCTGGAGAAGGGCAGGGTGGTCATCTTCGGGTGCGGCACCGGAAGCCCCTTCTTCTCCACCGACACGGCAGCGGTGCTCCGGGCGGCGGAGATCAACGCGGACATCATCCTTTTGGCTAAGAACGTGGATGGTGTGTACAGCGCGGACCCGCTGAAGGACCCGGGGGCGGTGAAGTACGACAGCATCACCTACGACGACGTGCTGGCCCGCCACTTGGGCGTGATGGACTCCACCGCCACGTCCCTGTGCATGGACAATAACATCCCTATTATCCTCTTTGCGCTGAAGGACCCGGAAAATATCCTCCGTGTGGTGCACGGAGAGAAAATTGGAACGATTGTAAAGGACATAGGAGGAAAGGATCATGACTGATTTCTGCAAGAGCTATGATGAGAAAATGAGCAAGACCATCGAAGTGGTAAAGAGCGACTTTGCCAGCGTCCGGGCAGGCCGGGCCAACGCCGGTGTGCTGGACCGGATCCAGGTGCCCTACTACGGCACCCCCACCCCCATCCAGCAGGTGGCCAGCATCTCCACCCCCGACCCGCGCACCCTCCAGATCCAGCCCTGGGACGGCAGCATTCTCAAGGCCATTGAGAAAGCCATCCAGACCTCCGACCTGGGCATTAACCCCCAAAATGACGGGCGGGTGATTCGGCTGGCTTTCCCCCAGCTCACCGAGGAGCGCCGTGTGGAGCTGACCAAGCAGGTGCGCAAGTATGGGGAGAACGGCAAGGTGGCTATCCGCAACATCCGCCGGGACGCCATGGATACCTTAAAGTCCCTGGAAAAGAAGTCGGAGATCACTGAGGACGATCGCAAGCAGAGCGAGAAGGAGCTTCAGGAGCTGACGGATAAGCGCTGCAAGGAGATCGATACCCTCACCGCCGCCAAGGAGAAGGAACTGATGGCGGTCTGATCTGAACTTTCCAGCGCATACAAGGGGGGGCGCACCCCCCTTGTATGCTGTCCAGGCACTTATGACACGGTTCTTTTTTGGCTACACTTTCAATAAAGTTAGGATGGGTGTGTATGGCATTCTTTCGCGGCCGGGCTAAGGCCCCTGAGGTGGATTTGGAGCATCTGCCACGACATGTGGCCATCATCATGGACGGCAACGGCCGCTGGGCCAGGAGCCGGGGGCTGCCCCGGAAGGCTGGTCATGCCGCCGGGGCAGAGACCTTCCGGACCATCGCCACCTTTGCCAAGGAGCTGGGGCTGGAATTTCTGACGGTGTACGCCTTCTCCACTGAGAACTGGAAGCGGCCGGAGGATGAAGTGGCGTCCATTATGAAGCTGCTGGAGAAGTATCTCCACGAGGCCATTGAGACCATGGCCAGGGACAAGGTGAAAATGGCTTTCTTCGGGGACCTATCCCCATTAGCGCCCCACCTCCAGGCCCTGTGCCGGGAGACGGAAGAGATCTCTAAGGGGTACGACGGCTGTCAGGTGAATATCTGCCTGAACTATGGCGGCCGGGACGAACTGGTGCGGGCGGCGAAGGCCTTTGCTCTGGATTGCGTAGAGGGCAGAGCGGACCCAGGCCATTTGACCGAGGATGCGTTTGGAGGCTATCTCTATTCCGCCAATGTGCCTGATCCGGACCTCATCATCCGGCCCAGCGGAGAGATCCGGACCTCTAATTTCCTGGTGTGGCAGTCCGCCTATTCGGAGTTCTACTTTACCGACGTACTCTGGCCCGACTTCACCAAGGAGGAGCTGCTCAAGGCCCTGGCGGCCTATCAGGGCCGCTCCCGACGGTATGGAGGTGTGTGAGATGGCGAAACGGATCATTGTGGCGTGCATTTTTGTGCCTGTTATGCTGTGGATCATGCTGGTGCCGCCTCCGCTGGCATGGACGGCGCTGGTCTGCTTTATCTCCGCCGTGGCTGCCTTTGAGCTGCTGCGGGCCGTGGGCGGGGGAAAGATTACCCTTCCTATGAAAATAATCACCATCGCATCCGCGGCCTTACTGCCTTTTGGAAGCTGGGCGGGGCTGGGGACGGCCTATGTAAACCTGCTGTCCTTTGTGGTGATGGCGGTGTGCTTTTGGTGCGCCATCCGCGCCTACGACGAAGACGGCGCATCCATCGGCTTTTTTCATGTGCTGGCGGCGCTGTTTGGGGGGATCATTGTCCCTCTGGGCCTGGCCGCCCTGGTGGAGCTGCGGCGGATGGACCATGGGAAGTATTTGGTGCTGCTGGCGGTGCTGCTGACCTTTGTCACTGATGCCGGGGCCTACTTTTCCGGCGTGTTTTTGGGAAAGCACAAGGGGATTACCAAAGTCAGTCCCAACAAGAGCGTAGAAGGCTACATCGGCGGTTTCGCCACTGGGGTGCTGTTCGCGGTCCTCTACGGTCTAGCTGCCAGCAGGATTGCGGGAGACAGCGTAAACCTGCTTTCGCTGGCTCTGTGCGGGTTGTTTGGCGCTCTGGCGACTGAGGTGGGTGACCTGGCGTTCTCCTTTATTAAAAGGCAGTACGGCGTGAAGGATTACGGCCGCATTCTGCCCGGCCACGGCGGGATGCTGGACCGATTTGACAGCATGATCTTCTGCGGGCCGGTGGTGCTGTTTATTGTGCAGTGCCTGCCGGTGTTTTGAGAGGCGGTAGCATGAGACGAACCCTTTCTATTTTAGGCTCCAGCGGCTCCATCGGGCGGCAGACGCTGAAAGTTGCGGAGGCCTGCGGCCATGATGTGGCAGCCATCACTGTGAACAAAAGTGCGGAGCTGGCCGAGGCCCAGGCCCGGCAGTTCAAGCCACGGCTGGCGGTGGCGGTGGATGAAACAGCTGCCGCTGATCTGCGGGTGCGGCTGGCGGACACTGGGGTAAAGGTGCTGTCAGGGCAGGAGGGACTGCTGGAGGCTGCGGCACTTCCGGAGGCGGACACGGTGGTCACGGCTATCGTAGGGGTGGCGGGATTGAAACCCACCCTTGCGGCAATCGACTGCGGCAAGCGCATTGCCCTGGCCAATAAGGAGACCTTGGTTTGCGCCGGGGAGCTGGTGATGGCCCGTGCCGGGGAGAGGGGGGCGGAGATTGTCCCCGTGGACTCAGAGCATTCCGCAATCTTCCAGTGCCTCCAGGGGTGCCGCAATCGGGGCGAGGTGCGGCGGCTCATTATTACCGCGTCAGGTGGGCCTTTCTATGGAAAGAGCAGTAAAGAGCTTTCCCTTGTCACAAAGGAGCAGGCGTTAAAGCACCCAAACTGGGCCATGGGCGCAAAGATAACCATTGACTCCGCCACGCTGATGAACAAGGGATTGGAGTTTATTGAGGCCATGCGGCTGTACGCCATGCCTCCAGAGCGCATTCAGATCGTGGTGCACCGGGAGAGCATCGTCCACTCCTTGGTGGAGTTTGAGGATGGGGCCATTCTGGCTCAGCTGGGCAGTGCGGATATGTGCCTGCCCATTCAGTATGCCCTCACCTGGCCGGAGCGGACGGCAGGCCCGGCAAAGCCGCTGGATCTGCTGAGCTGTCCGCCGCTGACCTTCCAGAAGCCTGATCCGGAGACCTTCCGGTGTCTGGGCCTGGCGCTGGAGTGTGCGGAGAAGGGTGGTACGTCCACCGCCATCCTAAATGGTGCCAACGAGGCGGCGGTGGCTCTGTTCCTTGAGGACAAAATCACGTTTCTGGATATCCCCCGGCTGGTGGAAATTGCTCTGGACCGGGTGTCTGCGCTCATGACGCCCAACCTGGACGATATTCTGGAGGCTGACCGCGCCGCCCGCAAGGCGGTTTATGAATCTGTGAGGTGACTAATCTTGGCAAGATTCCTTTATATCCTGCTGGCAATCCTGCTGTTTGGTGTGCTGATTGCCATTCATGAATTTGGCCATTTTTTTACCGCCAAGCTGTTAGGCGTGAAGGTGAACGAGTTCGCCATCGGTATGGGTCCGCTGATCTGGCAGAGCAAAAAAGGTACGGGGGAGCCCTGGGAGGAAGGAAAAACCCTTTACAGTCTGCGGCTGTTCCCCATTGGCGGCTACTGCGCTATGGAGGGGGAGGATGAGGACACAGGCGACCCCGGCGCTTTTTCGCGGCAGGCAGGGTGGAAGAAAATCATTATACTCTGTGCCGGGTCATTCATGAACTTTGTGCTGGGGCTGGTCATGACGGTGGTGCTGTTTTTGGGCATTTCCCAGGCCCGGGTCCCGGAGATTACCCAGTTTGCCGGCGGCTTTCAGCATGAGGGAGCGGACGGCCTCATGGTGGGCGACCGCATCGTGGAGGTGGATGGTCACGGCATCTGGCTGTATGCCGATGTGCAGACGTATCTCTCGCGGAATGACGGAAATGGCGTGGACCTGGTGGTGGAGCGGGACGGAGCGCGGATTTCCTTGAGCGACTTCCCAATGGGCCGCTATGAGTATGAGTTTGAGGGCCGCCAATATCGTGGCTTTGGCCTGATTTTTGGGGCGGTGGAAGAGCTGTCCATTGTTCAGCGGATTGGTCAGGGCTTCGCTCAGACCATTGATTTTGTGCGCGTTATCTGGATGAGCCTGGGCGACCTGCTGACGGGCCAGGTGGCGGTGTCCGAGCTGTCCGGAGTGATCGGTGTAGTGGATGTGGTGTCCGAGGTGGGCGCCGGGTCGGCGACGGTGGCGCTGGGTGTTCAGAATGTGTTCTACTTTATGGCTCTCATTGCCGTCAATCTGGCGGTGATGAACATGCTGCCCATCCCGGCGCTGGACGGCGGGCGGATTTTCTTTGTGCTGCTCAACGGTGTGATCTATGCAATCAGCCGCCGGCGCATTCCGGAGAAGTATGAGGGCTATGTTCACGCCGGAGCGTTTGTGGTGCTGCTGGCGCTGATGGCGGTGATAGCACTCCATGACGTATGGAATATTTTCGCATAGGCAGGTTTTTTATAATGACAAGACAGATTCATGTGGGAGGAGTCCCCGTGGGCGGGGACGCCCCCGTTTCCATCCAGTCCATGACCAATACCCCGACCCATGATGTGGAGGCTACTTTATCTCAGATCAGGGCGCTGGCTGCGGCGGGGTGTGATATCGTCCGGGTGGCGGTGCCTGATATGGCGGCCGCCAAGGCCATTGGGGCGCTGAAGGCGGGCAGCCCTGTGCCGCTGGTGGCGGACATTCATTTTGACTATCGCTTGGCCCTGGAGGCGGCGGAGCAGGGGATTGATAAGATCCGAATCAACCCCGGAAATATCGGAGCACCGGAACGGGTGGAGGCGGTGGCCAAGGCCTGTAAGGAGCGGGGCATCCCCATCCGGGTGGGGGTGAACGGCGGCTCACTGGAGAAGGAGCTGCTGGCCAAGTACGGCGGCCCTACTCCGGAGGCCATGGTGGAAAGCGCGCTGGGACATATCAAGCTGTTGGCGCAGTATGGCTTTGAGGACATCTGTGTGTCGCTGAAAGCCTCCTCCGTGCCCGTTACGATGCAGGCCTACCGGCTCATGGCGGAGCGGTACGACTATCCTCTGCACCTGGGGGTCACCGAGGCGGGCACCCGGGAGCTGGGCGAACTGAAAGCGGCGGCGGGCATTGGCGGGCTGCTGGCGCTGGGGATTGGGGACACCCTGCGGGTGAGCCTCACTGCCGATCCGGTGGAGGAGGTTTTTGCGGCGCGGAGGATTCTCAAAGCCATCGGCCTGCGCCGGGAGGGGCCGGAGCTTATCGCCTGTCCCACCTGCGGTCGGACGCAGATCGACCTGATCCCCATGGCCCGGCAGGTGGAGGAGCTTTTGAAGGATGTGGACAAGCCCATCACAGTGGCGGTGATGGGGTGTGTGGTCAACGGCCCCGGCGAGGCCAGTCACGCCGATGTGGGGCTGGCGGGCGGCAAGGGCGAGGGTGTGCTGTTCAAGCATGGTCAGATTGTAGCCAAGGTGCCGGAGGAGCGGCTGGTGCCAGAGCTGATGAAGCTCATTGATATGTTGTAATATAGTAAGAGGAGAAAAAACGATGAACCATATAGGGACGCAGTGCATAGAGACGGACCGGCTGATTCTGCGCCGGTTTGAGCTGTCGGACGCCCAGTCTATGTTTGACAACTGGGCGTCTGATGACAAGGTGACAAAATATCTTACCTGGCCCACCCACAGCGACGTATCGGTGACGGAGCAGGTGCTGGGGGACTGGGTGCCTCAGTATACTAAGGACGACTGCTATCGATGGGCAATTATTTTAAAAGAAAACGGCCCGCAGCCCATCGGGGGCATTGACGTGTGCCATTGGCGCGAGAATGGAAAGGTTCCGGAAATCGGCTATTGCATGGGCAAGCGCTGGTGGCACCAGGGAGTCATGAGCGAAGCGCTGGGCGCGGTGATTGCGTTCCTGTTTGACCGGGTGGGCGTTCAGCGGATTATCGCCCGCCACGACGTTAACAACCCCCATTCCGGCGGCGTGATGCGCAAGTGCGGCATGAAGTTTGAAGAGATACGGGAAAAGGCGAACCAGAATAACCAGGGTGTGTGTGACTGCGCCTGCTACGCCATTGAGATTAGCGACAGATAGCGAGGAGGACCGGCGGTATGCCTACGTTTCAACAGACCTTTGCCAACTGCCCCTTCCCAGAAGGGGTTTTGGCCGTTTTAGGGGGATACCCCGTCCAGGTGCGGGTGCGCAAGGCTCAGCGGGTCATGGAGGTGATGGCCAGCGGTGCCGCGGTCTCCCAGGAGATATTGGCCCAGGCGGCGGACGTGCTGAAGCGGGCCTTTGGGCTCAGCGCGGTCACGGTGGCGGTGGACCAGCCCCAAACCGACGTGCCGGAACGGCCTGAGGCGGCTCCGCCTCAGAAGGAGAACACCGTTCAGGCCCAGCCAGCGCCGGAGAAGCGGCCTGTACCTGAACCGGCAGCGGAAAAGCCTGGGACCCCGCCGAAAGCTCCAGCCCCGGAAAAAGCGCCGCCCCAGGACTTGGAGTCCCAGATGAAGGCCATGCGCCGCAGACTGATGGGGACAGGTGGGCAAACGTCAGGCAGCGGCACAAGTTCCGGCGGCAAAAAGAAGCGTGAAAAGGTGATTTACGGCAGGATCACCGCCAAGAAAAAACCGACCCCGCTCAGCGAACTTACCTTGGATATGAGCGGCGTATTGGTGGAGGGCGAGGTGTTCAATGTGGAGCACCGGGAGTTCCCCCGGCGGAAATCCTGGGCGGTGTGCTTCGACATCACCGACTTCACCAGCTCCATCCGCGTCACCCGGTATATGGAGGCGGAGGAGGCCAAGCCCATCATCGAGCAGGTGAAAAAGGGACAACGTCTCCAAATTCAAGGGAGGCCGAACCTGGGCAAGTTTGACAACAACGACCTGGTGCTGGAGCCCTATGGCATTGTGGAGGTGCCAAAGCCGGAAGGGCGGAAGGATACTGCCCCGGAGAAGCGGGTGGAGCTTCACCTACATACGAAAATGTCCCAGATGGACGCGCTGTGCGACACAAAAACAGTGGTGAAGCAGGCTATCGAGTGGGGCCATCCCGCCATCGCCATCACGGACCACGGGGTGGTGCAGTCCTTCCCGGACGCATACAGCGCCTCCGGCCGGGGGGAGAAAATCAAGGTGCTGTACGGCGTGGAGGCGTATTACCAGAACGATGTGGATGAGCTGATGCCGGTCCATGGCCCGGGGGACATGTCTTTAGATGAGGAGTTTGTGGCCTTTGACCTGGAGACCACCGGCCTGGACGCCAGGTCCGATGCGATTATTGAAATCGGCGCGGTGCGTGTCCGGGACGGGAAAGTGGTGGACAAGTTTACCTCCTTTGCCCAGCCGGGGCGGCCCCTCAGCGCCAAAACGGTGTCCCTCACCGGCATTACCGATGAGCTGCTAAAGGGTGCGCCCACCCCGGAGGAGGCGGTAGACGCTTTTCTGGACTGGGCGGGAGAGGCGCCTCTATGCGCACACAACGCGGCGTTTGACACCGGCTTCATCCGGGAATACTGCGCCCGCTCCGGCCGCCGCTTTGATCCGCTGTACTTTGACACCTTTGTGCTGGCCCAGTACCTGTGTCCCAAGCTGCCCAATCATAAGCTGGACACGGTGGCCAACGCGCTGGGGCTGCCGCCCTTCCAGCACCACCGCGCCTATGACGACGCAGAGACCTGCGGCCTGATCCTGGCGGCGCTGATTTCCATGCTCCAGAAGCAGGGAGTGGAACAGGCGGCCCAGATCAACCGGACGTTCGCAGGCAAAAAGCGGGGCGGCCGGGGGCGGCGCTCCCCGTACCACTTGATTATCCTGGCGAAAAATCAGGTCGGACTGCGCAACCTTTATAAATTGGTGTCCAAGGCCCATCTGGAGCATTTTAACCGCTTTCCCATTATGCCAAAGTCCCTGGTAGATGAAAACAGGGAGGGGCTCATCATCGGCTCCGCCTGTGAGGCGGGGGAGCTGTTCCAGGCGGTGGTCGGCGGCAAGGAGGACCGGGAGCTGGAGCGCATCGCCGCCTGGTACGACTTTTTGGAGATTCAGCCTCTGTCCAATAACGCCTATATGCTCCGGCCTGATAAGGAGGGCAACCGTGCTGCCCGGGACATGGAGGACCTGCGGGCCTTCAACCGCCGCGTGGCGGCCCTGGGGGAGCGTCTGGGCAAGCCGGTGTGCGCCACCGGAGACGTCCATTTTATGAATCCGGAGGATGAGGTCTACCGCCATGTTCTGCTGGCGGCAAAGGAGTTTGAGGATGCCGACCAGCCCAACCCGCTTTACTTCCGCACCACAGACGAGATGCTGGAGGAGTTTTCCTATCTGGGTAAAGAGAAGGCCCATGAGGTGGTGGTGGACAACCCCCAGCGCATCGCGGACTGGTGTGACAACGTGCGTCCTCTGCCTGACGGGCTGTTCGCGCCAAAGCTGGAGAACTCTGATGGGGAACTGAAGGATCTCGTGTGGGGTAAAGCTCATCTCCTTTACGGGGACAACCCGCCCCAAATTGTGGTGGACCGCATCAACGCGGAGCTTGTGGACATCATTCGGTGCAAATACGACGTCATCTATATGTCCGCCCAGAAGCTGGTGCAGAACTCGCTGGAGCACGGCTATCTGGTGGGGTCCCGGGGATCGGTGGGCTCGTCCCTGGTGGCGTTCATGTCGGGCATCACCGAGGTGAACTCCCTGCCTGCCCACTATCGCTGCCCCAACTGCAGGCACGCCGACTTCGACTATGCCCAGGACCCGGCCCACCCCTATGGCTGCGGCGCGGATATGCCGGACAAGAAGTGTCCCGTCTGCGGCGCAGATTATGAAAAAGATGGTTTCAACATCCCCTTTGAGACCTTCCTGGGCTTTGGCGGCGATAAAGTGCCCGACATTGACCTGAACTTCTCCGGGGAGTACCAGGCCAATGCCCACAAATATACCTTTGAGCTGTTTGGAAAAGAGCATGTGTTCCGGGCGGGCACCATCGGCACCGTGGCGGAAAAGACCGCCATTGGCTACGCCAAGAAATATCTGGAGCAGGTAGGGCGGTCTGATGTGCCCTTTGCCGAGGTGCTCCGGCTGGCCAAGGGCTGCGAAGGGGTCAAACGCACCACCGGCCAGCATCCCGGCGGAATGGTGGTCATTCCTCAGGACAAGGAGATTTATGACTTCTGTCCCGCTCAGCACCCGGCAGACGACAAGGATTCGGACATCATCACCACCCATTTTGAATACCATTCCATGGAGTCCAACCTGCTCAAGCTGGATATGCTGGGCCACGACGACCCGTCCATGATTCGGATGCTGGAGGACCTGACAGAGGTGAATGCCCAGAAAATTCCCCTGGACGACCCCAAGACCATGAGCCTGTTCACCACATCGGAGCACCTGGGCTTTACCAACGATCCCGTCCTGGGTCCAACCGGGGCGGTGGCTGTGCCGGAGTTCAACACCAGCTTTACCCGGGGTGTGCTGGAGGAGACCCAGCCTGTCCAGTTTGATACTCTGCTGCGGATCTCCGGCTTTACTCATGGCACCGATGTGTGGCTGGGCAATGCCAGAGACCTCATTCTCAACGGGACGGCAAGCGCCCAGGAGTGCGTAGGGTGCCGTGACGATATCATGATTTACCTCATCTCCAAGGGGGTAGACGCCAAGCTGGCGTTTAAAATCATGGAGGCCGTGCGAAAAGGCAAGGTGAAGAAGGGCGGCTTCCAGGACGGCTGGGCGGAGACCATGAAGGAGCACAATGTGCCCGAGTGGTACATCGACTCGCTGGCTAAGATCGCCTACCTGTTCCCCAAGGCCCACGCGGTGGCCTATGTGATGATGGCCTTCCGCATCGCATGGTTCAAGGTCCACCGGCCGCTGGCTTTTTACGCCGCATATTTCTCCATCCGGGCCAAAGCCTTTGACGAGAAGTATATGTGCCGGGGAATGGAAGTGGTGAAGCGGAAGATGGCGGAAATCAATGTCAAGAAGAACGCCAAGGATAAAAAGGACCGCCCGACAGCGGTGGAGGAGGATATGCTCACCACGCTGGAGGTGTGCTACGAGTTCTACCTCCGGGGATTCAGCTTTGCCAGGATGGATATTTCCCGGTCCCACGCCGTCAATTTTCTGGTGGATTGGGAGAAAAACGCTCTGATACCGCCCTTTACCTCTGTGGCCGGTTTGGGCGAGACGGTGGGCTGGGATATCATGGACAAGCGGCAGGGGAAGGATTTCTTATCCATTGAGGAGTTTTCTCTGGCCTGTACCAAGGTGTCCGCCACCCATCTGGCCCAGCTCAAGGAGGCGGGGGCATTTGGAGATTTACCGGACAGCAGTCAATTTTCGCTGTTTTAAAGGAAGGAATAGGACGGGATGATTCTAAAAGACGATAGAGGCAATGAGCTTCTTGATTTCATCGTATGCAGGGAAGATTGTGCGGATTTGAGCTATGCACCCATAACGCATTGCCTTTTGGCTGTAAGAGTTGGAAACGACTATTTGTTGGGGTGGAATAACTACCGGCATGACTGGGAGATTTTCGGTGGATGCCGGGAAGAAGGGGAGACGCTTCGCACCTGTATTCTGCGGGAGTGCCGGGAGGAATTGGGGCTTGATAGCTTGGAACTTCACTTTCTTGGACTGGCGCATTATCGTCTGGCCCCCGGATATTTTAATCCGGAATGGCATGAGGAATATGGCGGCCTGTATGGGGTGACGCTGCCAATAGAATACTTGCAAACGATGGAGATGCGGAGGACAGATCGGGACGAAATCAAAAAAATAGCTTTACTCAGTACGATTGCAGAAAATGGATTGATTGCTCCAATTGATAAAAAACTGCTGGACTACTGGGAGCAGCGACTTAAATGATTCGGGGTTGACACAACACTGGGGATGTGGTATGATTCATCACATTAGCGAACTAAAGAATTTGGAGGCTATCCCATGAACATCCACATTAACACCCCTGAGGGCACCCGGGACCGCCTGTTCTCCGAGTGCCTGGAACGCCGTCAGGTGCAGTCCGCCCTGGTGAAGCTGTTCCGCCTCCGGGGGTACACAGAGGTTATCACCCCGGAGGTCGAGTTTTACGACCTGTTCGTCCAGTCCGGCAATCCCATTCCCCAGGAATCCATGCTGAAGATCATCGACCGCTCAGGGAAGATCATGGTCATGCGGCCCGACTGCACCGCCCCCATTGCCCGGGTGGCGGCCACCAAGCTGAAAAACCTGGTGCTGCCCCAGCGGCTGTACTACGACCAGACCGTGTTCCGTTCCGGACAGGCCCACCAGG
Organism: uncultured Oscillospiraceae bacterium; assembly: GCA_949841465.1. Lineage (GTDB taxonomy): Bacteria > Bacillota > Clostridia > Oscillospirales > Oscillospiraceae > Enterenecus. The sequence continues at coordinate 27,234 of CATKZW010000019.1, forward strand.
GCGGCAGCAGCGAGATCGCCCAGTGCGGCGTGGAGATGATTGGCGCGGTGGGGGAGAAGGCTGACCTGGAGATGGTGGCCATGGCGGTGGACGCTTTGCGTACCTGCGGGCTGCGGCAGTTCCACATCGAGCTGGGCCATGCCGGGTTTTACCGGGCGCTGGCGGGGCGGATGAAAATGCCCCAGGACGAGCTGGAGCGCCTGCGCACGGCCATTGAGGGCAAGAATTTTGCCTTGCTCAACGACCTGCTGGAGCCCTACCGGGGAGAGGCCGCCTATGCCGCCCTGCGCCGCCTGCCCTATCTGTTCGGCGGGGTGGAGGTGCTGGACGAGGCGGAAACCCTGGCAGGGCAATGCGACAGTCTGGGGTATCTGCGGCGGCTGTACGGTGAGCTGTCCGCCGCCGGGTATGGGGACTGTGTCCGCTTCGACCTGGGGCTGGTGCACCAGCTGGATTACTACACCGGCATGGTGTTCCGGGGCTACGCTGAAGGCGCGGGCGCACCGGTGCTGTCCGGCGGCCGGTACGACGGGCTGATGGAGCAGTTTGGCCGAAAGGCGGAGGCCACCGGCTTTGCGGTGGACGTGGACGCGGTGGGAGCCTGCCTTACGGTGGAAACGCCCAAGCTGGAAACGGTGATCCACTACGGTCCCGGTCTGCTGTCCCAGGCGCTGGCGGTGGTGGACAGCCGCCCGGCGGGGAGCTGTGAGCTGTCTCCCTGCCGCACGCTGGACAGCACCGTAAATCTGGCCCGCGAGAAGGGCGCGGCCAGGGTGCTGCTGCTGGACAGCGAAGGGGAGAGGTGGATGACGGTATGAGCGAACGGCTGCGAATTGCCCTGACGAAGGGGCGTTTACAGGACAAATCAGTGGAGCTGTTTGAGGACATGGGGCTGGACTGTGCGCCGGTGCGAAGTCCTGGACGGAGGCTCATCCACGCACTGCCTAATTATCCTCTGGATGTGGTGCTGGCCAAGGCCCCGGACGTTATCACTTATGTGGAGCATGGCGTATGCGATCTGGGCGTGGTGGGAAAAGACACCATTTTGGAGAAGGGTGGGGCCTTCTATGAGGTGCTGGACCTTGGCTTTGGCCGCTGCCGGTTTGCCCTAGCAGTGAAAAAGGGCAGCGATTTCTATGGAACCTATAAAACCCGGCGCATCGCCTCCAAGTATCCCAATGTCACCCGGGCCTTTTTCGAAGGCAAAGGAATGGATGTGGATATCATCAAAATTGAGGGCAGTGTGGAGCTGGCTCCTATCCTTGACCTGGCGGACGGCATTGTGGACATTGTGGAGACGGGGGCCACCCTGAAGGAGAACGGCCTGGAGCCCATTGAGGATGTAGCCCAGGTGTCGGCGCGGCTGATTGTCAATACCGCGTCTATGAAGCTGTACAAAAATGAGATCACAGACTTTTTGTCCCGGGTAGAGCGGGAATTGGAGGGAAGGGCATGATTACGATCATCAAAGCGGACGGCTCCGCCGAGCGCCGGCAGCTGGATGCCATGAGGGCCAGGGCGGCGGAGAAAAACGCGGATATTGAGCTCACCGTCCAGGCGGTGATGGACAACGTGCGGCAGGAGGGTATGCCGGCGGTGGAGCGCTATTCCCGCCAATTTGACCATACGGCGCCCTATGAGATTCCAAAGGAACAGCTGGAGGAGGCCGCAAAGCGGGTGCCGCCGGAGCTGTTGTCGGCTTTGCAGAGGAGCGCGGACCATATCCGCGCCTACCAAAGCCGTCTGCGTGACGAGATCCGGTTTGGCGAGGTGAGCTGGGAGAGCCCGGTGGGAGGCATGGTGGGGCGTATTGTCCGCCCCCTGCACCGGGTGGGCGTCTACGTCCCCGGCGGGCGGGCGGCCTATCCCAGTTCGGTGCTGATGAACGTGCTGCCGGCCAAAGTGGCGGGAGTGGATGAGGTCATCATGGTCACGCCCCCCACAAATTACCTGAACGACGCGGTGCTGGCGGCGGCTTGGGTGGCCGGTGCGGACCGGGCCATCGCTGTGGGCGGGGTCCAGGCGGTGGCGGCGCTCACCTATGGAGCCGGTTTCATCCCCAGGGTGGACAAGCTGGTGGGGCCGGGCAACGCCTATGTGGCGGCGGCCAAACGGCTGGCCTACGGTGTTTTGGACATCGACATGGTGGCCGGACCATCTGAGGTCCTCGTCATTGCAGACGGTGCCGCCAATTCCAAGTATGTGGCGGCGGACCTGTTGAGCCAGGCGGAACACGATCCGCTGGCGTCGGCAGTGCTCTTGACCACCAGTCAGGCACTGGCGGAGGCGGTGGATCAGGAAATTATCCGCCAAACCGGTTATCTGAGCCGCAGCGAGATCATGGAGGCGTCGCTGAGGGATTACGGCTGCGCCATTGTGTGCGAAACTCTGGAGGAGTGTGCTGAGTTGGCGGATGAAATCGCGCCGGAGCATTTGGAAATCGTCACAGAAAATCCCAGGGCAGTGCTGCCCCTTCTGCACAACGCCGGGGCCATTTTCCTAGGCGCCAATACGCCGGAGCCGCTGGGCGATTACATGGCTGGGCCGGATCATGTGCTGCCCACCTCCGGGACAGCACGGTTTTTCTCACCGCTGTCTGTGGACGCGTTCATTAAGAAAACCAGCGTTTTGGAGTTTGGACGGGAGGAGCTTGCCAGGGTCAAGGATGAGGTCATTACTCTGGCCCGGTCGGAGGAGCTCACCGCCCACGCCAATTCCATACAGGTCCGATTTGAGTAAAGGAGGAGGACGCCATGCGGCAAGCGGCAATTCAGAGAACCACAAAAGAGACAGACATCAGCGCTGCCCTGTGCTTGGACGGGGGAGAGGTGAACGTGTCTACCGGCATCGGTTTTTTTGACCACATGCTCACCGCTCTGGCCTTTTATGCCGGGTTTGGGCTGGAGCTGTCCGCATTGGGCGACCTCCATATAGACGGCCATCACACGGTGGAAGATGTGGGAATTGTGCTGGGGCAGGCGTTTAAAGAGGCGCTGGGCGATAAGCGGGGCATTCATCGCTACGGGACCGCATTCGTGCCTATGGATGAGGCGCTGTGCCGTACGGTGCTGGACTGTTCCAACCGGCCTTTTATGGTGTTTGACGCGCCCATGCCGCAGCCCATGATCGGCGGCTATGACAGCTGCCTTACGGCGGAATTTATGCGAGCGTTTGCGGTGAACAGTGGAATCACTTTACACCAAAAATGCGAGTACGGAGACAACGCTCACCATATCACGGAGGCGCTGTTTAAGTCCTTGGGACAGGCTCTGAAGGAGGCCGTGCGGATGGAGGGGGATGGCGTCGTCTCCACGAAAGGAGCGCTGTGATGAAATATACCGCTATCGTGGATTACGGCGTGGGCAACTTGAAAAGCGTAGCAAACGCAATGGCATATATTGGACAGCGGACCTTGGTTACTGGCGATGCCGAAGAGCTGGAGCGGGCGGACGCAGTCATCCTCCCTGGGGTGGGGGCGTTTCCTGACGCGGCGGACAAACTGCGGGAGACGAGACTGGATCAGGTCCTGCTCAATCAAGCGGGGCGCAAGCCTATTCTGGGTATCTGTTTGGGGATGCAGCTGCTGTTCGACTGGGGCGAAGAGGGGAGAAGCTGTAAAGGATTAGGGCTTGTCGGAGGAAGTGTGAAGCTCATTCAGACTGATTTCAAGCTGCCGCACATTGGCTGGAACAGCCTGGTCTTTCAGAACGGCTCCCCTCTGTTTCGGGGATTGGAGGACGGGGCATACGTTTACTTTGTTCACTCTTACTGTGGGTACGCTGACCGGGAAGAAAATGTGATTGCCCGTACACAATATGGTCCTTCGGTGGTGGCGGCAGTGTCTCACAACGGGGTATATGGCTGTCAGTTTCACCCGGAAAAAAGCGGTGAAGTGGGCTTGCAGATTCTAAAGAATTTTGGAGAATTAAACTGATGATTTTATTGCCGGCAATCGACATGAAAGGCGGACAATGTGTCCGTCTGAAAAAGGGGGAGTTTTCCACTGTCAGCCAGGTGGCTGACAGCGCAGTGGGGACTGCCAGGGCCTTTGCGGCCGCCGGGGCGAAGTGGGTCCATATGGTGGACTTGGATGGCGCTCGTGACGGTGTGCGGGCTAACTTTCCATATATCTCAGAGGTTATCCAACAGTCCGGCCTGTCTGTAGAGCTGGGCGGCGGCATTAAGACGCGGGAGGACGTGGACGCGGTGGCCGAAGCGGGTGCAGCCCGTCTGGTCATTGGCTCCGCCGCTGTCACCCACCCGGAAGTGGTGGACTATGCCCTGTCCTGTTATGGAAACCGGGTGGCGGTGGGGATCGACTGCCTGAATGGGCAGGTGCGCACCGCGGGCTGGGAGCAGAATTCTGGGCTGAGCGGGTTGGAACTGGCCCAGAAGATGGAAGAAAAAGGGGTCAGAACCCTGATTTTCACTGATATTGCCACTGATGGGATGCTGTCCGGGCCCAGCTTTGGCCAGCTTGCAGCGCTGCAAAAGGCGGTGAAGTGCAATATTGTAGCTTCAGGCGGCGTGACTACCCTGGATGATGTGAAACGCCTGCGGGATATGGGCTTGTATGGGGCTATCATCGGCAAGGCGTACTACGCCGGGACCATCGATTTGGCGGAGGCTGTCCGAGAAGCGGGGGCGCAGCAGTGAAAATCACGGTGATCGGGTACAGTGGGTCAGGAAAGTCGACGCTGGCCCAGGTACTGGGGCAGCGGTACGGCATCCCGGTGCTGCACCTTGATCGGGTGCACTAGGCCCCCGGCTGGCAGGAACGGGACAGGGCGGACATGGGCGAGGGCTGTCTGGAGAAGATGGATCCGGAATTTATGCAGTGGCTGCTGCGGAAAGGCTGCAGGGCGCAGAAGGAAAAATGGTTAGCGGCAGGTTTGGAGAAATACCTGGACAAAGTAACCGTTTTGAAGAGCCAAAGGGATATTGACCGATATTTGGAGGGGCTTTCATGTTAGCGAAACGGATTATTCCCTGCCTGGACGTCCGGGACGGTCGGGTGGTGAAGGGGGTCAACTTCATCAACATCCGGGATGCCGGTGACCCGGTGGAATTGGCGAAATACTACTCGGACCAGGGGGCGGACGAGATTGTTTTTCTGGACATCACCGCCACCAGCGACGCCAGAGATACAGTGGTCGACGTTGTGGAGCGCACGGCGTCCCAGGTCTTCGTCCCCTTGACGGTGGGAGGCGGCATCCGTACGCTGGATGACTTTCAGCGTCTGCTCCGGGCGGGGGCGGATAAGATCTCTGTCAACTCCGCTGCTGTAAAGGATGAAACCTTGATTGTCCGTGCTGCACAACGGTTTGGTTCTCAATGCGTGGTTTTAGCCATCGATGCCAAGCTCCGCCCTGAGGGCTGGTATGAGGTGGTGGTGGCAGGAGGCCGGACACCCACCGGGCTGGACGCAGTAGAGTGGGCCAAGCGTGGCCAAGCGCTGGGGGCGGGGGAAATTTTGCTCACTTCCATGGATGCGGACGGGACTAAGGCGGGGTTTGACCTGGCGATGACGAAAGCGGTGACAGATGCCGTCTCCATCCCGGTGATTGCCTCCGGAGGCTGCGGCGGTCTGGAGCATTTTGCTCAGGTGTTTGAAGAGACGGATTGCGATGCGGCGCTGGCCGCCAGTCTGTTCCACTTTGGGGAACTGACGGTGCCGCAGGTGAAGGAATTCTTGCGAAGCAGGAGTATTTTAGTTAGGTAAGAGGCCTTAATCAATAAGTTCTTTTGGAATCTGCACTGGGGGAGTAGCATATGTTTGACCTTGATCTGCTGTTTCAAAAATCAGAGCTGATCCCGGTGATTATTCAGGATGCGGACAGCCGGGAGGTGCTCATGCTGGGGTTCACCAACCGGGAGGCGGTAGATCGCACCATCCAAACCAAAACGGCCTGGTTTTGGAGTCGAAGCCGTCAGAAGCTGTGGAATAAGGGGGAGACCAGCGGCAATTTTCTCCATGTCCGGGAGATGTATACCGACTGTGACACCGATACCCTGCTCTATATCTGCAGGCCTGACGGTCCAACCTGCCACACAGGAGCAAGCAGTTGCTTTTTCAATCAGATTGAGTTATAATTATGAAAGCGAGTTTGGAGGGATATGCTATGGACAGTACGCTTGAGCGGCTTTATGCAGTGGTTCTGGACCGCAAGGCCAACCCGCAGGAGGGGTCCTATACCTGCTACCTGTTTGACAAAGGGCTGGATAAGATTCTGAAAAAAGTGGGGGAGGAGTGTGCTGAGACCATTATTGCTGCTAAAAACGACGTTCCCAGTGATACGGTGGGGGAGATATCCGACCTTATTTATCACCTCATGGTAATGATGGCGGAAAAGGGAATTCCCTTAGAGGACGTGCTGGCCGAATTGGACCGACGGTCCCAGAAGATTGGAAACCTGAAGCAGATGAAACAAGTGGATAAGGAGAGCTGAGTATGGAAGAACAAAGATTCAACCGCTATGATTTTGACAGCGACTATGCCCAAAGCAGACTGACACTGAACCAGTATATGGCCCGAACCTTTGGGTGGATGTTTATGGGCCTGACCGTCACCTTCCTGATGGCTGCGGTCCTGGCCATGAGCGGTCTGGTGTTCGTTTTCTTTGCAAATCCCTATATTCCCGTCGTTTTGCTGGTTGCGGAGGTGGTGGTGGTCCTGGTCATGTCTGCCGGCATTCTGGATCGGTCGGTGGGAGTCACCCGGACGCTGTTTACGGTATACTCCATTCTCAACGGCATCGTATTTTCTGTGTACTTCGTGGCCTATGATGTGGTCAACCTGATTTTCATCTTTGGCCTGACCGCGCTGTTTTTCGGCGGTTTTGCGCTCTACGGGCGGGTCACCAAAACCGATTTGTCCAGGCTGCGGCCGCTGCTGGTGGGTGGGCTCATTTTCCTGATTATCGCGGGCCTGCTGACCATGTTTATCAACCTGTCTGCCATGGAGCGGATCATCACCATGGTCGGTATTGTGGTGTTTTTGTGCTTTACCGCTTACGATACCCAGAAGATCAAAGCCAATTACGAGTATTTCTATGGCGACGAGACTATGCTGCAAAAGGCATCTATTTTCTCCGCCCTCCAGCTGTATTTGGATTTCATCAACCTGTTCCTCTATCTGCTTCGTTTTTTGGGGCGGAGCAGAAGCCGCAGCTAAAGTAAACCGCGCAAAAAGGGACACCGCCTAAATTAGACGGTGTCCCTTTTTCAAGCTAAAATAAAAACGTCCCCCAAGGGGACGAGTCAAATCCTATACCATTGAAATTCCGTCTGGCTCAGCGATCGCTGGGAACGGTAGTCTCTCCGGCGAAGATCAACTCGTCGATATCAACGGGCACATTCTGAAAGAGGACCTTCATGGTCATCACCTCCTCGATTTTCTTGTTGTATATTGTAGCAATATTTTCTGGATTTGTAAAGAGGTTTTTGTGAAAAAATTGAAAAAACATTATTTGGATATCAAGGCAATCGTTTCAGTAAAAAATGCTTGCATTTCTCCTCCAAGTCTGTTATAATAAAAAAGAACTTGCGGGTGTAGTTCAATGGCAGAATGTCAGCTTCCCAAGCTGAACACGGGGGTTCGATTCCCCTCACCCGCTCCATACCGCCGTAAGCACCAAAATGCTTGCGGCGGTCTTTATTTGCGCTCAGCCAGTTGATCAATTATATTTTCAATGCGTCCGGTTCCAGGTTTGCATAAAATTCCCATCCAGGACATACAGTAATACAGACTGTGTGGACAAGGAGGGGCAGCGATGGACGGGGCATCCAGACGCAGAACAACGGTACGCGGGGGCCGGCGGCCTGTCCAAAGGACCAGGCGCACTGCGAGGAACAGCGAGGCGGAGAGTAACCAGCGCAGGCTCATCCAGCTGGGAGCCAGTCTGGCACTGTTTCTGCTGGTGTACATTGGGCGGGGCGTGTTTCCCGCACAGCTGACAGCATGGCAGAAGCTGGCCTCCGCCGATGTGGACTTCCGGGCGGCGTTCCAGCAGTTTAACACCGCGCTGTCTCAAGGAGAGCCGGTGACAGAGGCGCTGGAAGTGCTGTGCGTCACTTTGCTGGGAGGCGAGGCGGAGGATGAAACGCCCGAACTGCCTGCTGAAACGCAGACGCCCACCGTTGTACTGTTGAGCCAGACCGGCCGCGGAGGATTGACGTATCTTGGCAGCCATGGCGTTCTGGAGAAGACAGGCTTTCCACAAAAGGAGGACGAGCCACAGGCTCCTGACCCGGTTCCCTCAGAGCCTGCGCCAACTCAGCCTGCTGTGGTGACGGCAATGGCCCAAGAGTACACCGACGACGGCGTCAAGCTGCCCCGGAATGTGAGCATGGCTTATTATGAGCTGGGGCTCAGCGAAACCTGTGTACCTGTGGCCGGTTCGGCAACCTCCGGGTTTGGGTACCGAGACAGCCCCATCAATGGGGTCAACGAGTTCCATCTGGCGCTGGACATCGGCGCGGAAGAAGGGGAGGAGATCGGTGCTTTTGCTGCTGGGACGGTGGAATATATCGGGACAAGCGATGAGTTTGGCAATTATTTAAAGATCAATCACGAAAACAACGTAAGCAGTTTTTACGCCCATTGCAGCAAACTGCTGGTGCATAAAGGGGATCAGGTGGCTTGCGGACAGACGGTAGCACTGGTGGGACAGACAGGCAACGCCACCGGCCCCCATCTTCACCTGACCATAGAGAAAGACAACATCCGTCTGGACCCGGCATACTATGTGGATCTGTCATGACCGCCCCCGGGTGGAGATAAGCCCCGGCTTCCTGCTGCTGCTGGGGGTGCTGTTCTGGCTGGACGAGGGGGTTGGCCTACTGCCATGGGGTCTGCTGGCATGTCTGCTCCACGAGCTGGGGCACATCGCAGCGGCCATCTCTTTCGGTGGATGGGTGAAGGAGTTGTCTCTGAGCGCAGTGGGGGCGGAACTGCGCATCGGCTATGACGCACCTCTGAGGTATGCCAAAGACAGCCTGGTAGCTTTGGCCGGCCCGGCCGCTAATCTGCTTGCCGGCGGGCTGTTCACCGTCCTGGGATGGAAACTGGCGGCAGCAAGCAGCCTGGCGGTGGGAGCGTTCAACCTTTTGCCCATCCTGCCTCTGGATGGGGGACGGGTGGTGTACAGTCTGCTGGCTGACCACCTGGATTTTGACTGGGCGGAGCGGCTGATGACAGCGCTGTCCGGCTGCCTGGTGGGGGTGCTGGTAGGGGTGGGAACGGTGGCTGCGGTCCATTACGCCAATGTCACGCTGCTGATCACCGCCTTGTGGCTGCTGGCAGGGATGCTGCGCCGAGAGAACAGATAATTTTTTGCCGGGAAACTGGAAAAAAACCTTGCAAATTTATGGGCAGTGTGATAAACTACCTTCGTCTAAAAAGGGCGGTCCTCTGCGCAGCCAAATGGCTTGGACGCATGAACGCCTGAAAATAGGAGGAAAGTACAAATGGATCTGCTTCAGCAATTCAGCGACAAGTACATGAAGGAGGAAGCTCCTTCTGTCCGCGTGGGCGACACTGTCCGGGTGCACATCCGGGTCAAGGAAGGCAACCGTGAGCGTATTCAGGTGTTCGAGGGCACTGTGATCGCCAAGAAGCACGGCGGCATTGAGGAGAGCTTCACCGTCCGTCGTATTTCCTACGGCGTAGGCGTGGAAAAGGTGTTCCCCCTGCACGCACCCACCATTGAGAAGGTGGAGACCGTCCGCAAGGGTAAGGTTCGCCGGGCCAAGTTGTACTACCTGCGCGACCGCGTGGGCAAGGCCGCCAAGGTCAAAGAGGACCTGTAAGCTGCGCGATAAAAAAGGAGCGGGTGACCGCTCCTTTTTTATTAAGAGGTGCTGAATGAGCAGAAAGAGGGCTGATCTGATGAATATCCAGTGGTACCCCGGACATATGACCAAGACCCGTCGTCAGATGGAGAACGATGTGAAGCTGGTGGATTTGGTGGCTGAGGTGGTGGACGCCAGAATTCCAATCTCAAGCCGAAATCCAGACATCGATACCATTGTGGGGGACCGGCCGCGGCTCGTCATTTTCAACCGTGCGGACCAGGCTGATCCGGCAATGACTGTCAAATGGATGGCGTGGTTCAAGGCTAAAGGGTACGGTGTGCTTGAGACGGATGCCAAGTCCGGCAAAGGTGTGGCCCAGTTTTCCACCGCTGCCAAGGCAGTTTTGAAGGACAAGCTGGCCGCCTGGAAGGCTAAGGGTCAGGTGGGCAGACCCATCCGAGCCATGGTGGTGGGCGTGCCCAACGTGGGCAAATCCACCTTTATCAATAAGGTGGCCAAGCGCAAGTCCGCCAAAGCCAGCGACCGCCCCGGCGTTACTCGGGGGAAGCAGTGGGTGAGTGTGGATGCGGGGCTGGAGCTGCTGGACACGCCGGGCATATTGTGGCCCAAATTTGAGGACGAGACCACCGGACTCCATTTGGCGTTCACCGGTGCGGTGAAAGACGAGGTGACCGACCTTGAGGAACTGGCCTGTGCGCTGCTGGAGCTGCTGCGAGACCGCTACCCAAAAGTGCTGGAGGAGCGGTATAAACTCACCCAGCCGGAGGGGCTCCAGGGTTGGGAACTGCTGGAGCAGTGTGCCCGGAAGCGCGGTATGCTGATCTCCGGCGGTGAGGCAGACACGGAGCGAATGTCAAAGGTGCTGCTGGATGAGTTCCGTGGTGGCAAGTTAGGACGCTTTACACTGGAAACGCCGGAGGACTTATAGAGAGGGGAGAGATCTCATGCCCGGGTGGGAGTTAGAACGGAACGCCATGGCTCGGGGATATCAAGCCGTATGCGGCTGTGATGAGGCAGGGGCCGGACCGCTGGCAGGGCGCGTATACGCCGGGGCGGTGATCCTGCCCGATGGTCTGGAGCTGCCTGGGCTCAATGATTCTAAGAAGGTGACGGAAAAGCGGAGGGAAGTGCTGTATGACCAAATTATTGACCGGGCGGTGGCCTGGGCAGTGGCTTGGGTGGAGCCGGGAGAGATTGACCAGATCGATATCCTGAACAGCCGTGTCAAAGCCATGCAGCTGGCAATCGGTAAACTGGAGCCCCAAGCGGACTTTGCATTGATTGACGGCAATCGAAACCGTGGGAAGCTCTGTTCCATCGACACTCCCCACACGCTTGTTGTGAAGGGAGATTCCTTGTCAGTGTCTATTGCCGCGGCCTCCATTTTGGCCAAGGTGAGCCGGGATCGGTACATGGGTGAGATGGCCGCGATTTATCCTCAATACGACTTTGAGCGCCACAAAGGTTATCCAACCAAGCGGCATTATGAGCTGCTGCGGGAGCATGGACCGTGCCCCATCCACCGCCGCTCTTTTCTGAAAAACCTGTGAGCGGCGGGGGAGAGGCCCGCCGTTTAGGCCAATGGGGTGAGGCCTTGGTGGCGGAGGATCTGCGGCGGAAGGGTTGGATTGTAGTGGAGACGAACTTTCACAGTCGAATGGGCGAACTGGATATTGTGGCTGAAAGTGGGCGTTATCTGGCCTTTGTGGAAGTCAAGCTGCGGAAAAACGACAGGTTCGGCGCGGCCTGCGAGGCGGTGACCCCGGCCAAGCAGCGCAGGCTCCGGGCCGCCGCGGAATTTTACCTGATGCGGCACCCCACAAGTCTCCAGCCCCGGTTCGACGTGGCGGAAGTATATGCACCCCAGGGAGTCCACACCGAGAAGCCGGGCATATACTATATCGAAAATGCTTTTTAAGGGGGAATTGCGATGCATGTCTCCGTATTTGACGCCCACTGCGACACCATCTCCCGCTGCTGGCGGGAATACGAGGGGCTTGATTCTAACTCTGGGGCGGTTTCCCTGGATCGGACGGCAGGTTTTGAGCGATATTGCCAGTTTTTTGCCCTGTGGACTGCGGACGGCTATACCGGCTATCCGTCAGGCGGGGATTCGGTGGAACGGGCCTACCACATCCTGCTGCGCTGCTTCAAGGACCAGATGGCCCGGAACTCGGCCAAAATCGTCCAGTGCCGCACCGCCGTGGAGGCGGAGCGGGCCAACCGTCAGGGGAAAGCGGCGGCGTTCCTGTCAGTGGAGGGGGCAGAGCTGCTGGGGTGCGACCCGGCACAGCTGGATCAGGCGGCAGCAGATGGGGTGGCGGCCATCAACCTGACCTGGAACCACGCCAACGCGCTGTCCGGTTCCCATTGTGATGAGCAAGGCAGGGGGTTGTCCCCTGTTGGCCGCGAATTTGTGTCCCAAATGGAGAATTTACATATCCTGGTGGATGTGTCCCACCTGTCTGAGGCAGGGTTCTGGGACGTAGCGGAGATGGCCCGGCGGCCCTTCATCGCCAGCCACTCCAACGCAAAATCTGTGTGGGATCACACAAGGAACTTGACGGATGGGCAAATAAATGCGATAATAAAAAATCAAGGTGTGATTGGGCTCAACTTTTACGAGGGGTTCGTGGGAGGCAGCCAGGACTTGGATATGGTTCGGGCTCATTTGGATCATATTTTGGGGCTAGGCGGCGAAAAAAACGCCGCTTTGGGCGGCGACTGGGACGGCTGTGATCTCATCTCCGACCTGCCCGCCATCGACGGCCTGCCCCGGCTTTATGAGCATCTTTTGCGCCATGGTTATGGGGAAACGGTCCTTCAAGACCTGTTTTACAATAATTTAATGAGAGTAGTGAGATAAGCATGAACTATTTGAGCACGAGAAATAAAGACATGCGCATGAGCGCCGCCCAGGCCATTGCCAAGGGCCTCTCGCCCGACGGCGGCCTGCTGACCCCGGCGGTGCTGCCCCGGCTGCCGTCCTCCGCAGTGGAGACCATGAAGGAGATGTCCTACCAGCAGCGGGTGGTGTACATCATGAACAGCTTTCTGGAGGGTTTCGCCGCCTCCGAGCTGACCGCCTATGCTGCCGAGGCCTACGGCGGGGGCAAATTCTCCCACGAAGATATCGCTCCCGTGCGCAGGCTGGACGACAACACCTACTGCCTGGAGCTGTGGCACGGCCCCACCTGTGCCTTTAAAGACATGGCGCTTCAGCTCCTGCCCCATTTGCTCACTGCCTCTCTGGAGAAGAACGACGAGAAAAAGACGGTGTGCATCCTGGTGGCCACCTCCGGTGACACGGGCAAGGCGGCTCTGGAGGGCTTCCGCAATGTGGACAAGACCAGGATTCTGGTGTTCTATCCCAAGGACGGTGTATCCGACATTCAGGAGCGCCAGATGGTCACGCAGGAGGGGGGCAACGTGGGGGTGTGCTCCGTGGTGGGCAACTTCGACGATGCCCAGGCCGGCGTGAAGCAGATATTTTCCGACGAGGAGCTGGCCGAGGTGCTGGCGGAGCGGGGGTATTTCCTGTCCTCCGCCAACTCCATCAACTGGGGCCGGGTGCTGCCTCAGATTGTGTACTACGCCTCCGCCTACTGTGACCTGCTGAAGAGCGAGGCCATTACCAAGGGCCAGGCCGTCAATGTGTGCGTGCCCACCGGCAACTTCGGCAATATTTTGGCTGCGTACTACGCCAAGGCCATGGGCATCCCCATCAACAGGCTGATCTGCGCCTCCAACCAGAACAACGTTCTCACCGATTTTATCAGCACCGGCACCTATGACCGCAACCGCACCTTCTTCAATACCATTTCCCCGTCTATGGACATCCTCATCTCCAGCAATCTGGAGCGGATGCTGTTTGAGCTGTCCGGCCGGGACGACAAGCTGGTGCGGGAGTATATGTCCCAGTTGGCTGAGTACGGCAGCTATCGGGTGGACAGCTCCATCCGCACCAAGCTGAAAAAGGAATTCAGCGCCGGGTACTGCGACGATCAGCAGACCAAGGCCATGATTGCCAAGATGTGGAATGAGCAGAACTACCTCATTGATCCCCACACCGCTGTGGCGTTCCACGTGCTGGAGGAATACCGGGCGGAGACCGGGGACGATATGGCGACCATCACAGTGTCCACTGCCAGCCCCTTCAAGTTCTGTGACAGCGTACTGGATGCCCTGGGCGTGAAGGAGAAGAAGACCGGGCTGGAGATCCTGGACCAGCTTACTCAAGTCACCGGCGTGCCCACTCCCGCGCCGCTGGCCCGGCTGAAGAAGCGCCAGCGCCGTTTTGAGGGCAGCGTGGACAAGGACGCTATGAAGCGCTGTGTGCTGGACTTTTTGAAATAAGAGGTGATAGGATGGCTCTCTACGCCATCGGCGATACCCACCTTTCTCTGGGCGCAGACAAGCCCATGGATGTATTCGGCGGCGGCTGGGAAGGCTACGTGGACAAGCTCCAGGAAGGCTTTGCCTCGGTGGAAGACGCCGACACGGTGGTGCTGTGCGGCGACCTGTCCTGGGGAATGAGCTTGGAGGAGGCCAGGGACGACTTTGCTTTCCTCAACGGCAAGCTGCCGGGGGAGAAGTGGCTGCTCAAGGGTAACCACGACTACTGGTGGAACACCGCTGCCAAGATGAACGCCTTTTTCCAGGCCAACGGGTTTGACCGCCTCCACATCCTGCACAACAACTGTGCGCTTTATGGGGAGACCGCGCTGTGCGGCACCCGGGGGTGGTTCTTTGAGGAAAACGGCGGACCCCAGATGGGAAAGGTGTTCAAACGGGAACTGATCCGTCTTGAGGCATCGCTGAAAGCGGCGGGGGAGCGGGAGAAGCTGTGTTTTCTCCACTATCCGCCCCTGTACCAGGGATACCGCTGTCAGGAAATCATCGACCTGCTGGAACGGTATGGGGTAACGGCCTGCTATTACGGCCATCTCCACGGGCCCAGCCACCGGCTGGCAATTGAAGGCGCACAGGGCGGGGTGGACTATCATCTGGTATCTGCGGACTTTGTCGGATTCCGTCCAAAAAAAATTTTGGATTAAGCATAAAAAACAGTGGAAATCTCTGCGCCTATCTGATAGAATAGGTTGGATTATTTAGAAAGAAGGCCCAGCAGCTTTTCGGCGGGCCGAGCTTGGAGGAACATACCATGAACATCAAGAGCAACGAGAAAAAGGAAAACAGCACCTATGAACTGGTGATCGAGGTCGGAGCCGCCGAGTTCCAGGCTGCCATTGACAAGGTGTACAACCGTCAGAAGAACCGCATCAACGTCCCCGGCTTCCGCAAGGGCAAGGCCCCCCGGAAGATGGTGGAAAAGATGTACGGCGCTGAGATCTTCTTTGAGGACGCTGTCTCCTTGGCTTACCCCGATGCCTACGAGGGAGCGCTGAAGGAGACGGGCATTAAGCCCGTGGCCTATCCCCAGTTGGAGGTGCTGGACGTCAGCGCCGACGGCTTCACCTTTAAAGCCACTGTCACCGTCAAGCCGGAGGCATCCATCAAGGACTACAAGGGTATGCCTGTGGCCAAGCCTGACGTGAAGGTGTCCGCCGCTGACATCAAGGCGGAGCTGAAGCCGTACATCGACCGGGCCTCCCGCCTGGTGAGCGTGGAGCGCAAGGCCAAGAAGGGCGACACTGCGGTCATCGACTTTGAAGGTTTCAAGGACGGCGAACCCTTCCAGGGCGGCAAGGGCGAAAACTACAGCCTGGAGCTGGGCTCCGGCTCCTTTGTCCCCGGCTTCGAGGATCAGGTCATCGGCATGAAGGCGGGCGAGGAGAAGGATCTGGACATTACTTTCCCCGAGAACTACACCCCCGAGCTGGCCGGTGCCGCTGTGGTGTTCAAGGTCAAGGTCCACGAGGTGAAGGAGAAGCAGGAGCCTGAGGTGGACGATGAGTTTGCCAAGGACGTGTCCGAGTTCGACACCCTGGAGGAGTTCAAGAAGGATTTGGGCGAGAAGCTGAAGACCCGCCGCCAGGAGCAGGCCGACCGGGACTTTGAAGCCGCCGTTATCGACGCGCTCCTGGAGAAGCTGGAGTGCGAGGTGCCCCAGGCCATGGTGGACTACCGCGCCGACAAGATGCTGGAGGATTACGCCAACCGCATCCAGAGTCAGGGCATTGGCTTTGAGGACTATCTGCGGATGATGGGTTTGTCCATAGATGATATGCGGGCCCAGTCCAAGACCGCCGCCGACCGGGCGGTGCGCAGTGACCTGGCCCTGGAGGCAGTGGCCGCTGCTGAGGGCATGGAGATTTCCGACGCCGAGGTGGACGAGGAGATCGGCAAGCTGGCCGAGCAGTACAGCATGGAGGTGGACAAGGTCCGCAACATCGTCAACGCGGAGGATGTCCGTCACGACCTTATGGTGCGCAAAGCGCTGGAGCTGGTGAAGGCTTCCGTGAAGAAGCCTGCCAAGAAGCCTGCCAAAAAGGCTGAAAAGGCGGAGGAAAAGTCTGACGAGACGGAGAAAACCGAGGAGTAATCAAAAATCCGCACCTTTTTGAGAGAGGGATGGAATAACCGCCGCCGGAGAATGGGCATAATAGCCAGCGCTGGCGGGAATCAGGGAGATTCCCCATCTGAAAGGAGAAGCATTATGAGTTTAGTACCCTATGTAGTGGAACAGACCAGCCGGGGTGAGCGGTCCTATGATATTTTTTCCCGGCTGCTGAACGATCGAATCGTATTCTTAGGCGAAGAGGTCAATGCTACCACCGCATCCCTGGTGGTGGCCCAGCTGCTCTACCTGGAGGCCCAGGACCCGGACAAGGACATCCAGCTCTATATCAACAGCCCCGGCGGTTCTGTCACGGACGGCATGGCCATCTATGACACCATGCAGTACATCAAGTGTGATGTGTCCACCATCTGTGTGGGCATGGCTGCCTCGATGGGGGCGTTCCTGCTGTCTTCCGGCGCTAAGGGCAAGCGCATGGCCCTGCCTAACGCTGAGATCATGATCCACCAACCCTCCGCTGGGACACAGGGGCAGATTACCGACATGGCCATCCACCTGAAGCGCCTGGAAATCATTAAAAAGCGGATGAATGTCATCTTGGCCGACAACTGTGGCAAAAATGTGGAGCAGGTTACCGCCGATTGTGAGCGGGACAATTTTATGACCGCTGATGAGGCCCTGGAGTACGGGCTCATCGATAAGATCGTTACCAATCGCTGAGCAGGTCGAAGAGCGGAGGCTGCCGTCTCCGCTCTTTGGCGCTTTCCTGAAAGGAAGACCAGAATATGGCAAGAGACGACTACAAATCGGTGCGCTGTTCTTTCTGCGGCAAGCACCAGGAGCAGGTGGAGCGCATTATCGCCGGTCCCGGCGCCTATATTTGCAATGAATGTGTCCGCCTGTGCGTAAATATCCTGGGGGATGAGCCCGACGATATCCCCGATATGCCGGATATCCCGGACGTTATCCCCACCCCCAAAGAGATGGTGTCCGTGTTGGATGAGTATATCATCGGGCAGGATGACGCTAAAAAGGCGCTGTCTGTGGCGGTGTATAACCACTATAAGCGGATTTATTTTGGCGGCGGGGAAAATGTGGAGCTCCAAAAGAGCAATATCCTCATGGTGGGCCCCACCGGCTGCGGCAAGACCCTGTTTGCCCAGACGCTGGCCCGCATTCTGAAGGTGCCCTTTGCCATTGCCGACGCCACCACCCTCACAGAGGCGGGCTATGTGGGCGACGATGTGGAGAATATCCTGCTTCGTCTGGTCCAGGCCGCTGACTACGACATCGAACTGGCTCAGCGCGGCATCATCTATGTGGATGAGATCGACAAGATTGCCCGGAAGAGCGAGAATACCTCCATCACCCGGGATGTGTCCGGCGAGGGCGTGCAGCAGGCACTGTTGAAAATCCTGGAGGGCACCGTGGCCAATGTGCCGCCTCAGGGCGGGCGGAAGCATCCTCATCAGGAGTTCCTCCAGATCGACACCAAAAATATCCTGTTTATCTGTGGCGGCGCATTTGACGGGCTGGACAAGATCATTGAGCATCGACTGGATAAGAAAACCATCGGCTTTGGCTCGGATGTAAAGACTGCGGCGGAGCGGGAAAAAGCGGACGTATTCAAGGCTGTCCAGCCCCACGATTTGCTGAAGTACGGCATCATCCCGGAGCTGGTGGGCCGTCTGCCCATCATTACCACGCTGAAGGCGCTGGATCGGGAGCAGCTGGTGCGCATTCTCACCGAGCCGAAAAATGCGCTGGTAAAACAGTACAAGTGCCTGATGGATTACGATAATGTGGCGTTGGAGTTCACGCCGGAGGCGTTGGACGCTGCCGCCGACAAGGCGCTGGAGCGTAAGATCGGAGCCCGTGGTCTGCGGGCGGTGCTGGAGGAGGTCATGACCCCGGTGATGTATGATGCTCCCTCCGACCCCAGCATCGCAAAGGTGACTGTGACGGCGGAGTCGATCCGCGGTGAGAGCGGCGCGGAAATTCAGCGCCAGGAAGGACGTCCGGCGCGGCCCAGGCTGGGAGCCGCAGCACTGCGCTCCGAAAAGGGCGGACAGGCATCCCCCCGGGGGAACGCCTCCTGAATATGGTATTGTGTCGGTGGGGTGGGCAGCGGCCCACCCCACTTGAGTATGGAAAGGAGTGAGAACCCATGACAAATCTGCAGCTGGTGACCATGCCTGTTTTGGCCCTGCGGGGGCTGACTGTGTTTCCACATCTGATGCTCCATTTTGATGTGGGCCGTGCCGCCTCAATTCAGGCGCTGGAGGAAGCTATGGGGGAGAATCGGGAGATATTCCTGATCACGCAGCGGGATCTCACCGTGGAAAATCCAACCCAGAGCGATCTATACGCCATCGGTACTGTGGCTGAGGTGAAGCAGATTCTGCGGCTCCCGGAGAACGGTGTCCGGGTCATGGTGGAGGGAAAAAGCCGGGGCAGGCTGATTCAGCTGATTTCCTCAGAGCCCTATATCACCGCTCAAGTAGAGTATTTGGCGGAGCTGACCTCTCCGAAGGGGAATTCTCCGCGTACTGAGGCCGCCATTCGGCAGATTTACAACCAGATGGAGCAGTACACCGAGCTGTCCGACCGGGTAACACCGGAAATCTACCTGAAGCTGCTGGCCAGCGACGACCCAGGCTATATCGCCGATTACGCCGCGCAGAACCTCCCATTGCGGTTTGAAGACAAGCAGGCGGTGCTGGAAGAACTGCGGCCTGTCCGCCGGCTGGACCGCCTGTGCCGCATTTTAGGCAGGGAAGTGGAGATATTAGAGGTGGAAAGTGAGCTGGCGGCCAAAATCCATGAGCAAGTGGCCGCCAGTCAGCGCAGCTATTTCCTCCGGGAACAGCTCCGGGTCATTCAGCGGGAGCTGGGCGAAGGGGAGGAGGACGACGACGAGATTGCCGACTATCGGCGCCGCATCACCCAGGCGAAGCTGCCGGAGGAGGTGGGGGAGAAGCTGCTCAAAGAGGTGAAGCACCTGGAAAAGCAGCCCTATGGCTCGTCGGAGGCGGCAGTTATCCGCACTTATTTGGACACATGCTTAGAGCTGCCCTGGCAGGTCAAAACCCGTGAACGGGTCAATGTGGCGGCAGTGTCCAAGGTGCTGGACGCGGATCACTATGGCCTTGATAAGGTAAAAGAGCGGATTTTGGAATTTGTGGCGGTGAAGCAGCTGGCTCCTGATTTAAAGGGTCAGATCATTTGCCTGGTCGGCCCGCCGGGGGTGGGCAAGACCTCCATTGCCATGAGCATAGCTAAAGCGATGAACCGCAAGCTGGCCCGAATTTCCCTGGGTGGAATTCGGGATGAGGCAGATATCCGCGGACACCGAAAAACCTATGTGGGGGCCATGCCGGGACGCATTATTGCCGGTGTCAAGCAGGCGGGGAGCTCAAATCCGGTGCTTTTACTGGATGAGATTGATAAAGTGGGCAGCGATCACAGGGGAGACCCTGCAGCAGCGCTGCTGGAGGTGCTGGATGGGGAGCAGAACAGCGCCTTCCGGGATCATTATCTGGAACTGCCCTTTGATTTGTCCGATGTGATGTTTATCACAACCGCCAATACCACCGACACCATTCCCAAGCCGCTGCTGGACCGCATGGAGATTATCGAACTGCCTAGCTATACGGACAAGGAAAAGGTGCAGATTGCCAAGCGTCACTTGCTGCCACGGGAGCTGAAAAGGCATGGCCTTACCCGAAGGCAGATGAAAATCAGCGACGACGGCCTGGAACAGCTGATAGCCGGATATACCAAAGAGTCCGGCGTCCGTCTGCTGGAGCGAAAGCTGGCGGCTTTGTGCCGGAAGTGCGCGGCCAAAATTGTAAAGTGTGATGTAAAGCAAATAAGCATTACAGAGGGCGATTTGCAAGAGCTTCTTGGCCCTCGCCGTTATCTGGATGACACACCGTCCCGGGAGCCGCTGGTGGGTGTGGTCAACGGTCTGGCCTGGACCTCTGTGGGCGGCGATATCCTGGAGGTCGAGGTCAATGTGGTGCCGGGTACGGGAAAAGTGTCCCTGACCGGCAACTTGGGCGATGTGATGAAGGAGTCCGCTAAAGCGGCGCTGTCCTATATTCGCAGCCGGGCGGTCCAGCTGGGGGTTGATCCGGAATTTCACAGCAGCAAGGATGTTCACATCCATTTCCCGGAGGGAGCGGTGCCCAAGGATGGACCGTCCGCCGGTATCGCCATTGCCACCGCCATTGTATCTGCTCTCACAGGCGTACCGGTGCGGCAGGATGTAGCAATGACAGGCGAAATCACTTTACGAGGCAGGGTGTTGGCCATTGGCGGACTTCGGGAAAAGACTATGGGTGCTTTGAGAGCTGGTGTGACCAAGGTTGTTATTCCTTCGGACAATATGAAAGACCTTGAAGAAATCGACCAGACCGTGCGGGCCGCTATGACGTTCCTGCCGGTGAAGCAGGCCGATGAGGTGCTGGTCCATGCACTGGTGGGTACCCTGCCGATTCAGGCAGACAGCGTCCCACGGCAGACGCCGGAGGTTCCCAAGAATGTGGGATGCGCAGTCAACCTGCGGCAGTGAGGGAACAGGCATGACGGTAAATTGGAATGTGGCGGAATTTATACGTTCCGCGGCAAAACCTGCGGATTTCCCCCGGGACGGGTTGCCGCAGATGGTATTTGCCGGACGGTCCAATGTGGGGAAATCATCGGTCATTAACCGGCTGCTCAACCGGAAAAATTTTGCTCGAGTGGGCGCCGCGCCTGGAAAGACCACTCATATTAACTATTTTCGCATTGATCAGAAACTGTACCTTGTGGATTTGCCTGGCTATGGCTATGCCAAAGTCTCCAAGCGGGAACGCGACCGCTGGGGCAGACTGATTGAGGCATGGTTTGCCGACAGGTCACGGATGACGCTGGGCATGTTGGTTGTAGACGCTCGGCACAAGCCCACAGCAGATGATTGTACCATGGCTCAGGTGTTTTTGGGCGCAGGGAAGCCCTTCATTGTGGTAGCAAATAAACTGGATAAGCTGAAAAAGAGCGAAATCGAAAGCAATGCACAATGCATTCGTGATACGTTAGAACTGCCGGATGGGGTTCCCCTCATCTTATTCTCAGCGGAAAAAGGGGAGGGCAGAGCAGAGCTTTTGGGGCAGATTTTAAGCCATTTGGAGGGGACAGTATGAAGTATGTGTATTTTTCTCGGACTGAAGGCCCCTGCTGGGGTGTTGTTAAGGGAGAGGACGTATTTACTTTGACCAAGCCGCCTTTTGATGGGGTAGATTATGATGGGAAAAGTCTGCCGCTGAATCAGTGTAAGCTCTTGGCTCCATGCATGCCCACTAAGATCATTTGTGTAGGTAAAAATTATGCTGACCATGCACGTGAGATGGGCTCAGAAGCGCCTGGGTTCCCGGTGCTGTTTATGAAAGGGTTAAATACCCTGAATCGGCCGGATGGCGCAGTTCATGCTCCGGATTTCGTGGAGCGGCTGGATTATGAGGGCGAGCTTGGTGTGGTCATTAAACGCAAAGCAAAGAGTGTAAAGGCAAAAGACTTTTCGGATTATGTGCTGGGCTACACTTGTCTGAATGATATTACGGCACGGGATATCCAAAAGCATGATGGTCAGTGGACGCGAGGCAAGTCCATGGATGGATTTTGTCCAATTGGTCCTTGGGTGACGGATGAAGTGGATCCGGCGGTTCTAAGCCTGACCACTCGTCTGAACGGCAAGGTAGTGCAAAAAGGGGAAACTGCCGACCTCATTACTCCAGTGCCTCAGCTTTTGGAATTCATCACTGCTGCCATGACTTTGGAACCGGGGGATGTTGTGGCCACCGGTACCCCTGCAGGCGTGGGGCCTATGATCCCCGGAGATGTGGTGGAAGTGGAAATCGAAGGGATTGGGGTCTTAAAAAATCAAGTAATTTGAATAGAAATCCGGTGGGCGAACACGCTCACCGGATTTTTTTTAAAACTTGCTAAAACTTGCGAAAAAAGGCTTGACAAATGCCGCCATTCTGGTATAATAGCTTACGGTTCCAAGATGAGATAATGACATAGCGGATTAGTGTAATGGTAGCACACCAGACTCTGACTCTGTTTGTGAGGGTTCGAATCCTTCATCCGCTGCCAGTAAAATTCCTGAAACAATTTTGTTTCAGGAATTTTTGTATTTTCATGCCTGCGAGCAGCTTTTTCGTGCAATCCGACGGTGTACATGAGGCTGATTCGGACTCGCTGCAGCAGGAGAAGGAGCCAGCCTGTGGGCTTGCAAATGAACTGATAGGAATTTCTGTTGTTTTTTTCGGTAAACACTTGCAAACGATAGCCATATTGGGTATACTATATCCGTTCGACAAATACTGCAAGGAGGCTGTCCCGACATGGCTCAGATCACAAAAGACACCATCATCGGCGATATTCTGGATATCGCGCCTGACACCGCTCCCATTTTCCTGTCCATTGGCATGCACTGCCTGGGCTGCCCGTCCTCCCGTGGAGAGACTGTGGAGCAGGCCTGTATGGTCCACGGTGTAGACGTGGATGCTCTGCTGGATAAGCTGAATAGCTCCATCGGTTGAGGTATTTTGAAAAGAGCGGAGGGTTCCGCTCTTTTCCTTTACTCTGGGAAGGGCAGGGAAGAGGATATGGAATTGATGCCGAGGCTCCAGGTTATCGCAAATAAAGTGCCGCAGGGTGCGCGGCTGGCAGACGTGGGCACCGACCATGGACATCTGCCGGTATGGCTGCTGCTGAACGGTCGGATCGACCGTGCCATCGCCGCAGATCTGCGGGCCGGCCCTTTGAACCGGGCACGGGAGACCGCACGACAGTATGGTCAGACAGAGCGGGTCTCTTTCCGTCTGTGCGACGGTTTGGTCGATGTCAGAGCGGAAGAGGCGGACACGGTGGTCATTGCCGGTATGGGTGGCGAGACCATCGCAGCCATTTTAAAAGCTGCGCCTTGGTGCCGGATGGATAAGCTTCTGCTTCTGCAGCCCATGACCGGTGCACCCAAGCTGCGGGAGTGGCTTCAGGTAAATGGATATGCCATTTTAGATGAGGAGATTGTCCGAGAAGGGAAAAAGCTTTACAGTATTTGGACTGTAATGGGCGGTAATATGCCGGCGCTGACTCCAGCAGAGCTGTGGGCGGGGAAGAACCGCTCCGCTCCACTGCGGAAAGAATTTCTGGATATGATGGAGCGGAAGGCGGAGCGGGCGCTTCAAGGCCATCTTGCGGCCCAGTCGCCGGACCAAGCCGCAGTCACCCGGCTAAAGGCAGTGACTGCGGGACTTCGAGAGATGAAAAAGGAGTTGATCCCTGTGACCACAGTTGGAATGGTATATGAGTTTTTGCAGGAAAAGGCACCCTTTGAGCTCCAGGAGGGGTTTGACAACGCGGGTTTTCTGGTGGGTAGAGAAGGGGCATCCGTCAGCAAAATTCTGGTGGCTCTGGATATCACTGAGCAGGTGGTTCAGGAAGCGTCGGAGCAGGGTGCCCAGCTCATTGTAGCTCACCATCCGGTGATTTTTGGCGGCGTTAAGTCCGTGACGGATCAGACAGTTGCCGGACGGGTTCTGCTGTCTTTGGCAGAAAACGGAATCGCCGCCATTTGCACCCACACCAATCTGGATGCGGTAGAGGGAGGCGTGAATGACGCTCTTGCACTGCGCTTAGGGCTAACCGACATCGGGCAGCTGAAGCAGGCGGGTGTAGACGGACAGGGACGCCCCTATGGTATCGGCCGAGTGGGATTTGTCCCAGAGCAGCCGTTATACGACTTTGCCATGGCAGTAAAGCGTCTGCTGGGGGCCAATGGCATCCGCCTGGTGGATGGGGGAAAGCCTGTGCATATGGTGGCGGTGGGCGGCGGCGCCTGTGCAGACTTTATAGACGACGCTTTGGCGCAAGGCTGTGACACCTTTGTTACTTCCGACGTGAAGTATCACCAGTTTCTGGAAAGCCGGGCGCTGGGGTTGAATTTGGTGGACGCAGGGCACTTCCCCACAGAGGATGTGGTGTGCCCGGTGCTCCGGGGCTGGCTGGCCAAACGGTTCCCGCATGTATCTACGTCCATTTCTCAGCGGCACACGGAGGTATTTTCCTACCTTTGATTCAGGCATAAAGCGGCCTCCGCTTCCATATGGTGAAGAGAAGGGGGGACTGGCTCATGAAACGTGATATTCTGTTGCTTTTGGCGTGTCTGTGTGTACTGGCTGGAGTGAATTTGTTTGGAGCGGACCGCGTCGTACCGGCTGTAACCAATCCCGGTGCGCAGGAAACGTGGACCTTGATCTTGGACGCTGGACACGGTGGGGAAGACGGCGGAGCCAGCACAGCGGCAGGGGAGAAGGAGAGCGACATCAACCTGGCCATCGTTTTAAAGACCCAGTCATTGATGGCATTTTTGGGCGCGGAGCCGCAGCTCACTCGGGACACGGACATCTCTATCCACAGCGACGAAGCCAAAACCATCCGGCAGAAAAAGGTCTCAGACTTAAAAAATCGGGTGGCAATGGTGGAAAGCATTCCAAATGCTCTGCTGATCAGTGTACACCAGAATCACTTTACAGATCCGAGATACAGCGGATCTCAAGTGTTTTATAACAGCGATGATGTGAGCCGGCAGTGGGGGGAGGATACCCAGGAGGTGCTCCAGCAGGTGCTGGACTCTGACAATGTCCGGGAGGCCAAGCCTGTGTCGGACGGCATCTACTTATTCGATCATATCAGCTGTCCGGCTATCCTAGTGGAGTGCGGCTTCCTCAGCAATGGAGAGGAGGCGGCGCTGCTGCGCACGGACGCGTATCAGCGCAAGATCGCCATCGCGCTGGCTGGAACATATTTTAACGAACTGCAAAAGATACCCGCAGCATTGGGAGGGAAATGACATGGCTAAGACCAAATCTGTATTTTATTGTACAGAGTGCGGAAATGAAACCTTGAAATGGCTGGGTAAGTGTCCCGCCTGCGGGGCGTGGAATACCATTGTGGAGCAGCCAGCGGTGGATGCCAAGAGAAAAGCGACAGTGCCTGGCTCCAGCGGCCTAAGCATTCGGCGGCCCAAGCCTATGGCTGAGGTGGAGGCAGTGGATGAGCTCCGCTTCAACACCGGCATGAATGAGCTGGACCGTGTGCTGGGCGGCGGCGCGGTCAAGGGCTCACTGGTGCTGGTGGGAGGCGCGCCAGGCATTGGAAAATCCACATTGATGCTGCAAATTTGTGACAATTTGTGTCGCTTTTCTCAAGTTTTATATGTATCTGGAGAGGAATCAGAGCGCCAAATTAAGCTGCGTGCTCAGCGGCTTGGCATATGCGATAAGGGCCTGTCGCTTTTTTCTGAGACTAATTTGGACGATATCGTGGCCGCCGTCCAAGAGAGTAAGCCGGACGTCCTCATTGTGGACTCCATCCAGACCATTTATAATGGCGATTCCAGCTCTTCGCCGGGCAGCGTGACCCAGGTAAAGGAGTGCACGATGGCGCTGATGCATCTGGCCAAGGGCATGGGAGTTACAGTGTTTGTGGTGGGGCATATTAATAAGGAGGGCTCGCTGGCTGGACCTAAGGTGCTGGAGCATATGGTGGACTGTGTGCTTCATTTCGAGGGGGAGGAGCACAATTCCTACCGTATTTTGCGGGCGGCAAAAAATCGCTTCGGCGCCACCAACGAGATCGGTGTGTTTGAAATGGGCGATCAGGGTTTGGTAGAAGTACCCAATCCATCGGAAGCCATGTTGTACGGGCGGCCGGAGAACATGCCCGGTTCCTGCGTTACTTGTGTGATGGAGGGGGTGCGGCCGGTACTGGCAGAGGTCCAGGCGCTGCTGTCGCCTTCAGCTTATGGAAACGCCCGTCGGTCCAGCAACGGTTTCGACTACAACCGGGCTATGATGATGGCGGCAGTGCTGGAGAAACGGGGCGGCTTGGTGTTGTCCAGCTGCGACTTCTACGTGAATGTCATTGGTGGCTTGACCCTGGACGAGCCTGCAGCCGATCTGGCTTTGGTTGTGGCGCTGGCGTCCAGTTTTCGGGATAAGCCTGTTCCCTTTGATTTAGCGGCCATTGGCGAGGTGGGCCTCACTGGAGAGCTGAGGTCGGTGAATGCCATCAATCAGCGACTCAGCGAGGTGCGGCGGCTTGGTTTTTCCAAATGCCTGATTCCGGCCCGGAACAGCGGGAAGATTGTGACGCCTGCCGGCCTAGATCTGATCTGGGTCGGAAACATTCGTGAAGCCATTGCTGTGCTGGTTTGACAGCTTTGGCGTGAAATTCAGGCAGGCATCGTTTGGGACAGCCTGACCCACAGTCTGGGCCTGGGCCAATGTGCACAGGCCTTCGTCCTGAAATTTGCAGTTTTGCGTACATGGAATGAAGCTCATACAAATCACCTGAATTATATGATTTAAAAACAAAGCCGAATAGGCCGATTGGGAGGAGATGTGGACTGGCACATATCCAACTCAATAAAAAGTAGGTTTTAGTTTTATGATGTGCAAAAGCAGGGGAGACTATCCCCTGCTTTTTACTGTACTTTTTTCAGTTCTTGTATTTCTCGGTTGATACGTATGATTGCGGCTTGGTGTACATCGAGCTGATCCTGAAGCTGCTCTGTCCGGCGCTCAATCTTGTCGTCAATACGCTCTAAGATCATGTTATGGCCTTCCGCTAGCTTTTGGATATCAGGCTTAAGTTGAAGTTCGATCATAGCCGTATTCTTCTTCACGTCTTGTTTGATTTCGGCCACTTGTTGTAGAATTTCTTCCAACAATTCTCTGTCTGTCATGCTTGTCCCCTCCTAAAATAATCGATAATAAAATCATATCATACTCACCGAGGCCAGTCAAGCCCGCGGGGGAGACCTAGCAGGGCAACAGCATTTAAGATTTCGCAAATAAAATTTGCAGGAAACAGTTAGGGTCAAGTGCGGCGGAAAAGCGTTTTCGTTTCAAGCTGACCCTGGGGCCGAAGTCGGCGTGTTTGCAGAGAGCGAGGGCGGTCTTATGCAGGACGTTTAAATTCAAGGGAGACATATCTTTCCTGGCCCTGGAGGAATCTTCCTCAAAGATAACGTCCAAGGCCCAATGAAGCTGATTCTCAATGGACCAATGCTTGCGTACCGCGTAAGCAAA
>CATKZW010000020.1 GCA_949841465.1 uncultured Oscillospiraceae bacterium
GGGGTATTATAAGTGACAGGCACAAAGGCCCCGCCGCGGCCGAGGCGGGGCAGAGGGAACGAGGTGATGGCCGTGAACGAGGAACAGCGCACCCGGGAGGTGGAGCGCTGGGGCGATATGGTATACCGTCTTGCCCTGGCCCGCACCGCCAGCGTCCCGGACGCGGAGGACGTGTTCCAGGAGGTATTTCTGCGCTATTTCCGCCATGAGGACCGGTTTGAGAGCGACGAGCACCGCAAGGCATGGCTGCTGCGGTGCACCGTGAACCGGTGCAAAACTTTGCTGGCCTCTCCGTGGCGCAAGCGCACCGTGCCGCTGGAGACCGCCGAGGAGGTGGGCGTGGAGGACGATTACCGCGAGGTATACGCTGCGGTGCTCTCCCTGCCTGAAAAATACCGGACCGTCATCCACCTGCACTACTTTGAGGGCCTGTCGGTGGCCGAGATGGCCGCCGCTCTGCAATCGACGGAGGGCACCGTCAAGTCCCAGCTCAGCCGGGGCCGGGCCCTTCTGCGGGATATGCTTGAGGAGGTCGAATTATGAAGCGGTACAAACAGGCAAACGAGGGCATCCACGCCCCCGAGGAAGCAAAGGAAAAGGCCGTTCACCCCGCCCGAAAGCGCCCCCACACCCGTTGGACGGGGGCGGTGGCGGCGGTGCTGGCGGTGGCCGTCATCGGAGGGATTGCCCTATGGCCCGGCCAGGACATCCTTTCTGGGAACGGTCCCAACGCCCGCGCTGTCCGGACAGGGTACAGCGGTGAGGAAGCTAATGGAGACGCGGTTTCCAACTCCCTGGCCTATGGGGGCCACGCCCTGGCCCTGGCGGCCTACCCGGAGATGGCCCCCTATCCCAGGGAGGAGGACTATTTCTCCGACGTGGGCGAGGAGAAGGACGCCTGGCAGAAGGCCAGCGACGCCTACAGCGAGGCGTACGACGCCTGGTGGGACAGCCGGACCGCCCTGCGCTCCAACACCGACTACACCGGCATGCTGGACGAGTATCTCACCCGCTCCACCGCCCAGTTCCTCACCGGCGCGGGGGAGGAAAACCGCGTCTACTCCCCGCTGAACGTCTACATGGCCCTGTCCATGCTGGCGGAGACCACCGGGGAAAACAGCCGCCGGCAGATTCTGGACCTGCTCCAGGCGGACTCCATCGAAACCCTGCGCGCCCGGGCGGCAGCCCTGTGGCAGGACAACTACCGGGACGATGGGGTGGTCACCTCCGTGCTGGCCAACTCCCTGTGGCTGCGGGACAACATGACCTACAGCCAGAAGACCCTGGACGCCCTGGCAAAGCAGTATTACGCCTCCGCCTTCTCCGGCAAAATGGGCGCAGAGGAGTACAACCAGGCCCTGCGGGACTGGATCAACGAGCAGACCAAGGGACTTTTGTCCGAGCAGGCCGGCGGCCTGGAGATGGCCCCGGAGACGGTGCTGGCCCTGGCCTCCACCATCTACTTCAAGGCCGCCTGGCACGACGAGTTCGACAAGGCGCACACTGTAACCGACACCTTCCACGCTCTGTCCGGCGACGTGGACACGGATTTCATGCGCCGCACCACCATGGGCAGCTTTTACTGGGGGGACAACTTCACCGCCGTCTCCCTCAGCTTCCAGCAGGGCGGGGACATGTGGCTGATCCTTCCGGCGGAGGGGTGCAGCGTGGACGAGCTGCTGGAGAGCGGCGAGGCCATGGACTTCCTGCTTGCGGACAAATCCGACACCTACGACGAAAACGGAAACGTGGTGAAGGAGGGCTGGACCGGCCAGAAGTACCTCAATATCAACCTGTCCATGCCAAAGTTTGACGTATCCTCCAACCTGGGCCTGATCGACGGCCTGAAGGCGCTGGGGGTCACCGACGTGTTTAACCCGTCTGTGTCCAACTTCGACCCCCTGGAGGCGTCCACCGACGACCCGCTGTACGTCAGCACAGTTGAGCACGCCGCCCGGGTGAAGGTGGACGAAGAGGGCTGCGAAGCCGCCGCTTACACCGTCATTATGGTGGAGGCCGGGATGGCCATGTTCCCCGACGACGAGGTGGACTTCACCCTGGACCGGCCCTTCCTGTTCGTGGTCACCGGCAGCGGCCTGCCCCTGTTCACCGGCGTGGTGAACCAGCCGGCATGAAAAAGCGGACGGTTTTTCTCCTGTGCGGCGGGCTGGCCGTCCTCCTGCTGGCGGGAGCGCTGCTGGGGCCGTCGCTGGTGGGGACCCGGCCCCAGACCCTTACCTCGGAGGCGCTGAACCATTTCGCCAACACCCTGCGGGATTGAACAAAAAGCCCCTTCCCAACTCCGGGAAGGGGCTTTTTTGGTTGGTTTTATTCACCCAGCACCGCCGCGCACCGGCCGCACAGCTCGGCATGGTGCCCAGGCGTTCCAATATGCCCGTCATGGTTCCAGCAGCGGGGGCACTTGGGGGCCTCGCTCAGCTTCACCACCACGGTGGGCCAGGCTGCGCCCGCCTCCGCCTCCATGGTCACCTTGGAGACGATGAACAGCGTAGCCAAGTCCGCCTCGTCAAAGCCGGGGAGAATCAGGCCGTCCCGCCAGGAGGCGAAGGTGTTCTCGTCCATCTTCACCACGATCTCCGCGTCCTGGTTCTTCTTGACGCCCTGCTCGCGGGCCTCCTCCAGCGCCTTGTTCACCGCGTCCCGCAGCTCGATGAGCACCGCCCACCGGGAGGCGTCCTTCTCGTCCAGCGCCAGGGCGGGGTCGTACTCCGGGATGTCGTTGAACAGCACGCACTCGGCGTCGTCAGCGGCCCGGTGGGGCATGGCCGCCCAGATTTCCTGGCTGGTGAAGGCCAGGATAGGGGCCAGCATCCGGGTCATGCCGTCCAGGATGAGGAACAGGGCGGACTGGGCGGAGGCCCGGCCCTCCTCGTCGCCGCAGTACAGCCGGTCCTTGATGATGTCCAGATAGAAGTTGGACATCTCCACCACACAGAAGTTGTAGACGGCGCGGTACACCGTGTGGAACTCATAGGCCTCATACCCGGCGCGGACGCTCTTCACCAGCTCGTTGAACGCCGCCACGGCCCACTTGTCCAGGTCTGCCATATCCTTCACAGCCACGGCCTTGTCCGGGTCGAAGCCGTTCAGGTTGCCCAGCATGTACCGGGCGGTGTTGCGGATCTTCAGGTACGCCTGGCTGAGCTGCTTCATGATCTCCTTGGAGATGCGCATGTCCTGGGTGTAGTCGGCGGAGGACACCCACAGCCGGAGCATATCCGCGCCGTAGTCCTTGATGATCTCGTCGGGGGGCATGGCGTTGCCCAGGGACTTGTGCATGGCCTTGCCCTCGCCGTCCACCGTCCAGCCGTGGGTGATGATCTGCTTATAGGGCGCGATGCCGTTGCAGGCGATGGAGGTGAGCATGGAGGACTGGAACCACCCGCGGTACTGGTCGCCGCCCTCCAGATACACGTCGGCAGGGTATTTCAGATTATCCCGTTCGTTGGCCACGGCGGCCCAGGTGGAGCCGGAGTCGAACCACACGTCCATGATATCGTTTTCCTTGGAGAAGTGGTTTTTGCCGCATTTGGGGCAGACGAGCCCGGCGGGCGCCAGCTCCTCGGCGGTCTTGTCAAACCAGATGTTGGAGCCGTGCTCCCGGAACAGCCCCGCCACGTGGGCGATGGTCTCGGGGGTGACGATGGCCTCGCCGCAGCCGTCGCAGTAGAACACCGGGATGGGCACGCCCCACACCCGCTGGCGGGAGATGCACCAGTCATTGCGCTCGGTGATCATGGACACCATGCGCTCCTTGCCCCAGGCGGGGTGCCAGGAGATGGCGTCGCAGGACTTGACGGCCGCGTCCTTGATGGCGTCCACGGAGCAGAACCACTGCTCGGTGGCCCGGTAGATGATGGGGTGCTTGCACCGCCAGCAGTGGGGATAGGAGTGGGTGATCTGGGCCTTGGCCAGCAGGAAGCCCTCGGCCTCCAGGTCGGCCACCACCTGGTCGTTGCCCTTGGCGTAGAACTGGCCGTTGTACCGCGCGTCGGTCATCACGCCCTTGGCGTTGACGGGGACGGGCACGCCGATGTGGGTCAGCCCCGCGTCGTCGTACCGCTTGCACACGTCGAAGTCCTCCGCGCCGAAGCCGGGGGCGGTGTGGACGCACCCGGTGCCCGCGTCCAGGGTGACGTGGTCTCCGTTCAAAATCACAGAGTCCTGATCCAGCAGGGGATGCTTGGCCACCATCAGCTCGAAGTCAGAGCCTTTCAGTGTGACCAGCACCTTGCAGGCCTCAAAATCAATGCCCGCCTGCTTGCACACGCCCTCGGCCAGCTCCTTGGCCATGATATAGACCTCGCCATTGGGGGCCTGGAGCAGGACGTAATCAAAGTCCGCGTTCAGGGAGATGGCGGCGTTGCCGGGGATGGTCCAGGGGGTGGTGGTCCAGATGACGAAGAAGGTCTTGGACAGGTCGCAGTACTGCCCCAGCTTCCCCTTGTCGTCCTTTACCGGGAACTTCACAAAGATGGTGGTGCAGGGGTCGTCCTGGTAGTCGATCTCCGCCTCGGCCAGGGCGGTCTGGTCGTGGGGGCACCAGTAGACGGACTTCATGCCCTTGTAGATGAGCCCCTTCTCCGCCATCTTGCCAAACACCTCGATCTGGCGGGCCTCAAACTCGGGCAGCAGGGTGATATAGGGGTTTTCCCACTCGCCGATAACCCCCAGGCGCTGAAACTGCTCCGTCATGCGGCCGATATACTGGGTGGCGAACTCCCGGCACTTGTCCCGGAACTGGGCGGTGGTCATCTCGCTGCGCTTGACGCTCTTGTCCTTGAGGACGGCGGTCTCGATGGGCAGGCCGTGGGTGTCCCAGCCGGGGACGTAGGGCGAGCAGTACCCCGTCATGTTTTTGTACTTGACGATGATGTCCTTGAGGATTTTGTTCATGGCGGTGCCGATGTGGATATTGCCGTTGGCATACGGGGGGCCGTCGTGGAGGATGAACTTGGGCTTGCCCGCGTTCTTGTCCATCAGCTTGTGGTAGGTGATTCTCGCCCATTCGCCGTTGAGCATCTCAGGCTCACGCTTGGGCAGGCCCGCCCGCATGGCAAAATCGGTCTGGGGCAGGTGAACGGTCTTGTTGTAGTCCATGGGAATTTCTCCTTTACTTTTCGTTTATTTTCCAGCTTCCTCCAAAAACTCTCTCACAGCCGCAATTTTTTCTTCTTTGCTTTTCATACGGTCACTTTTCCCGCTCTGGGTTAATGGTTGTTCTTTTTCTTCAGAAATAATATCCTTTTCCTCCCGTCTTCGAGAAATTTGATTGTCCTGAAGCTTAAGCAGGGAGAATCTCAGTGTTACGTCAGGATATTTCGACATATCCTCGGTAAAACCAAAATATGTCGGATCTTTCCGCAGTTTATATAAATGGTACGCACATCTCACCAGCACGAAAACTGATTCCCCGATATAGAGTACTTTTTCTTTGGTTTTCCCATTTTTATTTTTGCATATTTTGATTTCATAGATGCCTGCGCCAATCGCGTCCATGAACTGTTTATTCCCTTCAAAAAAGCAAATTTCCATCTCTGCGCCACCTTTCAATTACGTTTAATCTTTTCCCCGCTTCGAAAAAACGCCTCTGCCTCCCCAATGAGAGACAAAGGCGTCGTAAGACCTCTGCGGTACCACTCCCGTTCCGTAGAAGCGCTGAGCCGTCGTGAGCAGCGGGCTAAGACCAGAGCGCAGCAAATTGGCCGAAGCCGCCAAGGGCGGCGAAGGACAATTTGGGGAGTCGGAGGGCTTAGAACCGCGTCGCGAACAGGCGAAGCGTGACAACATACGGCACTTAATATGTCCTGTAACGGGCACACCCGGCGGAGCCTACTGCCGCGTCACATGCGCGGGTTCGGTCCGCGGCTCCCAGGTGATATTCGCCGGGTCCGCCCCGCCGCCCTCGCACCGTGCGGGCAGCTCTCTGAGAGGTTTATGCCGGTTACTCGTCCTGTTCAAAGCCTTGCATATTCACAAGCGTCCGCTCCCTTAAAGCGGACGCTATTATATTATAGGCGAAAGCCGGATTTGTCAACCGTTTTTTCCGGGAAAACTTCACAAACTGCCTCCGGCGGCCCGCTTTTTCTTTAAAAAGAAAAAGCGGGGCAAAAAGAAACTTTAGACCGCTGACGAAACGGGCAGTAATCGAAACGCTGCCGCCCGACAACCAACTATATATTACGTATATATTATAAAAATTATATTATTTTTTTACATACGTATGTGGCCGTCGTAACGCTTTGGCCGACTGCCCACGCTGGAAGCGAAATAAAAGTTTCTTTTTTCGCTTCCTTTTTTCTTTTCAAAGAAAAAAGGAAGATTGAAACGCATGCCAGCCGCCCCGTTCCAGGTGCTTCACGACGGTGAACCCGTTGGCCTCCAGGGCGGCGCGTACCTCGTCCTGCCGCCCGTCGATGACGCCGGAGGTCAAAAACACCCCGTCCCCGGTCATGAATTCCCCGGCTTTTTCCGACAGGGGGATGATCACGTCCGCCACGATGTTGGCCAGCACCACCCGGTTCCGGCCCGGCTCCAGTCTGGCCGACAGCTTTTTGTCGCCGAGCACGTCCCCGGCGTACACGCTGAGCCGGTCCGGCCCGATGCCGTTCAGGGCCGCGTTTTCAAAGGCCACGTCCGCCGCCTTGGGGTCGATGTCCACACCCACAGCCCGGGTGGCCCCCAGCGCCAGCGCCGCGATGGCCAGAATGCCCGACCCGCAGCCCAGGTCCAGCACCTTGTCCCCAGGCTGGAGCGCCCCCTCCAGCAGCTCCAGGCACAGCTGGGTGGTGGGGTGGGCCCCGGTGCCGAAGGTGAGGCCGGGGTTCAGGTACAGCGGCACCCGTCCGGCCGGCACAGGCTCCCCCCGCATCCAGTCCGGGACGATGTACACCCGCTCCCCCACGGGGATGGGCTGGTAATACTTCTGCCAGGAGGTGGCCCAGTCCTCCTCCCGGAGGGAGACGGTCTGGGGCTCGTACTCCTCCAGCCCCGCCAGGTACTGCCGGAGCTGACGGCGGCCCTCCTCATTGTCCGGCACGTAGAACTTCACCCGGCTGGCCCCCTTCATGCGGGCGGCCAGCCCCTCGTCCACGTAGTCCCAATACTGCCGGTTCTGCTCCAGGAACCGGAGGAAATCCCCCTCCTCCTCCACCACCAGCCCAGCCATGCCGTTGGCGGTGAGGGTATCGCACACCCGGTCCAGCTTTTCCGCCGGGACGGGGAGGGTCACTTCCAGCCACAATTCGCTCATGGGGTCTCCTCCTTCAAGAATCCCTGCACCGCCCGGTTGAACTGGGCGGGCTGCTTGTTCGCGCTTCGCCTGTTCGCGACAGCTCCGCGCTATTTTACCTTGATTTGTTTGACGCTGTCCAGCCGGATCAGTTTCTCGCACTCGTTCTTCTTCCCCTCGTTGGCCCGCACCAGGGCCCAGGTCTCGTCGGCGTCCATCACCCTGCACACCTTGCCCATAATGTCACCGTCGCTGGTCTCCAGGGTCAGCTCCACGGTCTGGCCCACCTGCTTGCGCAGCTGGTCCCCCAGCCCCGCCATCCCGCCGGGACGGATGCCGTTGTCCCGCAGGATGCGCTCCAGGCGGTTCACCTTGCCCATGAGGAAAAGCACCATGACAAACGAGAATAAGCCAAAATATTCCATGCCCCGGCCCTCCTTAGTTCAGCTCCAGCGGGGAGCGGCGGGCCGCCTCCCCGTCCTTGAGGAAGGTGACGGTGCTGATGGCGGACAGGGGGATCAGCCGTATTTCGTTCTTCTGCGGCTTCTTTTTGTTGACCACCACTTCCACGTTGGCCCAGCCGCCGTCAAAATCCCGGATCACGCACCATTCATGGACCACGGGCATCCCTTCGCTTTCATAGAAGGTCAGCCTCACCCGCTTCCCCTGGGCCTGCTTCAGCAGCCGGGTCACTGGGGAGGCCGCGGGCTTCCCCTTTTCGTCCACGCCGTCCTGGAGCAGGTAGTCGCAGCTTACCTCCAGGATCTGCGCCATGCGCACGATCTTGTCCGTCTCCGGATAGGCCGCGTCCGACTCCCAGCGGCTCACCGCCTGCCGGGTCACGCCAAGGCGCTCCGCCAGCTGCTCCTGGGTCAGGTTCTGTTTCTTCCGGGCCTCCGCCAGTTTGTTTCCTAAACTCATGGTATCACCTCATAGATCGGGGAGCCGTGCTCTCCTTGATGGTCTCAGCATACCAGAACCGGCCCGTTTGACCAGGGATTTTCCGTTTCACAATGTAACGTTTGGGTTGCGGAGAAGTGCTGAGCCGTTGTGAGCAGCGCGGATGGACCGAAGTGAGGGCAAAAGCCCAAGGAGGGCCAGAGGCCCGGATGGGTTTTGCCCGAATCGAAGGGAAGCCGCGCGTCGCGAACAGGCGAAGCATGACAACGGGGCGCGCCGTTCGCAGGGGCAGAAGAAGAGTCAGCCCCCGGCATACCGTGGCCCAACAAGCCCCTTCACCGTGGCCTCATGGGCCTCCTTTTCGTAGGGCAGGACAGGCAGGGTTTCGGGCAGCTCCCAGCCCTTGGCTGTGAAAATTCGGCGGATCAGCAGGTCGGTAAACGCCGGGTTTTTGACCAGCACCGGACCCGTCAGGTGGGTGGCAAACACGCCGCCGGACACATAGCCCTCCCCATCGTCCCCGTCGTCCTGGTCCGGGTTACCCGTATTGCCAGGCGTCCCCGCCTCTACCCGGAACAAGGGGGTGTCCACCCCCAGGGTTGCCGAGCACTTGTTCATGAAGCCCACCACGTCGCCCTCCCACAGGTCGGTGCAGGCCACCACGTCGCACGGATAGCGGCAGTCGTGCTCCACAGTGGTGAAGCCCGCAAAGCCCAGGCAGGGCCACACCCTGCCTGCGGCGTCGGTGACGGACGCGCCCAGCAGCTCCATGGCGTTGCCGGTGAACAGCGCCACCGCCCCCCGGTCCACGGCGGCCTGGAACGCCTCCTTATGGGGGAGCAGGGCGGTGAGCGCCGCCTTCTGGGTGCGCTCGGTGCCAGCGCCCATATAGATGAAGTCGGCGTGTTCAAAGTCCGGCGCGTCCTCAAACAGGGCGGTTTGGACGGTGACGGCCGCCCCCATAGCCTCCAGGTGGCGGCGGAGCACCATCACGTTGGCGTACTCCCCATACAGGGACATGCAGTCGGGATAAAGATGCAAAAAAGTTAATTCCATATCAACATCATCCTCATCAATCCTGTTTGCGCCTCGTTGCCGGGCGCAAACGTCCCGGTTTCCGGCGCGGCCCGTCAGCGGTCAAAAAGCTCTTTTTCGCTTCTTTTTCTTTCAATTATTAAGAACGCTGGTTCAGTCCTAATCAATGCCGTGTAGTTTCAAGCATTTCCAGCTCTCCACTCATCTTCTAAAATTGACATCAATATATCATCTGCATATTTGCCGCCATCCATAATAGCATCTCTCAAAACGCCCTCTCGCTTGAAACCAGCTTTTAAATAGGTCTTCTCTGCTCTTGGATTAAAGGAATAAACATCCAGTTCTAAACGGTGCAGCTTCAATTCTTCAAATGCAAAATCAAGAGTTACTTTCGTTGCCCAAGTGCCAATCCCTCTTCCTCTTTCTGTCTTATGGTAAAGACCAATACGGAAATTAGCGCAGCGTAAATCCCAATCAATTTCATTGATTACACTTTCGCCGATAATTCTTCCATCAGGTGCGATAATTAAAAAGAAATATCTATCATCTTCTTCAAGAGATTTTAGAAAAAAGGAAGTTACTTCTTCTTTCGTAAACGTTTCCTTGCAGCCTGTTAATCGTGCCACTTCCTTGTCCAAAGGGCAATAATTTTGCTCGTAATAATTTATTACATCTTCAGCTTTAGCCAGCCGTATTAAAAATCCATCTTTTTCGCCTATAATAGTACTTGCGCTCATTTTGCATTTCCTTTCAAAAGGGAACCCTCACCCATCCCGCTCCACGTGGGCCAGCAGCTTGTCGCGGTCGGAGAAGCAGGTGACTACGTACACGTCCTCGTCCCCGTTTTCCTTCAAATACGCCGCCGCCGTGGGGATGTCCTCGCCCACCTCAATTTTGTCCGCCGGGATATGGCTGTACTTAAACCGCACCGCCAGGTCATTGCAGTACTTCCCGTACAGCATCACCTTCCGGACATGCCCGCAGTTGAGCCGGTCAAAGTCAATATCCCACAGCCAGCTGGTCTCGCCGGTGAAGTACTTCCGGCTGATGGCGTCCACAATGACCAGCACCGTGCAGGGCTTGCCCGTATCCGCAATATACCCCAGATTGGTGTCATAGGCCACGGAGTTCTCGTGCTTGGAGGTGAGCAGGGTGCCCTGGTGGTTCCCCAGACGGAAGGTAATCATTCGGCCGTTTTTCAACATATAGTTGTTGATCACACCGGCCATAGCGGCCCGGTCCACCCCCGCCAGGGCGCACACCGACCAGGCCGCCAGAATGTTATACACGTTGTAAATGCTCTTGAAGGCCAACGAAATCTCGGTTTCCCCATTGATGACCAGCCTTCCCTCCTTCAAGTCCAGGGCAGTGACGGCAAAATCCGTGTCGTGCCGCCTGTGCCCGCAGGAGGGGCAGGCATAGTGCCCGATGTGGGCATAGTGATAGCAGGAATACTCCATCCGCCCCTTGCACACCGGGCAGCGGGCCCCGTCGTGGTACACGCCCCGGTGCTCCTTGGCGCTGACCGAGCACTGGTCCAGCCCGAACCACTTCACCTTGGCCGGATCGTGGTCCCGGGCGAAGCAGGACACCAGCGGGTCGTCGGCGTTGAGCACCAGGGTGGTCTCCGGGAAGACAGCGGCCTTGACCGCGTCGTACACCCACTCGGGATGGCCGTTGCGGGTGAGCTGATCCCGGTACAGGTTGGTGATGACGAAGTGGGTGGGGTGAAACCACTTGAAGGTGTGCCGGGCGTAGCGCTCGTCGCTCTCCAACAGCAGCACGTCGCCCCTCATTTTGCCCCCCAGGGAGCAGTTTGACAAAATGAGGGTGGTCACCCCCTCGATCTGGTTGGAACCCTCCTTGTTGTACACCACCTTCCTCCCGTCCGCGGCCAGAATGGAGGCGATCATCTCCACGGTGGAGGTCTTGCCGTTGGACCCGGTGACGGCGATGATGTGCGGGGGGAGCTTCACCCGGCCCAGCGCGTCGGGGCATACCTTCAAGGCAAACTGTCCCGGCAGGGAGCTGCCCTTTCCCACCAGTCCGCCGATGAACCGCAGGAGCTTACACAGAATCACGGCCAAAAATAATTTCATGTCTATGCTTCCTCTCACAGTCGTTTGTACGGGAAGAACAAATACAGCTGTCCGCCCTCCGCCGGGCGCTGGCACTCCTGTACCGCCCCGGCCAGCGTAAGCCCGCGCCGCTCCAATTCATCCAGCCCCGCCTGGAAAGCGGCGGCGTAGTCTCCCTCCGCCTTCACCCGCAGGCAGGCAAAGGCGGGCAGCGTCCATTTCACCCAGCCCGCCGGCGGCTGGGCCCCGGCAGGAGCCTGAACCCCCGCCAGATACAGTCCCCGGGAAAAGCCGTCTCCCCAGGGAAGAAAGGAGCGGGTCAGATCGCTCATGGCCCCCCAAACTCCAACCGGGATTCCGCTTTCGTCCCTCAGTGCCAGCCTTTCCACCTCGCCGAACCGGGCGTTGGCCCTGTCCCACAAGGCGGGGGCGGGATTATATCCCGGCTGCGCCTCCCCCTCCATCCCAATGACGGAAAACGCAGACAGTTCACAGGTCACAATCTCCACGGCTTTGCCCTCTTTCCAAATAGATCATCAGCGCCGTCACGTCCGCCGGGGACACCCCGGACACCCGGGACGCCTGCCCCAGGTTCAGCGGGCGGATCTGATCCAGCTTCTGCCGGGCCTCCAGCCGCAGGCCCTGTATGGACAGGTAGTCCACATCCGGGGGCAGGGGCCTGTCCTCCAGGCGGCGCATCTCCTCCACCTGGCGGTTCTGACGGTCGATGTAGCCCTGGTACTTCACGGAAATCTCCGCCTGTTCTGTGATTTCCCGGGAAAGGACAGGCCGCCCCGGATCAAAGGGGGCCAAATCCCCATAGCTCAGCCGGGGACGGCGGAGCAGGTCGATGAGCCGCGCCCCGTGGGGGCAGGGGGGCTCGCCCCGGTCGGCGAGCAGCCTGTCCAGCGCGGGGGAGGGCGGGGCTCCGGTGTGCTCCAGCCGGCGGATCTCCTGGTCCACGGCGGCGTACTTCTCCTCCACCTGGGCCAGCCGTTCTCCGCTTACCAGCCCCACCCGGCGGCCATAGGCGGACAAACGCTTGTCGGCGTTATCCTGCCGGTGAATGAGCCGGTACTCCGTCCGGGAGGTCATCATGCGGTAGGGCTCGCCGGCGCCCTTGGTCACCAGGTCGTCGATGAGCACGCCGATATACCCATCCCCCCGGGTGAGGACCAGCGGCGGCTCCCCCTTCACCTTCAGCGCGGCGTTGATCCCCGCGATCAGTCCCTGGGCGGCGGCCTCCTCGTAGCCGGAGGAGCCGTTGAACTGCCCCGCGCCGTACAGGCCGGGGATTTTTTTGCACTCCAGGGTGGGCAGCAGCTCGGTGGGGTCCACGCAGTCGTACTCGATGGCGTAGGCGCACCGGGTCATCTCCGCCCGCTCCAGGCCGGGGATGGTGTGGAGCATCTCCACCTGCACCTCCTCCGGCAGGGAGGAGGAAAACCCCTGGATATACAGCTCCTCGGTGTTGAGGCCCATGGGCTCGACGAACAGCTGATGCCGGGGCTTTTCGGCGAACCGCACCACCTTATCCTCAATGGACGGGCAGTACCGCGGCCCCACCCCCTCGATGACCCCGGAGAACAGGGGGGAGCGGCGGAGGTTGTCCCGGATGACCCTGTGGGTATTTTCATTGGTGTAGGTGAGGTAGCACACCGCCCGGTTTGACCGCGGCGTCTCCGTGGTAAAGGAGAAGGGCACGGGCGCGTCGTCCCCCGGCTGTACTTCCATTTTGGAGAAGTCCACGCTCCGGCGGTTCACCCTGGGGGGCGTACCCGTCTTGAACCGCCGGATGGACAGCCCCAGCTTTATCAGGCAGTCCGTCAGCGGCAGAGCCGCCGCCATGCCGTCCGGCCCGGACTGGCGGACGACCTCGCCCACGATGGTGCGGCCCCCCAGATAGGTGCCGGTAGCGACGACGGCGGCCTTCACCTCATAGGTGGCCCCGGTTTCGGTGCGGACAGCGGAAACCGCGCCGTTTTCTGTGAGGATCTCCGTCACCTCCGCCTGCTTCACCCACAGGTTTTCCTGGAGCTCCAGTCGGTGCTTCATGACCTCCTGATAGCGGCGGCGGTCCGCCTGGGCCCGGAGGGACCACACGGCGGGGCCCTTGCCCCGGTTGAGCATCCGGTACTGGATGCAGGCCTGGTCGGCGGCCCGGGCCATCTCGCCGCCCAGCGCGTCAATCTCCCGAACCAGGTGGCCCTTGCCGGTGCCGCCGACGGCGGGGTTGCAGGGCATGTTGCCCACCGCGTCCAGGTTGATGGTGAAGCACACCGTTTTCAGCCCCATCCGGGCGGCGGCCAGGGCGGCCTCAATGCCCGCGTGGCCCGCGCCGATGACGGCGATGTCAAATTGTCCGGCCTGGTAACTCATGGTTCAGAACAGCTCCCGTTTCAGCTCCACCGAATCCGCCCCGGTGATGGGCCGGATCACCCGGCAGGGGTTTCCCGCCGCCAGCGACCCGGCGGGGATATCCCGAGTGACCACGCTGCCCGCGCCGATAACGCTCCCCCGCCCGATGGTCACGCCGCCGCACACCACCACGTTGGCGGCAATCCAGCAGTCGTCCTCAATGGTAATGGGCTTGGCGTACTCCAGGTCATACAGCTGGCCGTTTTCCCGGCGGCGCATGTTCCGCTCCGAGGGCAGAAGGGGGTGCATGGGGGTCATGAGCGCGCAGTTTGGGCCGAAAAACACGTTGTCCCCGATGGTCACCGGGCAGCAGTCCAGCACGGTGAAGTTGAAGTTGGCGTAGCTGTTCACCCCGATGGTGGTATATACGCCGTAATCAAACTGGATGGGGCCCTGCAGATAGGTGCCCTCCCCCAGGTTGGGCAGGAGCCGGCGCAGAATGTCCGCCCGCGCTTCCTCCTGGTCCTCGGTGGTGTCGTTGTACTGCTTGGACAAGCGGTGGGCCGCCCCCCGCAGCCGGGCCAGCTCCGGGTCGGAGGGGTCGTACAGCTTGCCCGCCAGCATTTTTTCTGTCTCCGTCATGGCGATTCACTCCCAAAATATCACAAATTATTCCGCCCTCAGCGTGACCACCGCCAGCTCCGGGCGGTTGAACAGCCGCAGGCCGTTAAAGGGAACCGTGTTGTTCCCCAGCCCCCTGGAGACGAACAGCGTGCTGTCCTCCAGCGTGTACAGCCCCGCGGTCCACTCGGGGAAAAGCCGCATGTTGGTGCCGATCACCCCGCCCACCAGCGGCAGGCGGACAATGCCCCCGTGGGCGTGGCCGGACATGATGAGGTCGTACCCCGCGGCGGCATATTCCTCAAAATGGTTGTTCCGGTGGGCCAGCAGGAGGGTGAACAGGCCGGGGGCGTCCTCCCGGATCTGGGCGTACAGCTCCTCCGGGGTGATCTGGTCGGCGTAGCCGTTGGGGTCGTCCACCCCGGCCAGCACGATCTGATCCCCGCCCCGCTCCAAAATCTCGAATTGGTTGGACAGCACCGTCACCCCGCACTGGCCCAGCACCCGCTTCAGCTCCTTCACGATCCCCGTCCCCAGGGACCACTCATGGTTGCCGGTGACGTAATAGGTGGGCGCGACAGCAGCCAGCCCCTTGGCCAGGGCCGGCACCATCTGGAGCTGGCTGTCCCGGTCGATGAGGTCGCCGGTGACCACGATCAGGTCGGGCTCCTGCTCCGCCACCTGTGCCAGCAGCTCCGCGCTCCCCCGGCCGTACTCGTGCCCGTG
This sequence comes from uncultured Oscillospiraceae bacterium, assembly GCA_949841465.1. Taxonomy (GTDB): domain Bacteria; phylum Bacillota; class Clostridia; order Oscillospirales; family Oscillospiraceae; genus Enterenecus. Next base: position 14,971 of record CATKZW010000020.1, read on the forward strand.
GAGGTCGGACAGGTGGACGATCCTGCACCCGTCAAACCCCTTCGGCAGAGCGGCCAGCGCCGCCTCCGTCCGGGTGACCTGGAGCCCCCAGCACTGCCACTGGAACCAAACCCAGCCCCCCGCCGCCAGCACCGGCAGGGCAATGAGCCACCCCAGGGGATGGCGGCGCTTTCTCCTGGAGCGCCGGGGCGCGCCTCCCCGGTCAGTCGTCGTCATGGAGGTAATAGGGCCGCATCAGGCTCTTGTGCTGGGTGGAGTCCTTCTGGCGGTCGGAGCGCAGGGGGGCCTCGATGGGCCTGGGCCGGTCATTCCGGCGGGGCCTCTTTTTCGCGGCCAGGGAGGGGGGCAGGACGGGCTCCTTCACCGGCTGGGCCGGGGCCCCCTGCTTTTTGCCCTGGCAGCGGGGCTTGGGCTGAGCCGGCCTCTGCTCCTGGGCCCTTTCCTTTTTCTGGGGCCCGCCCTTCTTCTGGCCTTGGTTCCGGCTCTGCTCCTGGGCCTGGGGCCTGGCCGCGGGCCGCCGGGGGGCCAGCAGGCGGGCGGTGGCATCCATGATCACGTCGGAGTCCAGGGGGCTGGGCTTATAGAAATCGGTGACGGGCACGGAGGGGTCGTCGGGCAGGGTGTCCTGAATCCTGCCCTGGCGCACACCCCGGCCCCCCGCGGATCGGGCGCGGCGGGAATCCGCCGCGGGGCCGCAGGGCAAATCCATTTCGCCCGAGGATTTTGATCCGGCTGGGCGCTTGTCCCGCAGCACCAGCAGCTCTTCTTCGGCAGGGGCCGCGACCGCCGCCGCGGCCTCCTGGCCGCCGCTCTTTTTGCGGCGGCGCTTTTTCTTTTTGGACGCATCCTCCTCCGCCGGGTCGGGCTGGGCGGGGACAGGAACCATCGGCGCCTGGGCGGCCCTTTGCTTCCGCTCCTCGGCCCTGGCCTTGTTCTCTGCGTCCTTCTGGCGGCGCTTCTCCTTGGCGGCGGCCCTGGCCTCCGCGTCCTCGGAGTTGACGGGCCGCCCGTTCTTGTCCTTCTTGGGCGGGTCGAAGTTCTCCATGGGGTAGGGGTGGCCCTCCACCACCGGGATGGGCCGTCCCAGCAGCTTTTCGATGGCTTTAAGCTCGTCCTTCTCGTCGAACTGGCAGAAGGAGATGGCCTCCCCCTCATGCCCAGCCCGGCCGGTGCGGCCGATGCGGTGGACGTAGGTCTCCGGCACGTCGGGCAGGTTGTAGTTGAACACGCAGGGGAGCTGGTCGATGTCGATGCCCCGGGCGGCGATGTCGGTGGCGGCCAGCACCCGCACCCGGCCCGCCTTAAAGTCGCTGAGGGCCTGGACCCGGGCGCTCTGGCTCTTGTTGCCGTGGATGGCGGCGGCGGAGATGCCCCGCTTCACCAGGTCCTGGGCGATGCGGTTGGCGCCGTGCTTGGTGCGGGAGAACACCAGGGCGGAGGGGATGCGCCGCTCCTCCATCAGGTGGGCCAGCAGCTTTGTCTTGTTGGACTTGTCCACGTAGTACAGCGACTGCCGGATCACCTCCACTGGGGAGGACACCGGGTCCACCGCCACGCGGACATAGTCGTGGAGCAGGCCGTCCACCAGCCCCATCACCTCGGGGGGCATGGTGGCAGAGAAGAACAGGGTCTGCTTTTGTTCCGGCAGCAGCTTGAGCACCCTGCGCACATCGTGGATAAAGCCCATGTCCAGCATCCGGTCGGCCTCGTCCAGCACGAAGATCTCGATGTGGGACAGGTCCAGCAGCCCCTGGCCGTGGAGATCCAGCAGGCGGCCGGGGGTGGCCACCAGGATGTCCAGCCCCCGGCGGACAGCCTCCACCTGGGGCCCCTGGCCCACCCCGCCGAAGATGACGGCGGAGCGCAGGGGCAGGTTCTGCCCATAGGCGGTAAAGCTGTCCTGGATCTGGATGGCCAGCTCCCGGGTGGGGGTGAGGACCAGGGCCCGGATGACCCTGGGCTTGGGCATGCGCTTGCTGAGCCGCTGGAGGATGGGGGCGGCAAAGGCGCAGGTCTTGCCGGTGCCGGTCTGGGCGCAGCCCAGCACGTCCCGCCCCGCCAGGGCGGGGGGGATGGCCTTGCGCTGGATGGGGGTTGGGTCGGTGTAGCCCTCCTTGGTAAGGGCCCTGAGGATGGGGGCGGTGAGCCCCAAATCTCGAAAATTCATAAATATTCTACATTCCTATCTTAAAATCGTCTTATGGGGCTCCCGCAAAGCCGCCTTCACGCACTGGACCGTCTCCGTCAGGCTCTGGCCCCTGATGGGGACGGTGATGTGGGCGCACCGCTCATACAGCGGGGCCCGGTACTGATACACGTCGGCCAGCGTCTGGCCGGGGGAGAGGGCGATGCCCCGGGAGGCCATGTTGTGGATGCGCCCCTCCACCTCCTCCAGGGGGAGCTGGAGATAGACCACCGTCCCCAGCCGCCGCATATGGGCGATGGACTCCTCCCGGCATACGCAGCTGCCGCCTGGGGCCACCACGGTATTTCGGCAGTCCAGGGAGAGCACCGCGTCCCGCTCCAGGTCCAGGAACCGCTCCACCCCCCGGCTGTCGATCAGCTCTTGGAGCAGAGCCCCCTCCCGCTCCTGGATGAGCAGGTCCACGTCCAGGAAGCGCAGGCCCAGGGCCTTGGCCAGCACCACGCCCACGGTGCTCTTGCCGGACCCGGGCATCCCGATGAGGATTATATTGTCCATTCCACGCCCCCCTCAACCGCCCTCCGGCCCGGTTTTCCAAATCCGTCCAGAGGGCATGATCGTAGTATTATATCAAAAAAAAAACCTCAGGGCAAGGCTGTGGAACACAGTTTCTGTCTCAAACTACCCTTTTGGAATAAAAAAGCGCCCATCCCCCCAGGGATCGGCGCTTTTCCGCAGTCCTTATATAATCTTTCGGCTCACCAGTGCCCCATCTCGCTTCTCTGCCGGTTAGACCGGTTGCCCGCCTGGATATTATACAGCGTGCGGGTCAGCTCCTCCAGCTCCTTTTCCTTCAGCTGGGCAAACAGCACGCCGTAGCGGAACACCTTCGGCCTGACCTCCGTTACCCGGATGACCTCCCCGATAAACTCCATGGGGGTGTAGTCCAGCAGTTTGACCTTCAACCTCACCACATCGTCCTCCATGTGGAGGTACTCCGACTCCACGCAGGCCCCGCCGATGCTGATATCCACCAGGGTGCACTCCTCCTGGGGGCCGAACTGGTCCTCTCCCGTCCGGCAGTACATGGTCACCGGCGAGCTGATTTCCAGCCGGAAATTCTGGCGGTTCTTGGGGACCTCCCGTATCTTCACGTCCTTCACCCGGAAGGCGGTCCGGGTGGACTCCTCCACCGTGCCCTTCAGGTAAAACTGCATCAGGGACTCGTCGATCCCCCGGATCATCACCGTCGAGCCGATCTCCCTCATCTTAAAGGACAGCCCGCCGGGCATCCGCTCCAGGGCCAGCGTCCTGTCGTCGTCGTCGAACTCCGACACCTGGCCGCTGAGAATCTGCTGGCCGTCGGTGGCCTCCACGATCAAGGTCATGCCGCGGAAGATTTCAGGCAGCGCACCCTCTTCTTCCTCTACGGACTCCTCTTCATCGTCCGTGCGCCCAAACAGAGACGAGAATAAACCCATGATAACTCCTCCTTTTCATTCTCACCGCGCCGGGGCAGCGGCCCTGACTTTTCATGTAAATTATAACCGCTTCCGGCTGCAATTGTCAATACCTCACCCTCTCTTCAGAGGAGGTTGTAATCCTGGAAAAATTACGGTATAATATTTGAGATATGCCGCGTCCGGGAGGTGAGGCCGTGAAACCGAATATTCTGGTGATCTGCGGCCCCACGGCCTCGGGAAAGACCGCCCTGGCCGCCGCCCTGGCCCGGCGCTTCGGCGGGGAGGTGGTGTCCGCCGACTCCATGCAGGTCTACCGCCGCATGGACATCGGCACCGCCAAGCCCACCCCGGACGAGACCCTTGGCGTCCCCCACCACATGATCGACGTGGCGGACCCGGAGGAGAACTACTCCGTGGCCCGCTACGTCCAGGACGCGGTCCCCATTGTGGACGGCATCCTGGCCCGTGGGAAGCTGCCCGTCGTGGCCGGGGGGACGGGCCTGTATATCGACAACCTCATCGCCGGGCGGCAGTTTGCCCCCTTCCGGCCGGACAGCGGCCTGCGGGAGCGGCTCCAGGCCCAGGCGCGGACGGAGGGCCTGCCCGCCCTGCGCGTCCGGCTGGAGCAGGTGGACCCCGAGGCGGCGGCCCGCATCCACCCCAACGACGAGAAGCGGACCGTCCGGGCTCTGGAGGTGTATTTATCCACCGGCAAAACCATCACCCAGCACGACCGGGAGAGCCGGGCTCTGCCCAGCCGCTACGCGCCGCTGACCATTGCCCTGAACTTCCGGGAGCGCCCCTGGCTGTGGGAGCGCATCGACCGCCGGGTGGACGAAATGATGGCCCGGGGCCTGGAGGGGGAGGTGCGGGGCCTGCTGGCCGCCGGGGCGCCCCGGGACTGCACCGCCATGCAGGCCATCGGCTATAAGGAGCTGGTCGCCGCCATCCTGGAGGGCCGCCCGGCGGCGGAGGGGGCGGAGGAGGTCAAGCTCCGCTCCCGGCAGTACGCCAAGCGCCAGCTCACCTGGTTCCGGCGGAACAGGGAAGCCTATTGGCATCTCTGGGAAAAAATACCAGATTTTTCCGCCGCCCTGGATTTTTCGACAAAACTTGTCATGGACTCTGGATTACAATAAATGCGCTCGTACTTTAAAAAATAGAGGAGTGCATTTACATGAGTCTCACATCCACCGTGTCCGTCTCCAAGCAGCCCAACATCCAGGACGCCTTCCTGGCCGCCGCCCGCCGTCTGGCCGCGCGGGTCACCGTGTTCCTCATGAACGGTTACCAGATGCGGGGCGTCATCACCGCCTTCGACTCCTATGTGGTGGTGGTGATGTCCGACGGCAGGCAGCAGGTCATCTACAAGCACGCCATCTCCACCATCGCCCCGGAGCACCCATTGGAAATTGAGGCGTAACCCCTCCCGCCCCCATAGAGAGAAAAAGGATTGATCCCATGAAAGAGAGCACCATCGCCACCAAAGCCATGATCGCCATCCTGTGCATCGGCGTGGCCGTCTACCTGGCCATCTACTTTGTCAGGGGCTGGAAACAGGACATCGCCACCACCTACGCCTACGCCTACTCTCTGGATGTGGGCCGGGAGGCCACCGGTATCCTGGTCCGCACCGAGACCCCCCTGATGGGCTCCGGCGGCTATGTGGATCAGATCCTGCCCGAGGGGGCCAAGGCCGCCGCCGGCGACCCGGTGGTGCTGCTGTACAGCGACCCCTCCGTCCTGACCACCCGGCAGTCCATCCGCACGCTGGAAACCGAGATCGAGCAGCTGAAATACGCCCAGGCCTCCAGCACCCAGAGCGTGGACGCCGCCAAGCTGGACGCCCAGGTCATCAGCTCCATCGTGTCCCTGCGCTCCCTGGCCGCCCAGGGGGACCTGACCACCCTGGAGGACTCCGCGCTGAACCTGCGCTCCATGGTGTTCCGGCGGGACTACTCCTTTGGCGACGCGGGGCAGCTGTCCGCCCTCATCCTGGACCGGCAGAACCGGCTGGCGGAGCTGAGCCGCTCCCTGAACCAGGTGTCCACCACGGTGTACGCCCCGGTTTCCGGGGTGTACTCCGCCGGGGTGGACGGCTGGGAGGGGGTGGTCACCCCCGCCATGCTGGACAGCCTCACCGCCGACAGCCTGGACGCCCTGCTCCATGAAAAGCACAGCCCGGACCCCAGCGCCGTGGGCAAGCTGGTCACCGGCTCCACCTGGTACTACGCCGCCCTGCTGGAGGGCGCCGACACCGGCCTGCAGGCGGGTCGCCGGTATACGCTGAACTTCTCAGGTGACTACTACGGCCAGGTGGAGATGGTGCTGGACCGGGTGGCCCTGGATGGGGACCGGACCCTGGCCGTTTTCTCCTGCCGCTCCCACCTGGCGGACACCGCCATGCTCCGGGTGCAGACGGTGGACGTGGTCACCCAGCAGCTGGAGGGCATCCGCGTGCCCCGGAAGGCCCTGCGGGTGGAGACGGAGACGGTTACGGAGGCGGACGGCACCCTCCGCGAGGTAAACCATTATAAGGTGTACACCGTGATCCGCTCCCAGTCCTGGGGGCAGGAGGTGGAGGTGCTCTACACCGACGACAGCTACTATCTGGTCCGCCCGGTGGACCCCGCCGCCGCCAACCGCCTGCGGGCGGGGGACGAGGTCATTCTGAACTCCTCCGGCATTTTCGACGGAAAGGTGGTCCGATAATATGGACCTGAGAGAGAACATCGCCAGGGTGCGGGCGGGCATCGACGCCGCCGCCATCGCCGCGGGGCGGGACCCGGCCTGCGTCACCCTGCTGGCCGCCACCAAGACCCAGACCTCGGACGCCATCCGGGCCGCCATCGCCGCCGGCGTCACCGTGTGCGGGGAGAACCGGGTGCAGGAGCTCACCGCACATCTGGCGGACAACGCCTATGAGGGGGCGCGGCTCCACTTCATCGGCCATCTCCAGACCAACAAGGTCAAGTACATCGTGGGCAAGGTGGAGCTGATTCATTCCGTGTCGTCGGAAAAACTGCTCCGGGCCGTCGCCGCCCAGGCGGACAAGCTGGGGATTGTCCAGGACGTCCTGCTGGAAATCAACCTGGCGGGGGAGGAGTCCAAGTCCGGTTTTCCCCCGGACGAGGCTCTTTCCGCCGCCGCTTTGTGCGCTCAGATGTCCGGCGTGCGGCTCCGGGGGCTGATGTGCATCCCGCCCGCGGCCTCCCATCCGGGAGAAAATCTTCCTCATTTTCAAAATTTAAGCCGCTTGGCTGTTGACATAAGACAGAAAATAGTGGATAATAAAATGGATATGGACGTGCTTTCCATGGGCATGAGCGGCGATTACCGGGATGCTGTCGCCGCGGGCTCCACCTGCATTCGGGTGGGCTCCGCTCTGTTTGGCCCCCGCCCGCCTGTGTCGCCGCGGAAGGACTGATATTTGGTTGCTTCCCTTATTCACGCTGGAAGGGAGATCGTCGATATGAGCCTGTTTGATGAACTGAAACGCATTGCCCGCCCCTATGAGGACGACGAGCCGGACGAATACGAGGAGGAGTTCACCCCCGTCAGCTCCACCCGGGAAGCCCCCCGGGAGCGGGAGCGCGTCCGCGACTTCGACCGGGACCGGGAGAACGACCGCCGCAGCAACAAGGTGGTGAACATCCACACCACCACCCAGCTCCAGGTGGTGCTGGTCAGCCCCACCCGGTTTGAGAACGCCAGTGAGATCGCCGACCACCTGCGGGACAAGCGCACCGTGGTACTCAATCTGGAGCAGACGGATAAGAACATCGCCCGGCGGCTCATCGACTTCCTGTCCGGCGTGGCCTACGCCAACGAAGGCACCATCAAGAAGGTTGCCCTGTCTACATACATCATCACCCCCTATAACGTGGAGATCCTGGGGGATCTCATCGACGAGCTGGAAAACAACGGCCTGTACTTCTGACATAGGGGGATGTGAACGCTATGATGACACCGCAGGAAGTGGCCAGCCACGCCTTCGCCAAGGCCACCCTGGGCGGCTACAACCTGGCCCAGGTAGACGAGTTTTTGGACGCGCTGACGGAAGATTTCACCACGCTGTACAACGAGAACGCCATCCTGAAGAACAAGCTGAAGGTGCTCTCCGACACGGTGGAGGAGTACCGGGCCACCGAGGCCACCATGCGCAAGACCCTGCTGGCCGCCCAGCAGATGGCGGACAACCTGGTGGAGGAGGCCAAGAAGAAGCAGGCCGCGCTGGTGGACGAGGCGGAGCAGAACGTCCATGAGCGGGTGACCGAGCTGGAGAAGGCGGTGGCCGCCGAGGAGTACCGCCTGCGCAAGGCCCAGGAATCCACCGCCGCCTACGTGCGCAAGCTGGCCCAGTTCCACGATGAGGAGATGGCTTTCCTGTCCAACCTGGGCGAGCTGGTCCCGCCAGAGCTGGCCGAGCCCGCCGACGACCCCTCCCAGGATATCAAGGCGGCGCTGGAGGCCCAGGCCCGGGAAGAGGAGCGCCAGCAGGCGGCCGCCGCGCAGAAGCCGGCGGAGCCCCAGAAGGCCGCGCCCCGCGTGGTGGCGGTGGGGCCGGACGACGACGTGCCCCCCATGCCGGACGACCTGCCCGTGATGGCCCCGGCCCAGGACGATTTTGAGCTGGACCCGGACGCCACAAGGCGGTATACCGATTTGAAGTTCGGCAAGGATTACGAGATACAATAAAAGCAGAAGCCCGCACGGCATACGCCGTGCGGGCTTTTTTTCGCGTAAAATTTCTTCCTTCCTTATGGCTCGACCTGCACATATATCCTTCCCGCATGGCAAGGACAGGTGGGATTGTACCTTTCCGCCTCAGCGTACTCCTCCTCACTGTGTCCATGGAAAGGGTCCCGGCAGATAAATGCCGGACACCAGTGGGTGTGCTCGGGATCGGTACAGGCAATTTTCGTACAGCCCATGCTGCTATAATACTGATAGTCATGATACGGATCTTCCGGAAGGCTGTTCCATATCTCCCGCATTACATCAAAATTATCAAGTATTTCATCGCCGCTGCTCATCAGCTTCTCATCCGTTGTGATTGGCTCCACGCTGTCACTTTCAGGGTTTTCTGTAGACAATATTTCAGATTGAGCAGCCGTGCAGGAGGATAAAAGCATCAGCAGAAGAATCGCCATGCAGAGACGGTATTTCATGATTTTAATGCCTCCCTTTTTTCAGACTATGTTTCAAAATCCCACATTTATTTTTCATGGATTTATTATAACATACTTCTAAACAATATCCAATACGCTTTTTACTAATTATGCAAATTAGACATTGAACCCATACTCATTTAGCAGGATGTATCATAAAAGCAGGTTCCATTTCAGGCTGACAAGCGCCTGAAATGGAACCTGCTATTTTAGAACAGATTAGGGGGAATCTTACTTGTGGTCCACGGAGTACATGTGCTTGATGAGCTCCAGCACCTTGTTGGAGTAGCCCATCTCGTTGTCGTACCAGGACACGACCTTCACGAAGGTGTCGGTCAGGGCGATGCCGGCCTTGGCGTCGAAGATGGAGGTGCGGGGATCGCCCAGGAAGTCGCTGGACACCACGTCCTCGTCGGTGTAGCCCAGGATGCCCTTCAGCTCGCCCTCAGAGGCCTCCTTCATGGCGGCGCAGATCTCATCGTACTTGGCGGGCTTGGCCAGGTTGACGGTCAGGTCCACCACGGACACGTCCAGGGTGGGGACGCGCATGGACATGCCGGTGAGCTTGCCGTTCAGCTCGGGGATGACCTTGCCCACGGCCTTGGCGGCGCCGGTGGAGGAGGGGATGATGTTGCCGGAAGCGGCACGGCCGCCGCGCCAGTCCTTCATGGAGGGGCCGTCAACGGTCTTCTGGGTGGCGGTGGTGGAGTGCACGGTGGTCATCAGGCCGTCCTTGATGCCGAACTTGTCGTTCAGGACCTTGGCAATGGGGGCCAGGCAGTTGGTGGTGCAGGAGGCGTTGGACACGAACTTCATGTCGGGGGTGTAAGCGTCCAGGTTGACGCCGCACACGAACATGGGGGTGCTGTCCTTGGAGGGGGCGGACATGACGACCTTCTTGGCGCCGGCGTCGATGTGGGCCTGGGCCTTCTCCTGGGTCAGGAACAGGCCGGTGGACTCCACCACGTACTCAGCCTCCAGCTTGCCCCAGGGGATGTTCTTGGGGTCGCGCTCGGCGAAGATGGGGATGGACTTGCCGTTGACGATGATGGAGTTCTCGGTGGAGGAAACCTCGCCCTGGAACTGGCCGTGCATGGTGTCATACTTCAGCATATAGGCCAGATAGTCGGCGGGGCACAGATCGTTGATGCCCACGATCTCGATTTCGGGGTGGTTCACGCTGGCGCGGAAGACCATGCGGCCGATGCGGCCAAAACCGTTAATACCTACTTTGATGCTCATTGGTATCACTCCTTGATAAATTATGGTGGTAATGGGATTGCGCGGTATTATTATACTCTAACCCCGCGCCAAAGGGAAGGGGTATTGTCAAAAATTTTTCAATCTTTTTTCGTCTTCCTTTGTTCAAAAACGCGGGCGGACAATGGATTTCCTCTTTTCTCCCATAAATCGGTATTATTTCCCTCCTTGACACGGATGGTACAATATTGACATGCGCTGCGTGAGGCCTGCGGGCTCTCAAAGCGGCCAAATCATGCGATTCAGATCCCGGCCGGACTCTGACCAAAAGGAGCGGTCCATATGACAGAAAAACTGAAAGCGCGTTTTCAAGCCGTCCTGCCCACCGCCCGGGCCTTAGGGGAGTGGCTGCTGCTGGCGGGACTGACGGGTCTTACCTGCGGCCTGGCGGGCGCGGCCTTCACCTGGTGCGTGGCAGAAGCCACGAAACTGCGCGCCGCCTATCCCTGGCTGCTGCTGTGCATGCCTGCCGCGGGCCTCATCATCGTGTGGGCCTACCGCACAGCCGGCCTGGAAAACGACAGCGGCACCAATCAGATCATTGCCAGCGTCCGGGGCGGCACCCGCCCCCCGGTGCGGCTGAGCCTGCTGATTTTCCTGGGCTCGGTGCTCACCCACCTCACCGGCGGCAGCGCCGGACGGGAGGGGGCCGCACTTCAAATCGGCGGCAGCATCTCCGCCGGGATCGGCCGGCTGCTCCGCCTGGGGGAGCGCAGCGTCAACACCATCATCCAGTGCGGCATGGCGGGGCTGTTCTCCGCCCTGTTCGGCACCCCCCTCACCGCCACGGTATTCAGCCTGGAGGTGGTGAACGTGGGCCAGTTCCGGTACGCGGCCCTGTTCCCCTGCCTGCTGTCCGCCCTCATCGCCAACGGCATCCCCCGGGCGCTGGGCCTGCCGGCGGAAAGCTACCGCCTGCTGGGCGTGCCGGGGCTGGGGCCGGTGTCCCTGCTGCAATGCGGCGGGCTGGCCATCCTGGCGGCGCTGGTGTCCATTGTCTTCTGCGTACTTATGCACGTGGCCGGCCGCCTGTACAAAAAATATATCTCCAACCAGTACCTCCGGGCGCTGGCGGGGGCGGCGCTGGTCATCATCCTCACCCTGGTGGAGGGCAGCGGCGACTACAATGGCGCGGGCGGCGGCATCATCGAGCTGGCGGTGGAGGGGGAGGTCCACGTCCCCTGGGCCTTCCTGCTGAAGATGCTGTTCACCGCCCTGACCCTTGGGGCAGGCTTCCGGGGCGGAGAGATCGTGCCCACGCTGTTCATCGGCTCCACCTTCGGCTGCGCGGTGGGGCCGCTGCTGGGGCTGGACCCGGCCTTCTCCGCCGCCGTCGCCATGATTGCCCTGTTCTGCGGGGTGGTGAACTGCCCACTGGCCTCCATCTTCCTGGCCATCGAGCTGTTTGGCGGGGAGGGACTTCTGTTTTTCGCCCTGGCCTGCTCCCTCAGCTTCCTGCTCAGCGGACGGTACTCGCTTTACTCCAGCCAGCGCAACGTCTATTCCAAGGTGGAGGCCCGGCTGGACGAGCAGAATCAGCAGCAAGGAGAATAAAACATGCTGAGACCATTAAAAGCGACAGAATTTGACGCCTACATTAACTTTGCCTACGAGTTGGCCCTGGACCTGACCAGATCGGGCTATCCCACCTGGTGCGACGGCTTCAAGACCAAAGCAGACTTCATCGCCCGGACCAAAAAGTCCTTGGACCGTCCCGCTGAGGACGTCCTGCTGTTCCTGGAAGACGGCCAGGTGGAGGGCCTGATCGCCTTCCAGCACCTGGAGGAGGAGCGCTGCCTCCACCCCTATATCTTCAACATCCTTCATAGACGTGGACAGCCCCGAGGGAGAAGCGCTGAAAGCGCTGGGCTTTCAGCTGGTGGGAACGTACATGTGCCACCGAATAAAACTATAAAAATCGGGCCTGTCCGTATAGACAGGCCCGATTTATCGCTTACCATGGCTCAGCGCTGGGTCGTCACGCTTCGCCTGTTCGCAACGCGGCCTAATCCCTCCGACTCCGCAAATTGTCCTGCGCCCCTTTTCAGCGGCTTCGGCCAATTTGCTCTGCTCCGGTCTTAGGCCTCTGCTCACGACGGCTCAGCGCTGGTACTCAAACTCCAAATTGTACAGGCACACCGTGTCCCCGTCCTGGACCCCCAGGTCCTCCAGCTGCTGGTACACCCCCGCATCCCGCAAACGCCGCTCGAACCAGTTGCGGCTCTCGTAGTCGGAGAAGTTCACGTTGGCCATCAGCTGGCGCAGCCAGGGCCCGTCCACCAGCCAGACGCCGTCCTCGTCCCTCTCAATCTCCAGGGCCTCGGATGTGTCCACCTCTGGCGGGCGCTCCACATAGGTGGGCTCGTACACGATCACCGGGGGCAGGGTAGACAGCTCCGCCGCCGCCGCGTACATCAGCTCCCGCGTACCCTGGTGGGTGGCCGCGGACAGCTCGAACAGGGGACAGCCCTTGGCCTCCACATGGGCACGGAGCTTTTGCAGCAATTCCGGGTCCTCCATGATATCCACCTTGTTGGCGGCCACCAGCATCCGCCGGGAGGCCAGCTCCGGGGACCACCGCTGGAGCTCCTCGCAGATGGCGTCAAAATCCGCCACTGGGTCCCGCCCCTCGGAGCCGGACACGTCCACCACGTGGATCAGCAGGCGGCACCGGTCCACATGCCGCAGGAAGTCGTGGCCCAGGCCCGCGCCGTCGGCGGCGCCCTCAATGATGCCGGGGATATCCGCCAGCACAAAGGACGTCCCCTCGTCCACCGCCACCACGCCCAGGTTGGGGGAGAGGGTGGTGAAGTGGTAGTTAGCAATCTTGGGCTGGGCCCGTGTGACCACGCTGAGCAGGGTGGACTTGCCCACGTTGGGGAAGCCCACCAGCCCCACGTCGGCCAGCAGCTTCAGCTCCAGCAGCACCTCCCGGTACTGCCCCGGCAGGCCCGCCTTGGCGAACCGGGGCACCTGCCGGGTGGGGGTGGCGAAGTGCTGGTTGCCCCAGCCGCCGTTGCCCCCCCGGGCCAGGACGAAGTCCTCCCCGCCGGACATGTCGCAGATGATCTCGCGGGTCTCCAGGTCGCGTACCACCGTACCCCGGGGCACCCGGATCACCAGATCGTTTCCGTCCTTGCCGGAGCACCGCTTGCCCTGGCCGTCCTTGCCGTTCTCGGCGGTATATTTGCGCTTGTAGCGAAAGTCCATCAGGGTGGACATGTGGGGGTCTACCCGCAGGACGATGTCGCCGCCCCGCCCGCCGTCCCCGCCGTCGGGGCCGCCGGCGGCCACGTACTTCTCCCGGTGGAAGGCCACCGCGCCGCCCCCGCCGTTCCCCGCCCGGACGGTGATCCGGGCGGTGTCGATGAATTGATTGGCCATAAAGACCTCCTTACTGTATCTGCTCCCAGTGGATTTTCTTATCTTTAAAAGTAGTATTCCCGGTCATAGTCGTCTATCTCCCCGAATCTGTTCCATTTCCGCCAGATTTTTCGGTGCATCCGGGTCTCCATGCTCCGCCGCCCGCTTCGTCCAGTAGAGTGCTTTGTCCAAATTGGCAGGCGTCCCCTGTCCCATGAGATAAAAGTACCCTACCTGACACTCTGCCAGGGCGTAGCCCTGCTCCGCCAGCTCCAGACAGCCCTGGAAACAAGTCTCATAGTCCCCCTTCTGGTAATAGTTCTCGATCAGCTCATCCACCCGGCGAAGCTCGGGGCAGTCGTCATAGTGGTTCAAATGGTCCATGCAGTTTTCCTCCCCCCAAACAAAAAAGCCGCAAACGGTCCCCCGTTTGCGGCTTTTCGGCAATTCTTACTGCGCGATCTCCACAATGGAGACCTGCTTGCGGTCCTTGCCCAGGCGCTCGAACTTCACCTTGCCGTCCTTGAGGGCGAACAGGGTATCGTCACTGCCCTTGCCCACGTTGATGCCGGGGTGGATGTGGGTGCCGCGCTGGCGCACCAGGATGTTGCCGGCCAGCACGTACTGGCCGTCGGCGCGCTTCACGCCCAGCCGCTTGGCCTGGGAGTCACGGCCGTTCTTGGTGGAGCCGCCGCCCTTTTTATGGGCGAAGAACTGGATGTTGAGCTTCATCATAGTCGTTTCCGTCCTTTCTGTTAAAGGTTAGTTGTCACGCTGCGCAAACGGCTGGACGCTCGGTCGCTTTCGCTGCCACTCGGATAAAAACAGATTTGCTCCGCAAATCTTGGTTTTTTATCCTCACTTCGCTCCAAGCTCCCTCGCAGCCGTCTGCTCCGCGCTTCTACTCGTCATCATCGTCCAGCAGGACGATGAGATTGTCGGGGTATTCTTCCGCCATGGCCTGGAGGTAGACCAGCAGTCCGGTCATAACCGACTGGCACAAATCGTCGCTGGGATCGTTCAGGGCGGCGGGGAGTTTGAGGGAGATGCGGGCGTCCTTCTCCTTAACCTTCACCTGAGCGCCGATGCCCATCACCTCGTTGATGGTACACTCGGTGAGCCCCACGGCGGCGGAGATGGCGGCGCAGACAATGTCCGCGCCCTCCTCGGCGTACCCGCTGTGGCCCTCCACCACGAAGCCGTCCAGACGGCTTTGCGCGCTGTGGAAGGTGACTTTGGTCATACCGCAGTCCCTCAGGCGTTGACCTTGGTGATCTCCACCTTGGTATAGGGCTGACGATGGCCCTGACGGCGGCGGTAATTCTTCTTGGGCTTGTACTTGAACACCAGCACCTTCTTGCCCTTGCCGTTCTTCACCACGTTGGCGGTGACGGAGGCGCCGTCCACGGTGGGGGCGCCGAACTTGGCGGAGTCGTCGTTGAGGACGGCCAGCACCTTGTCGAAGGTAACGGTTTCGCCGGCTTCCACATTCAGCTTCTCGATGTAGAGGGTATCGCCCTCGGCCACCTTATACTGCTTGCCGCCGGTCTCAATGATTGCGTGCATAGCTGCACCTGCCTTTCCTTTATTACGGGCTCGCTGTCGGGGGCGGGGGATCGTTCCCCACTTGCTGTCACGCTGGGAAGCGGCCAGGACGCTCGGTCGCTGTTCGCCTCCTTGCGCTTCTTCGTTGTCACGCTCGGATTGAGCGCATAGCCGGGTCGCCTTCCCTCCGCCTCGGGCAAAATACAGATTTGCGCTGCAAATCCTGGTTTTTTGCCCTCGCTTCGGTCCAGGCTCCCCTATACGCTTATCCTCGCGCTTCTCACCCATTCAAAGCGGCTGAGATATTATATCAGTCTGTTTGTCCAATGTCAAGCTCTGCCCCAATAATTTAATCTTTTTCCGGTCATTGACAAACAAAAACTGGAGTAGTAAAATGACTGCTGGCGGATTGGCGGAAAGACTGTGCCGGCCCGCCGGAACTATTTTTTTGAAAAGAGGATCGGAACATGATGAAAACGAACATGAGAAAGAGCGCGGCTTTTTTAGCGTCCCTCGGTCTGCTGTGCGCCATTCTGCTGGCGTGTTCAGGGTGCGGCGGGAACAAGGACAAGGAAGCTCTCATCGGCGATTGGCAGGCCACCCTTGACCTGACCAATATGATGAACGACGAGATGAAGGCCGGCATGGGCGGCGACGAGGAACTGATGGGCTATTTCACTATCAGCGATTTCACCGTCACCCTCACCCTCACCTTCCGCGATGACGACTCCTATACCCTGAGCGTTGACGAGTCGTCCATGGAAAAGAGCGTTGATAAGATGCTCGAGACCCTGCGCAACGGCTTTTCCAGCTATCTTGAAGATATGATTGCTCAGGAATATCCGGACATGACCCTGGATGAATTTTTTGAGACCGCCGAAATGACTTTTGATGAACTCTACGATGAGACCTTTGGCGCTGCGCTTGACAAGGAGATTCTCATGTCCTCTACGGACGACATGGAAAGCAACGGCACATTCACTGCCAAGGGCGGCGTCCTGACCCTGACTGACGACGACGGCCCCGGTACGGAAGCCTACGAGCTGAACGGCGACAAGCTGACTCTGACCGGCGAGGGCGTGGATGACGGCACCCTGGCGGGCCTTTATCCCCTGACGTTTACCAAGAAGTAATCCCCCAATACTTAAAAGGAAAGGGAAGCGCTGATCTCAGCGCTTCCCTTCATATTTTTCCCATAACCCGCCTCAATTTTCTATGGGGGCGCGCTGGCTCAGCTCCGCCTGGAACTGGGCGGCGGCCCGCTTGTCGGCGGCGATCTTATCCCAGCTCTCCAAATACTCTTTCGCGTATTTGGGGTTGTTCAGCCGGATGATTTTCCGGTTTGACGGGTCCACCAGCTTGGTGACGCCCCCGGCCCCCAGGGACAGCACCGACTGCAGCTCCTCCATCATCACGATGTTGTAGGCGCACACCGTCCCCGGCCTGCACCACCCCACGTTTTCAAAGGACCCGGACATATACTTCTGCCGGTAGAGGTAATACGGAGCGTACCCCGCCCCTCTCAGCCGGTCGGAGGCCAGCGCCAGCATGCCCTCCACCGTCTCGGGGGCGCACAGCTCTCCGCCCTCCTCGGTGAGCCGGGCGCCTTTTTTCAGCGCCAGGGTGTGGACGGTGATGTTGGCCGGGTCCATCTCCAGCACCCGGTCCAGCGTCCGCCCGAAGCCCTCCAGCGTGTCGGCGGGCAGTCCAGCAATCAGGTCCATGTTCACCATGCCGCCGAAGTGCCGCCTTGCCAGCTCCATGGCATCCACAATCTGCCCGGCGGTGTGGGCTCTTCCCATGGCCCGGAGCACATCGTCCTCCATGGTCTGGGGATTGACGGAGATGCGGTGAATGCGGTGGGCCTTCAGGGTTTCCAGCTTGTCCGCGGTGATGGTGTCCGGCCGGCCCGCCTCCACGGTGAATTCAGAGCACCGCTCCATGGGCAGGAAGCGTTCCACAGCGGTCAAAACCCTGTCCAGCTGCTCCGCCGACAGGGTGGTGGGGGTGCCGCCCCCCATGTAGGCGCAGCCGATGTGCAGCCCCTGCTCCCGGAGCAGGCTTCCTGCCAACTCAATCTCCCGGCACAGCCCGTCCACATAGGGCTCCACCAGAGCCAGCGACCGCTTCACGTCGGCGGAGATGAAGGAGCAGTAGGCGCACCGGGTGGGGCAGAAGGGCACGCCGATGTACAGCGCCATCCCGTCCCCGTCCAGCCCCCGGTCCACATCCAGCGCCGCCTGGGCGCACTCCACCGCCAGCGCGGCCCGGGGTGGGGAGACGCGGTAGACCTCCCGCAGCTCCTGTTCCGCCTGCCTGGCCGTTTTGCCCGCCAGCATGGCCCGGGTAGGCAGTTTGACGGGCCGCACCCCGGTGAGGGACCCCCAGGGCAGCTCATAGCCCAGCAGGGCGGCGCCCGCCTTGTAAAACGCCTGCTTCAAGGCGTGGGAGACGGTGTGGTACACCGCCTCGTCCGGCTCGTCCAGCTTGTCCGAGGGGAATCGAACCACACCGTTGCGATACTGATCCTCCAGCTTGACCAGCACGCTTACGCTGGTTTTGACGGCTCCCCGGCTGAGGGCGATCATCACGCCCCGCTCCCCGCCCAGTTCTTTGGGCAGCTCCTCCGGGTACTCCGGCTTTTCGCCGGGGAACAGGGTGAGCAGCATCTGCTCGGTGGGAAAGCGGTAGCGCTCCGGGCACCAGGGCCAGTTGTGTTCGGTGAACCAGATTTTCATGTCAGCGGCCCATGGCAGCCTTGAGGCAGTAATTGGTTTTGCGCTCCCGCTCCAGGGTGGAGCGCCCCTCGTGTCCGGGCAGCACCTGATAGTCCCCCTCCAGTTGTCCCAGCCGCTTGAGGGACCTCATAATCTGTCCCTCATCGCCGCCGGGCAGGTCTGTGCGCCCCATGGAGCCCTCGAACAGGGTGTCCCCGGTGAACAGCACGTCCTCCGCCCGCAGGGTCACGGAGCCGGGTGTGTGCCCCGGAGTCTCCAAAACTTCCACATCAATGCCTGCCACGTTCACCACGTCCCCCTCTTTGTAGGTGGTGATGTCCCCAAAGGACCGCACCGTGGGGACACGCTGGCCGAATATGCCCGCGGTGTCCCCCTCGCCCAGGTCGGCGGGGTGGCAGTAGACGGGCAGGTCCGGCCACTCCTCCCGCAGTCCGGGTATCCCCAGGATGTGGTCGAAGTGCCCGTGGGTGAGCAGGACTGCCTCCGCCTCCAGCCCCTTGTCCACCAGCCACCGGGCCACCTGCTCCCCCTGGTCGCCGGGGTCCACGACGCCGCACCTGTACCCGCCCTCCTTCCGAAAGATATAGCAGTTGGTGCCGATCTGTCCCAGCCGCAGTACGCTGATTTCCATGTGCATCCCTCCAAATTTTTTAAGGGCCTTCCTTTTTTCTTTGAAAAGAAAAAAGGAAGCGAAAAAAGAAACTTTTAGACTTCTATCTGTTCATAAATGCTGTTTTCACAACGGGGCAGAAACTGATTTGTTTCTGCCCCGCCTGAATATTGTTATAAAATTTTACTTCTATCAACATTGCTCCCGTTTCGTTGTCGAGCGGAAACATAACAGTTTCCACCCATTTTCGTAACGGACTAAAAGTTTCTTTTTGCCTACTTTTTCTTTTCAAAGAAAAAGTAGGTTACATCTTGCTGGGGTCGTAGGCCACCACCGTGCGGCGGTTGGGCTCGGTGCCGGTGGAGAAGGTGGTCACGCTGGGGTAGTCCTGGAGGGCGGTGTGGATCACATGCCGCTCGTAGGCGTTCATAGCCTCCAGGGTGATATTCCGGCGGTACTTCACCACCTTGCCCGCCGTCTTGCGGGCCAGGCGGTTGAGGGACTCCTCCCGGCGGGCGCGGTAGCCCTCGGCGTCCACGTGGATGCGCACCCGATGGCTGCGGCCCCGGTTGACGGCGTAGCCGGTGAGCTGCTGGATGGCGTCCAGCGTCTCGCCCCGGTGGCCGATGAGCGCACCCATGTTCTCCCCCTCCAGCACCACCTGATAGGTATCGCCCTCACGGGTGACCACGGGCCTGGCCTCCACGCCCATGTGCTCAAACAGCCCTGTCTGGAACTTGACAATGGCGGCGGCCAAGTCGTCGTCCACCGGCTGACCCTTGGGGGCAGGGGAGAGCGGTTCCGCCTTGGGGGCGGGCTGGGGCTTGGGCTCCGCCTTCGGCGCGGGACGTTCCGCCCTGGGGGCCGAGCGCTCCGCTTTCGGGGCGGCGGACCTCTCCGGCTTGGGCGCGGGGGCGGGTTTGACCTCCACAACAGGGGGCGCGGGGACAGGTTCGGGGGCGGGCTCGTCGGGGGCCTCGTAGGTGAGCTTCACCTTCGCGGGCACGGAGCCGATGCCCAGGAAACCGGTCTTGCCCCGCTCCAGAATCTCAACGGAGACGTCGTCCCGGTCCATGCCCAGGCAGGCCAGCCCCTTGGCGATGGCCTCGTCCTCCGTCTTGGCGGTAAATTCCATATATTTCAGCACAAAACTGCACTCCTTTTGTCTGGTGTTGAATGGAAATGAAATCTATTTACTTATTTTCGCCGTTGTCCTCATCCTCGGCGTAGGCCTCCTCATAGTCCCCGCCGTCCTCCGCCGGGGCCTCGTCGGGCGCAGAGGCTTCCGCCGCCCTGGCCTTCTCCGCGGCCTCCGCTTGGGCGGCCAGCTCCGGATTGGACTGGGCCACGATCTGCTTTTCCTCCTCGGTGAGCTCTTCAGGCTTTTCCTCGGCCGCAGGCTTGGCGGGACCGTTGGGGTCCCAATAGGGGGTGATGGGGTAGCGGTTGGGGTCG
Source organism: uncultured Oscillospiraceae bacterium (assembly GCA_949841465.1). Classification (GTDB taxonomy): domain Bacteria; phylum Bacillota; class Clostridia; order Oscillospirales; family Oscillospiraceae; genus Enterenecus. The sequence continues at coordinate 34,719 of CATKZW010000020.1, forward strand.
TAGGCCCGGCCCCGGGCATAGGCCCGCAGACCCTCCCGGCTGGCGGACAGGTCCACGCCCTTCTCCTTGTTTTTGTTCTTCTGGTGGGCCTTCTTGGGGTCCTTGCCGGCGGCAATGGCGGCGGCCTTCTTCTCGGCGGCAATGCGGCGGCGCTCCTTCTCGGCCTCCTTGGCCTTGGCGGCCTGCTCGGCCATCTCCTTCTGGGCGGCCTCGTAGTCCTTGCGGAGCAGACGGCCGCAGATGATCTCCTGCACCATACCCAAAATGGAGTTGGCAATCCAGTAGATACACATGCCGGCGGGCAGGGCGAAGCCAATCCACAGGGACATGAGGGGGCCCATCAGGATCAGGGAGATATTCATCTTGGGGGGCGCCTGGTCCCTGTTCATCTGGTTGGTCTTCTGGGTGACCAGCATGGTGACCACAGACAGCAGGGCGGAAATCACCGGCAGCAGGAACAGCCCGAAGGAAGCCCAGGAAATCCCGCCCTCCCAGAAGTTCAGCTTGGGCACCTGGGACAGGTCGATGCCGAAGAAATCAAAGTTGATGATGAACACGTTTGCGGCGGCGGAAGCGCCAACGGCGGCCTTGGCGGCCTCCAGGTTTTCGCTTTTCAGCATAGAGGCCAGGATCAGCTCGTTGGAACCGGCGATGGTGAAGTCACTCCAGCCCACGGCGTTGGCCACGGCCTTCACCGCGTCCTCGGTCAGCCACATCATGTACTTCAGGGGTCGGCGGATGATGGCGTACAGCGGGTACAGGATAATCAAGGGGATCATCTGCCAGCCGCAGCCGCTCATGGGGTTGGCGTTATTCTCGGCGTAAAACTTTTGGACCTCCTGGTTATAGCGCTCCTTGTCGTTACCGCAGCGCTTCTGAATCTCCTGGAGCTGGCTGTTCACCACGTTCATCTTGATCATGCCCTTTTTGCCCTTCAGGTTCAGGGGGAAAAGGATCACCTTGATGACGATGGTGAACAAAAACAGGGCGATGCCGTAGCTGTTGAACACATCGCAGAACAGCTTCAGCAGCCAGCTGAACGGGGTCATGAGGATTTGCCAAATATCCATGTTTGGCCTCCTAAACTCTTTTGATTTTCTTGGGGGGCACCGGGTCGTAGATGAAACCCTTTTCCCTGTGGAAGGGATGGCACCGCAGGACGCGCCACAGGGCCAGCGCCCCGCCCTTGAGGGCCCCATGTACCTCCACCGCCTCCAGGGCATAGGTGGAGCAGGTGGGGATGAACCGGCAGCAGGGCTCCCGGTATGGGGAGATGTCCCGGCGATACCAGCGGATCAGGGCCAGCAGCAGTTTTTTCACGTTGTCCCTTCCTTCTCGCGCAATTGGGACCGGCATTCCCCGGCACTGTGACGGAAAGGTCCCGGCAGCGGTTTGTTCACGCCGGGCCGTCCTTTTTCATCAGCTCCAGCTTGTCCGCCAGCTTGAGGAAGGACTTTTCCAGCTGGTGGTAATCGCTGGAGGCAGCTCGGACCCGGGCCACCACCACCACGTCGCAGCCGCCCCGGAACTGGTCCTCATGGAGCCGGTAGATCTCCCGCAGGCGGCGCCGCACCCGGTTGCGGACCACGGCGCAGCCCAGCTTGGTGGACACGGTAAAGCCCAGCCGGTTGTTTTTCTGTCCGTTGCGCCGGACGTAGAGGGCCAGGCGGCTGTCGGCGGCGGACTTTCCCCTGTTGTAAGCCCTGCGGAAGAGATGGTTTTCCTTGAGCGGCGCGGTATGTTTCATACGACCTCCACTGGGGCAGTTGTTTTGCCTTGATGATGTCGCGCTGCAAAGCGGTCAGCCCGCTTCTTTGCGCTTCTCATTGTCGCGCTTCGCCTGTTTGCGACGGTTCAGCACTTTTCATTGTCACGCTCCGATTGGGTGCGCTGCCGGGTCGCTTTCGCTGCGACTCAGTCAAAACCCAGTCCCACTGAGTGGGTCATGGGCTTTTGCCTTCGCTCCAAGCTCCCCTGCGCACCTATCGTCGCGCTTCTTCGGGAAACGGGCACAGGGGCGAGGGAAAACTCCCGCGCCCCGGTGGTATCGATTATCCCGATGTGTGCGCCATCAGTGGCTCAGGCGGACGCGGCCCTTGGCGCGGCGGCGGGCCAGAACCTTGCGGCCGTTGGCGGTAGCCATGCGCTTACGGAAGCCGTGAACCTTGGAACGCTGACGCTTCTTGGGCTGATAGGTACGCTTCATGCGGGAACACCTCCTGTACGATTTTGCGCGCTTTCCATGCCCGGGACTGCGCGCTCCACAACGCCTGAACAGGCGCGGTTGGCATACTGACGCGGAATCGCGTATCAAAGATTATAGCGTGAAATAACCCGTCTGTCAACAAAAAATCGCCAATTTCAGGGCGATTCTTTTTCTTGAAAGAAAAAGAATCAAAAAGAACTTTTAAACCGTTACGCCCACAATGCAATATCATAAAGCCTGCGCTCGACCACGAATCGGGAACTTATCTCAAACAAAAATGTTATAATTCTTATAATGATCTTGTTTGTACACATTTTCTTTCCAAAGAAAAAAGGAAGAACCTGTTCCACATTATAATATAAAGAATTGGGAAAAGCACTTGTAACCCCTTTCCTTTTTTGGTATAATTGATTAATTACGTTATCTGAAGTTTTAGGAGGTTGCTGCCCATGAAATCGGCTGCCGATGTGTGGGAAAAAGTAAAAAGCCTGATGGAGAGCAGCATGACCGCCGTCTCCATTGAAACCTGGTTTGGCGAAGTGGAGGCCGTGGCTTTGGAGGACACCCGCCTGGTGCTGTGCGTGCCCACCGAATTTACCCGTAACATCATCCACAACCGCTTCCAGTCCGACGTGGAAAAGGCCCTGAAGGAGCTGTTTTCCTTCGACGTGGACGTGGCCCTCCTCCTGCCGGAGGAGCGGGACGCCTACGTCCGTCAGACCCCCGCAAATCCATCGGAGGGCAATGGCGCGAACCGATACACCTTCGAGCGGTTTGTGGTGGGCTCCACCAACCGTTTCGCCTATTCCGCCGCCAAGAGCGTGGCGGAGGAGCCCGGCGGGGCTTACAACCCCCTGTTCATCTACGGCCAGTCCGGGCTGGGCAAAACCCACCTGCTCCACGCCATTGCCAACCGGGTGCACCAGGGCAGTCCCGGCTGCCGCATTCTGTACGTGCAGAGCGAGGACTTTGTCAACGAGTTCATTGACCACCTCCGGCACGGCAAGGATATGCAGGGCTTCCGAGACAAATACCGCCTGGTGGACCTGTTCCTCATGGACGACGTGCAGTTCATCGCCGGCAAGGACTCCAGCGAGGAGGAGCTGTTCCACACCTTTAATACCCTCTACGAGCAGAAGAAGCAGATCGTATTCACCTCCGACCGCCCCCCCCACGAGATGCTCCGGCTGGAGCAGCGCCTGCGCACCCGGTTCGAACAGGGCCTTTCGGTAGACATACAGCCCCCCGACTACGAGACGCGGGTGGCGCTGCTGAAAAACAAATCCCTGGAGCAGGGCATCTCCCTGCCGGAACCGGTGCTCTCCTACGTGGCGGAAAACATCACCTCCAACGTGCGGCAGATTGAGGGCGTGGTCAACAAAATCATGGCCTTCCAGGAGCTGATGGGCGCTCAGGTGGACATAGAGACCACCATCCGGGCTGTACGCGACATTCTAAAGGCGAAGGAGAATTTTCTCCCCTCGGCGGATACCATCGTCCAGGAGGTAGCCCGGTTCTACGAGCTGGACGCCTCCGCCATCCGGGGCCAGAGCCAGAACAAGGAGATCAGCACCGCCCGTAACGTGGCTATGTACATCATCCGGGAGATGACCCAGCTGTCCCTGGCCGAGATCGGCCAGCAGTTCGGCGGGCGGCACCACTCCACGGTGCTCAACTCCATCAACCGGGTGGAGAAGATGATGAAGCAGCAGCCGGACCTGATGGAAATCATCCGGGACATCACCAACGCGGTAAACTCCGCCTACTAAACCGACCGCCTCCGGCCGGTCATTCCTTTCCCCAAAGCTTCCACAATTCTGCGGACTGTGCTGTGGACGCCTGTGGAACCTCCAGCGGAGCATCATTTTTCCACGGAACCTGTGCAAACCCTGCGGAACTCTCTGCGGACGCAAAAAACCGCTTGTTTCAACGCCTTTCCCCAACCTTCCACAACCCCCACACCCCCTAATGACTACTGCGAAAAGAAATACTTTCCTCTCCCTCCCGAGAGGAGAAAGGAAGCCTCTCTATGAAATTTTCCTGTGAAAAGGCCATCCTTCAATCCGCCGTCACCACCGCCGGCCGGGTCGTAGCCCCCAAGAGCTCCATCCAAGCCCTGGAGGGCGTGCTGGTGGAGGCCGGCCTCACCGGACTTCACCTCAGCGGCTACAATCTGGAAACGGGTATCATAACTGAAATCTCCGCCGACGTGGCAGAGGGCGGAGCCATTGTCCTATCCGCCCGGCTGTTCGGCGAAATGCTCCGCAACATGCCCGACGATGTGGTCACGGTCCAAACGGACAACTGCTCCGTCCACCTCCAAAGCGGCCCCACCTGCTACGACGTTATGGGCAGCAGCGACGAGGACTTTCCCGACCTGCCCTCCGTCAGCGACGGCTCCGGCCTGACCATCACCCAGGGAAACCTGAAAGCCATGATCTCTCAGACCATCTTCGCCGTCAGCGACAACGAAAGCCGCCCCATCCACACCGGCGCGCTGTTCGAGGCGGACGGCAGGCAGCTCACCATAGTAGCAGTGGACGGATACCGCCTGGCCCTGCGCCGGGAGGACCTGATGGAGCAGGACGCGCCCGGGTCCCTGTCCTTTGTAGTCCCCGGCGCGGCTCTCAGCGAGGTGGAGAAGATCTGCGCCGATTCCGACGAGCCCGCCGTCATCACCCTTGGGGACCGCCATGTCACCTTCCAGATCGGCGGCACCCTGCTGGTGTCCCGGCGGCTGGAAGGAGAATTTCTAAACTACCGCCAGACCATCCCCCAGAATAACTCCATCGTGCTGGAGGCGGAGACCTCCGACCTCCAGCTGTCCATCGCCCGGGCCTCCCTCATTATCAACGAGAAGCTGAAAAGCCCCCTGCGGTGTAAATTTGAGGACGGCTCCGTGTCCATCACCTCCAAAACCGCCATGGGCTTTGCCGCCGACCGCTGTCCCATCACCGGGGACGGCAAGGGCCTGGAGATCGGCTTCAACAACCGTTTTCTGATGGACGCGGTGCGGCGGGCCCCCGCCGGCCGGGTGCGGCTGGAGCTGAACACGGCCACCTCCCCCTGCCTGATCCTGCCCACAGAGGGGGAACCGGATAACTTTCTCTATATGGTCCTGCCCGTCCGTCTGCGGACCGCGGAGTGATAACCATGAGCGAAGAACATGTTAAAATCAACACAGAGTTTATCAAACTGGACGCCTTTTTAAAATTCGCCGGAGCGGTAGAGACCGGCGGGGAGGCCAAGCTGGCCGTCCAGGAGGGCGAAGTCAAGGTAAACGGCGAGCCCTGCGCCATGCGCGGCAAAAAGCTCCGCCCCGGTGACCGGGCGGAGCTGGACGGCAGGGTATACGTAGTGGAATGACGGTCAACGAGATCACTCTGGACGGCTTCCGAAACTACGTCCACGGGGAGGCAAAATTCCATCCCGGCGTCAACGTCATCGCGGGGGAAAACGCCCAGGGCAAAACCAACCTGCTGGAGGCTGTCGCCTATCTGTCCTCCGCCTCCTCCCACCGGGCCCGGTACGACCGGGACCTGATCCGCCACGGCGGGGACCACGCCTTTCTCAAGGCCAGGGTGACCAGCCGCGGCAGAGAACTGGTTCTGGAGGCCGGCCTCCACCGGGGCGCCCGGCGTCAGCTGCACTCCAACGGGGTGAAGCTGAAAACAGCGGGTGAACTTTCCGGGCTGTTAAACACTGTGTTATTCTGCCCGGAGGACTTGTACCTGATCCGGGAGGGCGCGGAGGCCCGCCGCCGCTTCCTGGACAGCTGCATCTGCCAGCTCCGGCCCCGGTATGCCCAGGCGCTGGCGGAGTACAAACGGCTCTACCAGCACAAAACCCGCATTTTAAAGGACAGCGAGCAGCACCCCAGCCTGCTGGACGCCCTGGACGACTTTTCCCTTCGGATGGCCCAGTGCGGGGCTGTGCTTGTCCACTACCGGGCCCATTTCATCCGCCGTCTGGAACAGACGGCCCCCGCCATCCACGGGGACTGCTCCGGCGGCCGAGAAAAGCTGGCCCTGCGCTATGAGACGGTGTCCGCCGTCACCGACCCGGAGGCCCCCCCGAAAGCGATCCTTCCCCAGCTGGTCGCCCACCAGGAGAGCCACCGGGAGGCGGAGATTGCCGCCCGCGCCTGCCTGTCCGGCCCCCACAAGGACGAGCTGGCGGTGGAAATTGACGGGAAGAGCGCGAAAGCCTTTGCCTCCCAGGGCCAGACCCGGACGGCGGCGCTGGCGCTGAAGCTGGCGGCCCGGGACATCTTTTACCATGACTCGGAGGAGTGGCCGGTGCTCCTGCTGGACGACGTGCTCAGTGAGCTGGACCAGCGGCGGCAGGAGTTTGTGCTCAACCGCATCACCTCCGGGCAGGTGTTCATCACCTGCTGCGAGGAGGAAAAGCTGGCCCGGCTGAGGGACGGCAAGGCGTTCTATGTAAAGGACGGCACGCTGGTGGGGTGAATCAATGTTCCGACGAGTAGAAGGCCCCCCAGCTTCAGCCCCATGGCCAGTCCCCTGCGGAACGATAGGCACACCTGGAGGAGCGGAATATGTACCTGCATTTAGGGCAGAACGTGATGGTCCCGGAGGGCGCCGTCATCGGCGTATTTGACCTGGACAATACCACCTGGTCCTTCCGCACCCGGCGCTTTTTGGAGCAGGCGGAGCAGGAGGGCCGCGTGATCACCGTGGGGGACGACCTGCCCCGTTCCTTCGTCCTCGTCCGGGAAGGGGAGGGCCCCCCCGCCGTCTATATCACCCAGCTCACCCCGGCCACCCTGCAAAAGCGGGCCGAGAACGGCACATTTTACGACCTGTAATTATCCCATGGAGGTTTATCTAAATGTCTGACATCAACGAGCAAACCAATTCCACCCAGGTGGAGCACGAGTACGGCGCGTCGGAGATCCAGGTGCTGGAGGGCCTTGAGGCCGTACGCAAGCGCCCCGGCATGTATATCGGTTCCACGTCCGCCTCCGGTCTGCACCACCTGGTGTACGAGATCGTGGACAACGCCATTGACGAGGCCCTGGCGGGCTACTGCGACCACATCACCGTGGAAATTCTTGACGGCGACGTGATCCGGGTCACCGACAACGGCCGCGGCGTGCCGGTGGACATACAGCCCCAGACGGGCAAACCCGCCCTGGAGGTGGTGTACACCGTCCTCCACGCCGGCGGCAAGTTCGGCGGCGGCGGGTACAAGGTGTCCGGCGGTCTGCACGGCGTGGGCGGCAGCGTGGTCAACGCCCTGTCGGAGTGGATGGAGGTCCGGGTCCACAAGAACGGCCAGATTTACGAGGTCAAATTCTCCCGCGGCAATATGACCCAGGAGATGACCGTCATCGGGACCACGGACAAGACGGGCACCGAGGTGGTGTTCAAGCCGGACCCTGAGATGTTTGAGGACACCGTCTATGATTACGAGACCCTCCACCGCCGCATGCGGGAGCAGGCGTTTTTGAATGCCGGGGTGAAGATCCTCATGGCGGACCGCCGCCCCGGTCACGAGGCGGAGGAGTCCATGCACTACCAGGGCGGCATCCGCGAGTTCGTCACCTTCATTAATCAGAATAAGACCCCCCTCCACGAGCAGGTCATCTATATGTCCGGCTCCAAGGACGACTCCATGGCGGAGATCGCCATGCAGTACTGCGAGGACAGCTACAACGAGGTCATTGTGTCCTTCGCCAACAACGTCCACACCCCGGAGGGCGGCATGCACGAGGAGGGCTTGAAGCGGGCCCTGACCACCGTGCTCAACGCCTACGGCAAAAAGACCAAGATCTTGAAGGACGAGGACAAGGTGTCCGGCGACGACTGCCGGGAGGGCCTGACCTGCGTGATTTCGGTGAAGCTGACCGAGGCCCAGTTTGAGGGCCAGACCAAGGCGAAGCTGGGCAACAGCGAGATGCGCACCCTGGTGAACAACGTGGTGTCGGACAAGCTGGAGCAGTTTCTGGAGGAGAATCCGGCGGTGGGCAAGGCCATCCTGGAGAAGGCGCTGATGGCCAACCGCGCCCGGGAGGCGGCCCGGAAGGCCCGGGAGTCGGTGCGCCGCAAAACGGCCCTGGAGTCCGGCCAGATGCCGGACAAGCTCCAGGACTGCAATGAGCGGGACCCAGCCCTGTGCGAGCTGTATATCGTGGAGGGCGACTCCGCCGCGGGCTCGGCCATCGACGGCCGGGACAGCCGCTTCCAGGCCATTCTGGCCATGTGGGGCAAGATGCTCAACGTGGAGAAGGCCAGGGCGGACAAGATTTACGGCAACGACAAGCTGTACCCCCTGGTGCTGGGCCTGGGCGCGGGCATTGGGGACGAGTTCAACCTGGAAAAGCTGCGCTACCACAAGATCATCATCATGTCCGATGCCGACGTGGACGGCGCCCATATCCGCACCCTGCTGCTGACCTTCTTCTTCCGCTATATGCGGCCGCTGATTGAGAAGGGGTACGTCTATTCCGCCGTGCCGCCGCTGTACAAGCTGACCCGGGGCAAGACCCAGCGGGTGGCCTACTCCGACGAGCAGCGGGACAGGATCTCCGCCGAGATGCGGGGCGGCAACCCCAATGTGAAGATTGACATCAACCGTTTCAAGGGCCTGGGCGAGATGGACCCCAACGAGTTATGGGAGACCACCATGAACCCGGAAACCCGCACCCTGCGCCGCATCACCCTGGAGGACGCGGTGGCAGCGGACAACATCTTCACCATCCTCATGGGCGAGAAGGTGGAGCCCCGGAAGGAATGGATCGAGGAGAACGCCAAATACGCCCTGAACGTGGATTACTGAGAAGCGCGAAGGACCGAACGCCCTGGCCGTTTCAGAGCGTAACAGCGCCATGACAACATAAGCGGAGGATCATAATGGGACACAACAGAAGCTATAAACCGGAGGACATTGCCTTCCCCAATCAGGTCATCACCCAGTCGGAGCTGGTCAAGGAGATGACGGACAGCTATAAGGATTACGCTATGAGCGTCATCGTGGGCCGGGCCCTGCCGGACGTGCGTGACGGCCTGAAGCCGGTGCACCGCCGCATCCTGTACTCCATGTACGAGGGGGGCCTGACCTCGGACAAGCCCTTCCGGAAGTCGGCCACCTGCGTGGGCGACGTGCTGGGCCACTACCACCCCCACGGGGATGCGTCGGTGTACGACGCCATGGTCCGCCTGGTGCAGAAGTTCTCCATGCGCTATCCCTTGGTGGACGGCCACGGCAACTTCGGCAACGTGGACGGCGATCCCCCGGCGGCCAACCGTTACACCGAGGCCCGCATGGCGAAGATCGCCAACGAGATGCTCCGGGATATCGACAAGGAGACCGTGGACTGGGACCCCAACTTCGACGAGACCCGCAAGGAGCCCAAGGTCCTGCCCAGCCGGTTTCCCAACCTGCTGGTGAACGGCTCCAGCGGCATCGCCGTGGGCATGGCCACCAACATCCCGCCCCACAACCTGCGGGAGGTCATCAACGCGGTGATCTGCGTGCTGGACAACGAAAACGCCACCCTGTCCGACCTGATGGAGCACATCAAGGGCCCGGACTTCCCCACCAAGGGCATCATCATGGGCCGGGCGGGCATCCGGGCGGCCTACGCCACCGGCCGGGGCAAGATCGTGCTCCGGGCCCGGACGGAGTTTGAGGAATTCGGCAAGGACCGCACCCGCATCATCGTGTCCGAGCTGCCCTATCAGGTAAACAAGCGGCAGATGATCCGCAACATTGCCGACCAGGTAAAGGACAAGCGTCTGGAGGGCATTTCCGACCTGCGGGACGAGACGGACCGCAACGGCATGCGCATCGTCATCGAGCTGAAAAAGGACGCCAACCCCCAGGTGGTGCTGAACAAGCTGTTCAAGCAGACCGCCATGCAGTCCAATTTTTCCATCATCATGCTGGCCCTGGTGGACAACCAGAAGCAGCCCCGGATTCTCTCCCTGCGGAGCATCCTGGACGAGTACATCACCTTCCAGGAGCAGGTGATCCGCCGCCGCACGGAGTACGACCTGAAAAAGGCTCTGGAGCGCGCCCACCTGTTGGAGGGCCTGATTATCGCCCAGGACAACATCGACGAGGTCATCCACATCATCCGCACCAGCTATGATAACGCCAAGGAGCGCTTGATGGAGCGCTTCGAGCTGGACGAGGTGCAGACCCAGGCCATTCTGGAGATGCAGCTGCGCCGTCTCCAGGGCCTGGACCGTGAAAAGCTGGAAGCGGAGTACAAAGAGCTGGAGGAGAAGATTAGCTACTACCGGGAGCTGCTGGCCAGCGAGGAAAAGCTGAAGGGCGTGCTGAAGGACGAGCTCATCGCCATCCGGGACAAGTACGGCGACGACCGCACCACCGAGATTCAGGACGTGACCGACGAAATCGACATTGAGGACCTGATTGAGGAGGAGCAGTCGGTATTCACCATGACGGCGGGGGGCTACATCAAGCGCACCTCCGCCAGGGAGTACGCGGCCCAGGGCAAGGGCGGCATGGGGAAAAAGGGCATGGCCACCCGTGAGGAGGACTACGTGAACACGGTGTTTACCGCCTCCACCCACGACTATATCCTGTTCTTCACCGACAAGGGCCGGGTGTTCCGAAAGAAGGGGTATCAGATTCCGGAGGCGGGCCGCACGGCTCGGGGCACCAACATCGTCAACGTGCTCCAGGTGGAGCAGGGCGAGAAGGTGGCGGTGATGATTCACACCCGTGACATCAGCGAAGGGGAGGAGCCCCGCTACCTGACCATGTTCACCCGGAACGGCACGGTAAAGCGGCTGGACGCCTCCGCCCTGCGCAGCCTGCGCAACAACGGCCTGCGGGTGATCCTGCTGGACGAGGGGGACGAGCTGATCCAGGTGCGTGAGACGGACGGCCGTCAGAACCTGCTCATCGCCACCCACGACGGCATGGCGGCGTGCTTCCCGGAGGAAAAGGTCCGTCCCACCGGGCGCAACTCCATGGGCGTCATCGGCATCCGCCTGCGGGAGGGGGACTACGTGGTGTCCGCGGCCAGGGCAAAGCCTGGGCGCGCGGTGCTCACCATCACCGAAAACGGCTACGGCAAGCGCTCCCCGGTGGAGGACTACCGCATTACCGATAGGGGCGCGTACGGCATTAAAAACTACGGCCTGACGGAAAAAACCGGCCCGGTGGTGGGTGTAAAGGTGGTGGACGGAAGCGAGGATCTGCTGCTGGTCACCCAGTCGGGCACGCTGATCCGCACGGATGTGGACGGCATCCGGCTGATGAGCCGTTCCACCCAGGGCGTGATTGTCATGCGCTTCAAGGAGGAGGGCGACCGGGTGATTGCGCTGTCCCTGGCGGAGAAGGAGCCGGGGGAGGAAGTGGAAGTCCCGGCGGAGGCCCCTGAGGCTGACGTCACGGAAATGACGGAGACAGAGGAATAAGCAAAAGCGGACGGGCCACCAGCCCGTCCGCTTTTAGTCTCTGAACTCAAATAATTTGCATAGTGGTATATTTAAGGCTTTTGAGATATCAATCAAGGTATCAAGACTGCATCCCTTCGCGTTGCTTTCAAATCTTTGAAAATGGTTTGTGCTTACTCCAATCGTTTCTGCCAGCTGTTCCTGCGTTATTTGCTGTTTTCTCCGGTAATATAGGACATTTAAACTGATTTTTAACCACACATCACGGTTTTCATCTTTCATAAGTATCACCTTTTATATATTCTATCTGAAAGATGGAAAAATTTAATAACTTTAAAATCAGGTTATCCAACTTTTTAGATTGCTTTTCCAAATGAAAGGTGTTATAATACAATCCGTGAGGTGGTATATCATAGATATTATAATTGATATTGCGATAAAAATATATCTACCCATATTTATCGTAAGCTTAGTGATATTGCTGTTCTATATTATCACTTATGTCCCAATTCAGTTTATAGCATGGATTGCCTGGCTTCTCCCCCTGCCAAGAAGGGAGACGCGCAGAGAATATGTGATTGACTTTTTGTGTGACGTCGTGTATCCTTGGTACTGGAATAACCTCCCTCGCCGATGGAGGAACCGACAAAACAGGAAAAGGAATCCGAATATGAAAACAGTCACGCTATATACCGACGGAGCCTGCTCCGGAAACCCCGGTCCCGGTGGCTGGGGTGTGGTCCTGCTGTACGACGGGCATGAGAAGCAGCTCAGCGGCGGCGAGAAGAACACCACAAACAACCGCATGGAACTGACGGCCGTCATCAAGGGACTGGAGGCGTTGAAGGAGCCCTGCATAGTGGAGCTCTACTCTGACTCGAAATATGTAATCGATGCGTTGGAGAAGGGCTGGGCCAAGGGCTGGAAGGCGCGGGGCTGGGTCAAGTCGGACAAGAAGCCTGCGATGAACCCCGACCTGTGGGAGCGGCTTTTGGAGCTGTGCGGCAAGCACGTGGTGAACCTCCACTGGGTAAAGGGGCACTCAAACAATCCGTTCAATGAGCGCTGCGACCTGCTGGCGGTCAGCGAATGGATGAAGCTGAGATAGAGAAAACGCCGGGGAGACCCGGCGCTTTCTTCATTCTGCTCTCTCTCGACCGAACTGTTCCAAATGATCTCTGAGGGCCAGGTTGATATAGCTTGAAACCGACCGGTCATCATTTTCAGCCAATTCTTTGACTTTTAGATAGACTGGCTCATCAAGTGTAATGCTGATTTGTACTTTCAATGGCTTCATAATAATCACCTGCATATGTTATACCATTTTAAGCGATAGAATATTGACAAATAATATAAACTAATATATAATATTATGAGGTGATATTATGAATGAAATGGAATTTGACAAGGCGTTATCCGCGTTTCTGGACGACGCGAAGTGCGAACAGGTCAACGAGGCGCTTTTTGAACTGGTCCGCTCCTCCTTCACCGCCGGCTGGAAAGCGGCCATGGGCTCTGATATCAAACGGATTATGGATATTGATAAAAGATAGCAAAAGGCCTCTCCCCATCGGGAGAGGCCCTTTTTGTTACTCTTCCTCCTGTTTGGTGCAAACGATGTTCAGCTCATCCAGCTGCTTTTGCTCCACAAAAGAGGGTGCGCCCATCATCACATCCTGGGCGTTTTTGTTCATGGGGAAGGGGATGATCTCCCGGATGGAGTCCTCCCCGGCCAGCAGCATGACCATGCGGTCCACGCCGGGGGCGATGCCCGCGTGGGGGGGAGCGCCATAGGTGAAGGCGTTGTACATGGCGGGGAACTTGGCCTTCACGTCCTCCTCGCCCAGCCGCACCAGCTGGAACGCCTCAATCATGATTTCGGGGTCGTGGTTGCGCACCGCGCCGGAGGACAGCTCCACGCCGTTGCACACCAGGTCATACTGGAACGCGGTGATGGTCAGCGGGTCAACCTCCCCGGCCGCCGCCTTTTTGAGGATGTCCAGCCCGCCGTTGGGCATGGAGAAGGGGTTGTGGCAGAACTCCAGCTCGCCGGACTCCTCGCCGATTTCGTACATGGGGAAGTCCACGATCCAGCAGAACTCATAGCGCTCAGTGTCCATGTGGCCGGGGCAGAACGCGCCCAGCTTGTTTCTCAGCACGCCGGCGGTCTTTTGGGCGGCCGGCAGCCTGCCCGCGGTGAGGCCCACGAAGCAGCCGGGTGTCAGCCCAAGGGCCTGGACCACCTGGTCCTTGATGGGCTGGACGAACTTGGCGATGCCGCCCACAATCTCGCCGTTCTCGTCGTAACGGAACCAATAGGCCTTATTGCCGGACTGGACCTCCACCTCATTGCACAGTCCGTCGATCTGCTTTCGGGTTCCGGAGAAGCCGGTGACCACGATTGCCTTAACGGTGTTCCCCTCAAAGGGCGGGAAGCCGCACCCGGCCAGCAGGTCGGTGGCGTCGGTCAGGGTCAGGTCAATGCGCAGGTCTGGCTTATCGGAGCCGTACTTGTCCATGGCCTCCAGATAGGGGATGCGGGCAAAGGGGGCGGCGGAGGCGGTGTTATACTTGCCGTATTCAGCGAAGATGGGGGGCAGCACCCGCTCCAGCACGGAGAACACGTCGTCCTGATCGGCGAAGGCCATCTCCATGTCCAGCTGGTAGAACTCGCCGGGGGAGCGGTCGCCCCGGGCGTCCTCGTCCCGGAAGCAGGGGGCGATCTGGAAGTAGCGGTCGAAGCCGGAGGCCATCAGCAGCTGCTTGAACTGCTGGGGGGCCTGTGGCAAGGCATAGAACTTGCCTGGGTGCTTGCGGGAGGGCACCAGGTAATCCCGGGCCCCCTCGGGGGAGGAGGCGGTGAGGATGGGGGTGGTGATTTCCAGGAAGCCCTCGGCCAGCATGGCGGCGCGGAGTGCGGCCACCACATTGCACCGCAGAATGATGTTGTTCTTGACCTCCGGATTGCGCAGATCAAGATAGCGGTACTTGAGCCGCTGGGTCTCGTCGGCCTCCCGTGACCGGTTGATCTGGAAGGGCAGCTCGTTGTGGCGGCACCGCCCCAGCACCTCGATCTTGGCGGGCACTACTTCAATATCGCCGGTGGGCATATTGGGGTTCTTGCTGTCCCGCTCCCGGACGACGCCCTCCACCGAGATGGTGGACTCCTTGTTGAGCCCCTTGACGGCGGCCATCATCTCCTCCGTCTCAATGACCACCTGGGTGGTGCCATAGAAGTCCCGCAGGACCACAAAGGCCAGGTTCTGGCCCACCTCCCGGACGTTTTCCATCCAGCCGGCCAGCTTTACCTGCTGGCCCACGTGCTCCATGCGCAGGTCGCCGCAGGTGTGGGTGCGTGATTGAAACATGGAAATCAACTCCAATCTGTAATCATGAAAGTATTTTAAACTTCTTGTTTAAGCCTAATCAGACGTCTGTTCCCGAATCGGGGCGGCGTTCCCCCGCTCCCGGATGGCGGCGCGAACCCTTTCCACGGCTTGGTCCACAGGCATAGTCTCCTGCTCCCCGGAGAGCATATCCTTCACGGAGACAGCGTTTTTCGCAATCTCGTCCTCCCCCAGGAAGGCCGCGAAGGGTACACCCAGCCGGTCGGCGTAGGTCATTTTCTGCTTGAACTTCTTCTGTTCAGTGTACAGCTGGGCCCGCACGCCTGCCGAGCGCAGCCGGGTGGCAAACCCGATAGCGGGGGCGAGGTCATCGGTCATGGGCAGTATGAGCACATCGGCGGGGGAGGTGATGAGCTGGTCGTTGAGATATCCCTGTTCCTCCAGTACATAGAACAGGCGGGTCAGACCGATGGAAATTCCGACGCCTGGAAGTTGTTTATCAGTATAATATTCCGCTAAGTTGTCATATCGTCCCCCGGAGCAGATGGAACCAATCTCCGGGTGGTCGGTCATAAAGGTCTCATACACGGTGCCCGTATAGTAGTCCAGCCCTCGGGCGATGGTCAGGTCCACTGTGAAATTCTCCTCCGGCACGCCGAACGCGCCCAGATATTTGACCACCGTGTTCAGCTCATCCAGCCCCTGGTCAAAGACCTGGCTTTTCCCGCGATACTCCTCCAGGGCGGTCAGGACCTCCTGGTTGGATCCCTTGATGGAGATGAACCTGGTTACCTCGCCCACGGCGTCCTGGTCCATACCTATCTCGTCATAGAGCATCAGCCCCACCTTTTCCGCGCCGATCTTGGGCAGCTTGTCCACCACCCGCATGATGTCCCCGGCCCTGTGCTCCCAGTGGAGGAGCTGGTAGAACCCAGTGAGGAGTTTCCGGTTGTTGACCCGGATCTGGAACCGCTTCAGCCCCAGGGCGGTGAAGGTCTGGTAGATGATGGAGGGAATCTCCGCCTCATTGACGATATCCAGCTTTCCGTCGCCGATGACGTCGATATCCGCCTGATAGAACTCCCGGAACCGCCCCCGCTGGGCCCGCTCCCCGCGGTAGACCTTGCCGATCTGGAACCGGCGGAAGGGGAAGGAGAGGTCCGCGTAGTGGAGCGCCACGTACTTGGCCAGCGGCACCGTCAAATCGAACCGCAGGGACAGATCGGAATCCCCTTTGGAGAACCGGTAGATCTGCTTTTCAGTCTCCCCGCCAGCCTTGGCCAGCAGCACCTCGCTGGCCTCGATGATCGGGGTGTCCAGGGGAGTGAACCCGTAAAGGGAATAGGATTTACGAAGCAGCTCCGCCATCCGCTCAAACTGCACCTGCCGGGCGGGGAGCAGCTCCATGAAGCCGGACAGTGTGCGTGGTTTTTGTTTCGCCATATTGATTTCTCCTTTCAGTTCTCGTTCCTTTTTCTTAAAAGAAAAAGGAACCGAAAAAGAACTTTAGACCGTTACCTACGGGTTAATATAATAAAGTTATCGCTCGACCACTAAATGAGTGATTACTGATGATAAATAATTTTGCTATTGTTTTATTAAGAAGTTAATTTTTTCCGCGTTAAAAAAAAGCAGCAGTTACCTGATAGAAGTCTAAAAGTTTCTTTTTTCGCCTCCTTTTTTCTTTTCAAAGAAAAAAGGAGGCCGCCGGAGGCATACAAACCCAACGCTCCCGCCCCCATGGCTGGGACGAGAGCGCAAAACCGTTTGTGGGTGGGGATATTATACCAAGCCTGTGGAAAAAGTCAAGGCTTTACACTTTCAACGGCGCAGTGGGGTGGCTGATAAGC